>NZ_CP109434.1:5000-375000 GCF_036227105.1 Amycolatopsis sp. NBC_01488 | reverse complement strand
TCTGCGCCGGGTTCGTCACCTTGAGGGTGCAGTTCATCGTCCACGGCGACCAGGTGCCGCTGGACTTCTTGTGGAACTCCAGGTTCGCCGACAGCCCGCTCGTCAGCGACAGCGTGGCGCTGCCCGCGCTGGCCGGCGCGGTCCAGTCCGGAACGCTGGACGTCGCGACCTGCGAGATGTTCACGGTGATCGGCCCGCCGGTCGGGTAGATCACCTCCGGGATGTTCAGGCCGGTGGCCGACGGCTGCGACAGCGTGCCCGCCGACGCCGTGACCGGCACCGTCGCGGTGCCCCGGATGCCGTCGTAGCCGACCGCGGTCAGCAGCGAGTGGACGGTCGCGCTGATCGTGGCGCTGCCGCCGACGTTGGTGGGGGTGATGGTGGTGCCGGCCGGGACGACGTCGGGCGCGTCCAGGTGCGCGGTGATCGCGACCGGCTGCGGCGAGATGCCGGGGAAGGTGCAGTTGTAGGTGATCCCCGCCGTGCCCCCGGCGGTGTAGGTGACGGTGGCGGCGGCCGCGGTGCCCGCGGTCAGCACCGCGATGGCGCCGATGGCGGTCGCGGTGGTGGCGAAACCGGCGGACAGCCTGCTGAGTCGGGACATACCTGTCATCTCCTTTGATTCAGTTCAGTCTCGGCTTTGGCTGATCGATTCCTCGCCGCCGTGCGCCCCCATCGCGGTCACCGTCCCCATTGCCCCGGGCGGCGGGTCGCGATTCATCGGCGTGCGAGGTGGAGGTCCATCTGCCGGAATCGAGGCTACTCGCCAGTTCAGTAAGGAACAAGACTTCGCACCGGCGCGTGCCGGGCGTTATCGGCTTCTTGTGCGCGACGGCGTAGGCGCGCGACCGGATTTGGCGGATGTTGACAAAGAACGGCCGCCGCGGCGAAGCGCCGTTCGGTACGGTCTACCATTTGTGATCTTGCCGAAGCAATCCCGGATAACGAAACCGGAGAAATGAGGCTACCGTGCCGGGTACTTCCCGTTGTGGACGGGTATCACTGAAGGGCGCCGCATTCGCGGTGACGGCGGCGATGGCCGTCTCGGTGTTCGCGCAGCCGGCGTCCGCGGCCACCGTCGGCGGCGTGCTCGCCTGGGGCAAGCCGGACTACGACGTCACGATCCCGCCGGCGGACGCGCTGACCGGCGTCACCGCCGTCTCGGCGGGCAGCACGACCGCGCTGGCGCTGAAGGGCGGCGCGGTCCTGGCGTGGGGCGCGAACAACTGGGGCGCCAACGAAATCCCCGCCGCGGCGACGTCCGGGGTCAGCCAGATCGCGTCCGGCTGGGGGCATGAGCTGGCCCTCAAGAACGGCAAGGTCCTGGCGTGGGGCAACAACTGGTACGGCCAGACCACCCTGCCGGCGTCGGTGTCCAGCGGCGTCCTCGCGATCTCGACGTCCAACATGCACAGCCTCGCGCTGAAGCAGGGCGGGCAGGTCGTGAGCTGGGGGACGCGGACCGACGTGCCGGCGGCCGCCCAGTCCGGCGTGACCGCGATCTCCGCCGGCGGTGACCACAACCTGGCGCTGAAGAACGGCGGTGTGCTGGCCTGGGGGAGCAACACCTACGGGCAGGCGACGGTGCCGGCCGGGCTTTCCTCCGGTGTCACGGCGGTGTCCGCCGGGTTCAACCACAGCCTGGCGCTGAAAGGCGGCCAGGTCTACGCCTGGGGCCGGGACAACTTCCACCAGACCGAGGTACCGCCGGAAGCGCTGTCGGACGTCGTGAGCGTCGACGCCGGGTTCAACCACAACGTCGCTGTCAAGACCGACGGCTCGGTGGTGGCCTGGGGCTCGAACTTCGTCGGTGAGTCCTCCTTCCCCTGGTGCGGGCCGGTGTTCGCCGTCTCGGCCGGGGACAACGACAGCTTCGCGCTGAAGGAAGACCCGAACGCGGCTTGCTGAGCCGGCGGGTGGCGGGCGCGCGGCCCGCCACCCGCGGTCGGCCTCAGGTGGCGTCGCTGGCCAGGTCGAGCGAAATGGTGTTGCCCGGCCCCGAAATGAGGGCGCCGAGGGCGATGTCGGCGATGAAGCAGTTGGAGAACTCGGGGATCGTGTAGGTGCCGGTCACCGTGATGGCCGGCGCGGTGATGTCGATGTCCTGCGCGGACAGCGTGAGGTCGAGCGGGGTCTTCGTCTTGCAGCTGCCCGGCACGGTCGGCAGCGGGATCACCGGGATGATCGGGCCGGCCCAGATGTCGTAGATCTCCATGTTCGCCTTGGCGTGCGTGACCAGGTTGCCGTCGGCGATCGTGCCGGTGGCCGGGCCGAGCGGGGTCACCTTGACCTTGGCCTTGATCCGGAAGATGCCCGAGAGCAGGGAGATGTCGGCCTGGGAAGGCGGCAGCGCCAGGTCCGCGCTGAGCCCGACCGAGCCGGTCTGGTCGTCGATCAGCAGGTTGCCCTTGAGCGAGCCCGGGCCGAGCTTCATGGCGCTGCCGGTCTTCTTCACCGTGGTGCTGCCGGTCACCTTGTAGGACACGGGGATCGGGATGACGTCGGCCGAGGCCGGGGTCACCGCGACCCCGCCCAGCACGACGGCCGCCGCCGACGTGAGCACGGCCATTCTCCTCAGCTGCGTTGCCACGGACATGGTTGTCCTCCTTTTGCGTTTCCCGTCCGCCCCGGGTGCTCCCGGAAACGGTGAAGTACTCGTTGTTCGGCTTGTTTTCAACGGGGTTCGAGTTCGGTGACGACCCAGCCGTCACCCGCACGTTCCGCGGTCACGGAAAGCTGCGCCGCGGCGCTGTCGGTCGCATTGTTGTCGGCCCGGACGGCTGATTGATCGAGAAAGACGAGTAACCGCGCGTGACCATTCCGGAGTTCTTGCACGGCGATCGCGGAAACGCGCGAAGTGAGCACGAGTTTCTGCTCGGGCGCCTTCTGCCGGACCTGGGCGAAGAGCTTGTCGTAGGAATCCTTGGCGGACCCCCGCAGCACGGCCGCGGCGGCCTTTTCGGTGACGTCGGTCTTGTCGTAGGAATAGGAGAAGATCCGGTTCATCGCCAGGGTGACGGCGGAGGTGACGTCGGCGGTCTGGCCGACATCGGTGAGCGCGAGGTTGTCCGCGGCGGGGTTGGAGGAGGCGGAGTGGGCCTCGAGGGTGAACCAGACGCCGGCACCGGCGAGGACCAGGGCGGCGGCGAGGAGGAGGGTGGGGAGGCGGAGCCAGGCGGGGCGGGTTCTGGCTGGGTGGGTTTCGGCCGGTTCGGCTTCGCCTTCGGTGGTTTCGGCCGACTCGGCGGTCGCCTCGGCCGCTCGGTCGGTCTCGCCCTCGGCTGCGCCGGCGCCGGGCTCGGCCGCCGGCAAGCCCGGCTCGGTCGCAGGTGAGCCGTCCCGGGCCGCGACCGCCTGCGCGACATCCGCTACCTCGGCCGGCGCCTGCCCGTCCGGCACTTCGATCGTCTTCGCGCGGTTCACCGGGCACCCACCGGGAGCTGGTCCAGCGCGCTGAGCTTCCACCCGTCCGCCGTCCGCGAGAGGGCCGCCGCGAAGCGGTTGCGCTTCACCGCCGGGGCCGTGCCTTCCTTCGCCATCGTGATCTCCACCGAAGCCAGCATCTTCGCCGTGCCCGCGTGCTCGTCCAGCTCGCTCAGCGCCGCGTCCAGCACGCGGCCCGTCGCCACCGTCGCGTTGGCGGCCAGGGTCTTCTTCGTCGTGTCGTCCGTGCGGGCCAGCTGGTCGTGCAGCGGGCCCGTCGACGCCGACAGCCAGCGGTCCAGGCCGCCGTTCACGTCGTGGTAGTCGAGGCTGCTCAGCTCCGCCACCAGCGTCCGGCCGCTCGACAGCGCGTCGTCGCGGGCCACGCCGTACGTCAACGACGCGGCGTGGGAAGCCGCGTACCACGAATAGCCCGACCAGCCCGCGAACGCCGCCGCGGCCACCACCAGCGCCACCGCCCCGTGCTTCAGCGCAACCACAGCATCTCCTCGAGGCTCGTCGACGTCGCCTGCGTGCCGATCCCGAGCGGCCCGGTCAGCCCACCCGGCAGCGCCGGCGCCGGCACGGGCGGATGCGGCGCGTTCTGCACACCGCGCACCGAACTCTCGTTGCCGTACGGCAGCGTGCACGCCGCGTCGGTGTTCAGCGGCAACGGCGAGAGGTCGTCGCTCGACCGGTGCTGCGTGCCCCCGTAGCCCTGGACGCACGGCGGCGGGTTGTCGAAGTTCAGCACCAGCCCCATCCGCAGCGCGTCGCCGCGGTCGTTCAACGCCGACCCGACGCCCGCCACCGCCTTCGGCAGGTTCGCGAACAGCGTCTCTTCCGCCGCGGTGCGCGTGCCGAACACCCGGGCCGTCGTCAGCAGGTTGGCCAGCAGGATCGGCAGGCCGGGGTCGTTTTCCTTCAGCACCGCGGAAAGCTCGGTCGCCGCGGGCGGTGCGGTGGCGATCAGCCGCCGCAGGTCGCCGTCGGAGCGAGCCAGCTGCTGGGCGAAGACCCGGGCGTTGCTGCTGAACGAGCGCCACTCCGACGACGAGTCGGCCTGGGTCCGCAGCACCGTCGCGCCGTCGCCGATCAGCTTCGACGTCTGGGGCAGGTTCGCGCTCGCCTCGTGCGTGAACGTCGTCGCCGAGTCCAGCAGCGTCTGCAGGTCCGGCCCGGCGCCGCGCAGGGCGTCGTCGAGCTCGTCCACCACCGTCCGCAGGTCCTGGGTCGGCACCGACGCGGTGAACGAATCCAGGTCCGTCAGCAGGCTGTTCACCGGCAGCGGCAACGTCGTCGACTCGCGCTGGATCACCGACCCCGCCGCCAGGTAGGGCGCGTTGCCGGTGCGCGGCTGCAGGTCGACGTACTGCTCGCCGACGGCCGACCGGTTCGCCACCACCGCGCGGGAGTCCGCCGGGATGGGCGGGGCGCCGTCGTCGATCAGCAGGTCGGCCTCGGTCCCGGTCAGGGTCAGCCGCAGCTCGCCGACGCGCCCGACCGCGACGCCGCGGTAGGTCACCTCGCCGTTGGTGAACAGCCCGCCGCCTTCGGCGAGTTCGAGCTTCACCGTGTAGCTGCCCGAGCCGAACAACCGGCCGAGCCCGGCGTAGTTCGCGCCGACGAAAGCCGTCGTGGCCAGGGCGATCACGACGAACGCGACCACCTGGATCCGCACCCTGCGCGTCAGCATCAGCTGCCTCCCGAGGGGAGCGGGAGCGTCGGCAGGCCGGGCGGGACACCCTGGCCGGGATCGGGCAGCGGCACCCCGGGCGCCGGGATCATCGACGTGTACGCGTTGACGTAGTCGCCCTTGATCGCCTGGAGCACCGAGTCGGGGAACGGGAACGTCGGCAGCATCTGCAGCGACTTCGGCAGGTCGGCCCCGGCGGCGGCCAGCTGGTCCAGGATCGGTGCGAGCGCGCGCAGGTCCGCGACCAGGTCGTCGCGGCTGCGGTTCACGACGTCGGTGGCCACCGTGGACAGCCGGTCCAGCGCCTGCAGCATCGAGACGAGCTGGGTGCGCTGGTCGGTGAGCGTCCGCAGGCCGGGCGTCAGGTCGGTCAGCGCACCGGACACCTGCTCGTGGCGGTTCGCGAGCGTCACGGACAGCCGGTTGAGCCCGTCGAGCGCCTCGGTGATGTCCGACCGGTGCGCGTCCAGGTCGGTCATCAGGGTGTTCACCCCGGACAGGAACGAGCGGATCTGCGCCTCGTTGCCGTCCATCACCTTCGACAGCTCCTGGTCGATCGTCTGCAGCTGCCCGATCCCGCCGCCGTTGAGCAGCAGCGAGAGGGCGCCGAAGATCTCTTCGAACTCGGGGTTGCGGTTGGTGCGGTCCAGCGTGATCGTGGCGCCGTTCGCCAGCCGTCCGGCACCCGCGTTCTGCGCCTGCCCGTCCGGCGCGGCCAGCTCGACGAACTTCTCGCCCAGCAGGCTGGACTGGCGCAGCCGCGCGACGGCGTCGGCGGGCAGCACGACGTCGCCGTTGACGTCCAGCACGGCTTCGGCCGTCCAGCCGTCGCCGCCGAGCCGGATCTCCCGGACCCGCCCGACCGGGACGTCGCCGACCTTCACCGCGGCCTGCGGGACGAGGTCGAGGACGTCGGCGAACTGCGCGGTCACCGCGTACGGGTGGTCGCCGAGGTCGGCGCCGCCGGGCAGCGGCAGGTCGTAGACGCCCTTGAACTCGCCGCCCGAGCAGCCCGCCAGCAGCAGGCACCCGACGCTCACGGCGGTGAGGACCCGTTTCACCGGCCACCCCCGTTCGTGTAGACGTCCCCGGTGACCGGCAGCGGGAGCGCCGTGAGGTAGTAGTCGAGGTTCGCGCGGCCGCGCAGCCGCCCGGTCGCCGGGTCGATCGCGTTGAGCACGTTCGTGACGGCCAGCGGCGCGCCGTCGAGGGTGTCGGCCAGCGACTGGCGCTGCTCGACGAGCGTCCGCGTGGTCGTCACCAGATTGTCCACAGTGGACTTCAAGGCGCCGCGGTTGTCGCGGATGAACGCCTGGACGTCGCCGAGCGCCTGGCCGAGGCTGTCGAGGGCGTGGGCGAGCTCGCCGCTGTTGGCGGCCAGCGTGCCGGAGATCTGCGACAGCTGCTGGTTGACGCCGCTGACCTGCTGGTCGTTGGTGGCGAGCATGGTCGTGAACCGCTGCAGCTCGTCGACGGTGCCGAACAGGTCGCCCGAGTTGCCGGCCAGCGTGCGCGCGAGCTGGGCGAAGTTGCGGACGCTGTCGTTGACCGCCTGCCCGTTGCCCTGCAGGTTCTGCGCGCCGGTCTTGAGCAGGTCCGACAGCGCGCCCTGGGAGTTCGCGCCGTTCGGGCCGAGTGCCTTCGACAGCGTGTCGAGGCTGGCGTAGAGCTGGTCGAGCTCCACCGGCGTGGCGGTGCGCTGGACCGGAATGGACGCGCCGTCCGGCAGCCGCGGTCCGCCGCGGGCGGGCTTCGCGAACTGGACGTACCGGTCGGCGACGACGCTGGGCGCGATCACCAGCACCGTGGTGTCCGCGGCGATGCCGACCGAGCCGTCGACGCTCATGTCCACCTGCACCTGCTCGCCGCGCGGGGTGACCGAGTCGACCTGGCCGATGCGGACGCCGAGCACGCGGACGTCGGAGCCGGAGTAGACGCCGACGGCGCGGGTGAAGAACGCCGTGACGTGGTGCTGCCCGCTCCCGGAGAACACCCACCACAGCGCGGCCGTCACGAGCAGCGCGAGCAGGATCGCGGCGGCGACGAACCGGCTGGTCAGGACCCCGGCGCGGGTGGTGGTCAGCGCACTCACTTGGTGCCTCCCGGCGCGGTGCAGGGGTCGTGGTTCTCCGGCAGCAGGCCGCAGAGGTAGGCGTCGATCCAGCGGCCGTTGCCGGTCGTGTTGGTGACGACGCGGAAGTACGGCCCGGCCAGCTGCAGGCCCTTGGTGAGGTTGTCGTTCTGCTTCTTCAGCAGGTCGGTCACCTGCGACAGCGACTGCAGCGCCTTCTTGAGCGGGTCGGAGTTCTCCGCGACCAGGCCGCGCAGCTGGTCGGCCAGCCGCGCCGAGCCGGTGAGCAGCTCGTGGATCGCGTCGCGGCGGTTGTTCAGCTCGGTCAGCAGCAGGTTGCCGTCGTCGATGAGCTTCTCGAAGTCGTCGTTCGAGTTCGCCAGCGTCGTGGTCAGCTTCCGCGCGTTGGCCAGCAGGTCGGCGATCTCGCCGTCGCGGCTGGAGACCGTCTTGGACAGCTGGGACAGGCCGTCGAGCGCGCTGCGGACGTGCTCGGGGGAGTTGCGGAAGGTGTCGGACAGCGTGGTGAAGCTGTCCGCGAGCTGCTTGGTGTCGATCGCGCCGACCGTGTCGGCGAGTCCGTTGAAGGCGTCGGTGACGTCGTAGGGCGTGACGGTCCGGGTCCGCGGGATCGGCTGCCCCGGGTCCTGGACGCCGTCGCCGGTCGGGTTCAGCGCGAGGAACTTGCGGCCCAGCAACGTCTTGATCTTGATGTCGGCGGTCGTGCGGTCGCCGATCCAGGCGTTCTTGACCCGGAACGACACGAGCACGTGGTCGTCGGCCAGCTCGACGTCGCGGACCGCGCCGACCTTGATGCCGGCGATCCGGACCTCGTCGTCCGGCTGCAGGCCGGCGGCCTCGGAGAACTCGGCCCGGTAGGTGGTGCCGCCGCCGACGATCGGCAGGTTGTCGTAGTTGAACGTGACGGTGAGCAGCGCGGCCAGCACGACGCTGCCAACCGCGCCGAGGGCGATCGGGTTGCGCTCCTTGAAGGACTTCACGAGCCGCACCTCGCCGTCGGGACGTAGACCCCGCGCTGGGGCGTGGTTTCGAGCGTGGCGCGGCAGAGGAAGAAGTTCATCCACGTCCCGTAGGAGGCCACCCGGCCGATCTCGCTGAACTTCACCGGCAGGTTCGTCAGGAAGCTGTCCACTTCGGACTGGTTCTGCACCAGGGTGCCGGCCACCGTCTGCAGCCCGGCGATGCTCTCCTTCAGCGGCGGCCGCGCCTGCTCGAACAGGCCGGCCGTCGACTCCGTCAGGTCGCCGATCCCGCTGATGGCGTCGCCGATCGCGGCGCGGTCGCCGGCCAGGCCGGACACCAGCTGCCGCAGCGTGGACACCAGGTTCGCCAGCGCGTCACCCTTGCCGTTGACGGTCTTGAGCACCGAATCGAGGTTCCCGATCACCTCGCCGATCACCTTGTCGCGCCCGGCGAGGGTGGTGGTCAGCGAGCCGGTGTGGGCCAGCAGGCTTTCGACGGTGCCGCCTTCGCCCTGCAGCACCTGGACGATCTCGCCGGACAGCTCGTTGACGTCGTTCGGCGAGAGCGCCTGGAACAGCGGCTTGAAGCCGTTGAACAGGTCGGTGAGGTCCAGGGCCGGGGTCGTGCGCTCCAGGGGGATCTCGCCGCCTTCGGGCAGCAGGTCGCGGGTGCCGGTGGTGCCGCGTTCGAGGGCGATGTAGCGCTGGCCGACCATGTTGCGGTACTTGATGACGGCGTGGACGTCGGCGGGCAGCCGGCGGCCCTGGTCGAGCGAGAACCCGACGAGCGCCCGGTTGTGGTCGCTGATGTCGAGGGACTCGACCTGGCCGACGCGGACGCCGGAGATGCGCACGTCGTCCCCGGTGTTGAGCGAGGTGGCGTCGAGGAACTTCGCCGTGTACCGCTGGGTCCCGCCGACGCCGGAGTTCGTGATGGACACGGCCAGCAGCGTCGTCGCCAGCGCCGTGACGACGATGAAGATCAGGCTCTTGATGAGCGGGGAGGCGATGTTCCTCACTTGAGCTTCACCTCCGTGCCGCGGTAGAGCGGCCCGACGAGCACGCTGCTCCACTCCGGGACGTCGGCCGTGGGCACGCCGATCGACGGCGCGACCAGCGTCGCCAGCAGCTGCTCCTCCTGCGGCGAGTTCGCGACGCCGAGGTCGCCCTGGCCGCCGGTGAGCAGCGGGTGCCCGGTGGTGCCGGGGGCCGCGGCGGCGGTGCCGGTGGTCGGGGCGACGCCGGAGGGGTAGCAGCGCGGCTCGCCGCCGGCGGTGAAACGCGGGTCGTCCTTGCCGGGCAGGTACTTGCCGCTGTCGGCGGTCACCGTGACCTCGGCGTGCAGGCCCGGTTCGCCGCGGTCGGCGCCGAGGACCTTGTCCATGGATCCCTTCAGGGCGCTCAGCGAACCGATCGTGCAGGCGAAGCTGGGGGAGTACTTCGCGGCGACTTCGAGCGGCGCGCGGCTGTCGGCGGCCAGTGCGATGAGGTTGTCGCGGTTGTTCTGCAGGAACGTCGTGACCTCCTCGGACGACGACGTCACCTGCTGGTAGACCCCGGCGAGGTCGGCCTGCTTCTCGTGGACCGTGTTGAGCGTGACGGCCGACGAGGTGAGCGCGTCGAGCAGGTCGGGCGCGATGTCGCCGTAGAGGTTCGAGACCGTGGCCAGGTCGTGGATGTCCTTGGTGAGGGTCGGCAGGTCGGGGGTGAAGTCCTTCAGGTAGTCCGCGGCGGTGCCGATCGTCTGCCCGAGCTGTTCGCCGCGGCCCTGCAACGCCGTCGACACCGCGGTGAGCGTCGTCGCGAGCTTCTGCGGCTGGACGGCCTTGAGCAGCGGCAGGAGGTTGTCGAAGACGCGTTCCAGCTCGATCGCGTTGGCCGAGCGGTCCTGCGCGATGACGTCGCCGGCGCTCAGGTGCGGGGCCCTGGCACCGTCCGGAATGGACAGTTGCACGTACCGCTCGCCGAACAGCGTCTTCGGGACGAGCAGCGCGGAAACGGTGCGGGGCAGCATGTCCACCTTGCCCGGCTCCAGGGCAAGCGCTATCTCGGCGCCCTGCGGCGTCGCCCGGACCTCGCGGATCTCCCCGACGAGCACCCCGCGGGCCTTGACCTGGCCGCCCGGGGAGAGCTGGTTGCCGATGCGGTCCGCCTTGAGCGTCACCGGGACCGTGGCGACGAAGTCCTTGTCGTACACCTTGATCGAGAGCGTCACGAGCACGCCCAGCACCACCAGGAACAGCACGCCCGCGGTGCGGATCCCGGCCTTGCGGCGGGTCTCCCGTCTCATCCGGCCACCTGCACGGTGGTCGTCGCACCCCAGATCGCCAGGGACAGGAAGAAGTCGAGCACGCTGATCGCGACGATCGCGGTGCGCACCGCACGGCCGACCGCCACGCCGACGCCGGCCGGGCCGCCGCTCGCGCGGAAGCCGTAGTAGCAGTGGGCCAGCACCACGACGACGCTGAAGACGAGCACCTTCCCGAACGACCACAACACGTCGCCGGGCGGGAGGAACAGCAGGAAGTAGTGGTCGTAGGTGCCCGCGGACTGGCCGAAGAACCACACGGTGACCTGCCGGGAGGCGAGGTAGCTCGAGAGCAGCCCGATCGCGTAGAGCGGGATGACGGCGAGGAAGCCCGCGATCACCCGCGTCGTCACCAGGTACGGGACGCTCGGGATGCCCATGACCTCCAGCGCGTCGATCTCCTCGGAGATCCGCATCGCGCCGAGCTGCGCGGTGAAGCCGCAGCCGACGGTGGCGCTCAGGGCGAGGCCACTCACGAGCGGCGCGATCTCGCGCGTGTTGAAGTAGGCGGAGACGAACCCGGCGAACGCCGACGTCCCGACCTGGTTGAGCGCGGAGTAGCCCTGCAGGCCGACGACCGTGCCGGTGGCGACGGTCATCCCGATCATCACGCCGATCGTGCCGCCGATGACGGCGAGCGCGCCGCTGCCGAAGCTGACTTCGGCCAGCAGGCGGACGACCTCGCGCAGGTAGCGGCGCAGCGCCCGCGGCGTCCACGCGATCGCGCGGAGGAAGAACAGGATCTGGTCGCCGAGCGTGTCGAGGAAGCCGAACCGGCGGTCGACGGCTTCGCGCACGCGCGCGGTTCTGGGGACTTCCGTCGTCGTCACGTCAGCTCCCCTTGGGCGGCACGAGTTGCAGGTAGACGGTGGTGAGCACCAGGTTCAGCACGAACAGCAGCAGGAACGTGATGACCACGGACTGGTTGACGGCGTCGCCGACGCCCTTCGGGCCGCCCTTGGGGTTCAGGCCCCGGTAGGCGGCGACCACGCCGGCGACGAAGCCGAAGATGACCGCCTTGATCTCGCTGATCCACAGGTCGGGCAGCTGCGCCAGCGCCGAGAAGCTGGCCAGGTACGCGCCCGGCGTCCCGTGCTGCATGATCACGTTGAAGAAGTAGCCGCCGAGCACGCCGACGACGCTCACCATGCCGTTGAGGAAGACCGCGACGCCCATGGCGGCGAGCACCCGCGGCACGATCAGCCGCTGGACGGGCGAGACGCCGAGGACCTCCATGGCGTCGATCTCTTCGCGGATGGTGCGCGAGCCGAGATCGGCGCACATCGCGCTGCCACCCGCACCGGCGATGAGCAGCGCGGTGACGATCGGGCTGGCCTGCTGGATGATCGCGAGCACGCTGGCCGCACCGGTGAAGGACTGCGCGCCGATCTGCGTGGTCAGCGACCCGATGTGCAGCGCGATCACCGCGCCGAACGGGATCGAGACCAGGGCCGTCGGCAGGATCGAGACGCTCGCGACGAACCAGAACTGCTGGATCAGCTCACGCACCTGGAACGGGCGCCGGAACGTCAGCCGGACGACGTCGAGGCCGAGCCCGTAGAGCCGTCCGGTCTGCCGCAGCGCGGCGGCCCCGGGGAACGACGCCGTCGTCGTCCGTTCGGCCATTCGTGTGCCTCCCCAGCGGTTTCGGCGGCACGCCGAATGCACCCGAGATGAGCAAGGGGAAATGGTCCGAACGGGGTAACAATGGTCGGCCATTCACGGTCTCGGGGGACACCGTGCCGTTTCCTACTGGTCGGTACGCTAACGAGGGGCCTGCTGGGAGACAAGAACTTGCGCAGGATCACGCGGTCACGGGCTGGTAACCGCGCATTTCTTGTCCGGCACTGACAAACGGACCGGATCTTGTTGTCAAAGATGGAAAAGAAAATCCCGTCCCGGATGCGGTAACGGACCGAAGGGCACCTTTGTAGCACCGGATACGCCGAAGGGCACCTTCGTCGCGTCTCAGGGGACGAAGGTGCCCTCCGGCCCGCTCGTCAGGACTTGAGGCCGGCGATCAGCTCGTAGGAGCGGACGCGGTCCGCGTGGCCGTGGACCATCGTCGTGATCATCAGCTCGTTCGCGCCCGTGTCGGCCAGGAGCCGCTCGAGTCCCTTGTGGACCGTCTCCGGCGAGCCGATGATGCTCGAGCCGAAGCGGTCGGCCAGGAACGCGCGGTCCATCTCCGTGTACGGGTACTCGGCCGCTTCCTCGGGCGTCGGCATGGCGATCGGGCGGCCGCGGCGCAGGCTCAGGAACGTCAGCCCGGACGGCCCGGCCAGGAACCGGGCGCGGTCGTCCGTCTCGGCGGCGACCACGGACACCCCGAGCATCACGTACGGCTCGTCGAGCACTCCCGGCCGGAAGTTCTCCCGGTAGAGCTGTACAGCCGGGATGGTGTTCTCGGCGGCGAAGTGGTGGGCGAAGGAGAACGGCAGCCCGAGCCGCCCGGCGAGCTGCGCGCTGAAGCCGCTCGACCCGAGCAGCCACACCGGCGGCTGGTTGCCCTCGGCCACCACCGCGTTGACGCCGCGCGCCTCCGAGTGGGTGAAGTAGCCGATCAGCTCCTGCAGGTGCTCCGGGAAGTTCTCCGCCGACAGCCCGCCGGGGCCGCGCAGCGCGAGCGCCGTCCGCTGGTCGGTGCCCGGCGCGCGGCCGATGCCGAGGTCGATGCGGCCCGGGTGGAACGCCTCGAGGGTGCCGAACTGCTCGGCGACGACCAGCGGCGCGTGGTTGGGCAGCATGACCCCGCCGGAGCCGACGCGGATGCGCTCGGTCGCGCTCGCGACGTGGCCGATCAGCACGGCCGTCGCCGAGCTGGCGATGCCGGGCATGTTGTGGTGCTCGGCCAGCCAGTAGCGGTGGTAGCCCAGCCGCTCCGCGGCGCGGGCGAGGTCCAGGGTGTTCTGCAGCGTCTCGCCGACGGTGGTCCCTTCGGAAACGGGGGACAGGTCGAGCACGGACAGCGGCACATCAGGCAGTGAGCTCACAACCGGGGTCAACGCCCCGGTGCCGCCATTGCTTCCCGCAGCGCCGCCGGATCGTCGCCCTGCCACGCCACGACGCCGTCCGGACGTGACGATCTTCACGTCCGGGCCCGCGGCTGGGGAGGGCCCTTCAGCGTGCCACGGGTCAGCCGGCCGGGATCCAGTCCGGGTTCGAGGCCAGCACGATCAGCTGCTGCGTCGCGCGGGTCAGTGCCACGTACAGCACCCGCCGCCCGGTCGTCGACTCGACGATCAGGTCGTTCGGCTCCACCAGGACCACCGCGTCGTACTCCAGGCCCTTCGAATCCAGGCTGCCGACGACCTTCAACCGCTCGTCCGCGTGGCCCGACACCCAGCCCGCGACCTCCGGCACCCGGTCCATCGCCGTGATGACGCCGACCGTGCCCTCGACCGCGCCCAGCAGCTCCTTCACCGCCGCCTGCGTCGCCGACGCGAGCCCGGCCGCCTCGACCGGGCGGACCTCCGGCTCCACGCCCGTCTTGCGCACCGCCACCGGCAGCTCGCCCGACTCCGCGTGTCCCGCGACCACCTTCGCCGCCAGGTCGAAGATCTCCGCCGAGTTCCGGTAGTTCGTCCGCAGCGTGAACCGGCGCCGGGCTGTCTTGACGCCGAACGCCTGGTCACGCGCCTGGGCCGCTTCGGCCGGGTCCGGCCACGAGCTCTGCACCGGGTCGCCGACGACCGTCCAGCTCGCGTACTTCCCGCGCCGGCCGACCATCCGCCACTGCATCGGCGAAAGGTCCTGAGACTCGTCGACGACGACGTGCGAGTACTCGTCGTAGTGCTCCGGCCGGGTCGGCGCCCCGCCGGACCGCTGCGGCTCGACCTCGATCATCTGGCGGCGCTTGCGCTTCGGCGGCGGCCCGATCAGCACGCGCAGCTCGTCGAGCAGCGCCACGTCCGCGATCGACCAGCCCCGCGACCGGTCCGCGAAGTCCGCCGCCAGCAGTGAGATCTCGTGCCGGTTCAGGACGCCCTTCGCCACCGACGCGAGCCGCTTCTCCTCGCCCAGCCACTTCAGGATCTGCGCCGGGTACAGCACCGGCCACCACACCACCAGGAACCGGTGGAAGTCGATCCGCTCGCCCAGGTCGGTGATCAGGTCGGCCCGCTCGAACGGCTTGCCGTCGGCCTTCGCGTACTCCTCGGCCTTCGCCGCCAGCGCGTCGAGCAGCAGCTCCGCCGCCCGGATCCGGGACCGGTTCGGCGGCGCGCCCTGCGTGTGGGCCTTGCGGCGCACCTTCTCCAGCTCGCGCGCGTTCAGCTTCAGCACTTCGCCGCGGTAGACAATCCGCATCTCCTCGGGCGCTTCCGGCGGGGTGTCGCGCAGCGCCCGCAGCAGGATCTTCCGCATCCGCAGCGACCCCTTGACGGCGGCCAGCGGCGCCGCGTCCTGCCGCGTCGCGTCCAGGCCGTCGAGGACCTCGCCGAGGGCGCGCAGCTCGACGTTCGTCTCTCCCATCGAGGGGAGGACGCGCGAGATGTAGCTGGTGAACACGCCGGACGGCCCGATCACGAGCACTCCGGCGCCGCCGAGCTGACGGCGGTAGCGGTAGAGCAGGTAGGCCGCGCGGTGCAGCGCGACGGCCGTCTTGCCGGTGCCGGGCCCGCCGGTGATCTCGGTGACGCCGCGCCACTGCGCCCGGATCACCTCGTCCTGCTCCTTCTGGATGGTCGCGACGATGTCGCGCATCTTCTCGCCGCGCGAGCGCCCGAGCGCCGCCATCAGCGCGCCTTCGCCGACGATCTGCATGTCCTCGGGCACGGCGTCGGCGATCAGGACGTCGTCGTCGACGTCGAGGACGTTCTGGCCGGAGCAGCGGATCACGCGCCGCCGCACGATGTCCATCGGCTCCTCGGCCGTGGCCTGGTAGAACGCGGCCGCCGCGGGCGCGCGCCAGTCCGTGACGAGGTTGTCGAACTCGGCGTCGCGGATGCCGAGCCGCCCGACGTAGGTGCGTTCGCCATCGCGGTCGTCGAGCCGGCCGAAGACGAGCCCTTCGTACTCGGCGTCGAGCGTCTGGAGCGTCTGGTTCGCGTGGTAGACCATCATGTCGCGCTCGAACAGCATCGACGCCTGCTCGAAGATCGCCTCGCGCTGCGCGCCCTGGCCGATTTCGTAGCCCTTGGTGCGCATCGCCTCGGCTTGGGTGCGCAGTTCGTCCAGACGGGTGTACACGCGATCGACGTGGGCTTGTTCGATGGCGATCTCGGCCCGTCTGACCCGAGGTTCCGACACGCATGGCTCCTTGACAGCTCTGGATCGCCTCCGAGGGCGAAGAACGACTCTACGCGTTGGCTCCGGCGGGTACACCCGTGTCCCGGTCATCCGTGCCGCGTGTCATCCCCGCACAATCAAGGGGTGACCAGGATCGTGGCCGGGACGGCGGGTGGGCGGCGGCTGAAGGTGCCGCCGAAGGGCACCCGGCCGACGTCGGAGCGCGTGCGGGAAGCCCTGTTCAACGCCCTGGAGACGGCGGGGGAGGTGGCCGGCGCCCACGTCCTCGACCTCTACGCGGGCTCCGGCGCGCTCGGTCTCGAAGCGCTCTCCCGCGGTTCGGCGGACGCCCTGTTCGTGGAGGCCGACCGGCGCGCGGTGGACGTCCTGCGCGGCAACGTCGCGGCGCTGGGCCTGGGCGGCACGGTCCGCGCCGGGCAGGTCGAGACGGTCGTCGCGGCGCCCGCGCCCGCTGCGTTCGACCTGGTACTGGCGGACCCGCCGTACGCCGTCGACGCCACCGCGCTGGGCAAGGTGCTGGCGTCGCTCGCGGCGGGCGGCTGGCTGGGGTCGTCGGCGCTGGTGGTCGTCGAACGCGCCGCGCGTGACGGCGAGCCGGACTGGCCGCCGGGCTTCGCGCTCTCTCGCGAGAAGAAGTACGGCGACACGGCCGTCTTCTGGGCCGAATACTCGCCTGTGGCGTGAGCCACGCGGCGGAAACCGGGTCCGGCACGGTAGCGTCCGCGCCATGCGGCGTGCGGTCTGTCCCGGTTCCTACGATCCGGCCACCAACGGGCACCTCGACATCATCGAACGGGCGAGCCGGCTCTTCGACGAGGTCGTCGTCGCGGTGGGGGTCAACAAGAGCAAGAAGGGCCTCTTCGAGGTCGAGGAGCGCCTGGAGATGCTGCGCGAGATCACCGCGAAGCTGCCGAACATCCGGGTCGACTCGTGGGAGGGCCTGCTCGTCGACTACTGCCGCGAGCACGACATCGCGGCGGTCGCGAAGGGCCTGCGCTCGGTCAGCGACTTCGACTACGAGCTGCAGATGGCCCAGATGAACCGCGAGCTCACCGGCGTCGAGACGCTGCTGATGGCGAACAACCCGGCGTACGGGTTCGTGTCCAGCTCGCTCGTCAAGGAGGTCGCGGCGCTCGGCGGCGACATCGAGCACCTGGTCCCGCCTGTCGTCTACGAGCGCCTCTCGGAGAAGTTCCCGAAGCTCGGGCGCTGACCCTCCACAAGAGACAGCCCGCAACCCGGCGCGCCCGGTTCCCGTCGTTCGGCTCCCTACGTTCGTCGGGACTTCCGTTCCGCACGGCCGGAGTTCACGTTCCCGTCTTCTGAGGATCATCCGATCGGGTTACGGTCCGAAAATGACCAACTACCGATCTCGCCTGGTCGCGGTCCTCTTCGCGCTCCTGGCCACGCTGTCCATGGGGGTCACCGCCGCCGAAGCGGTGACAGCGTCACCGGCCGCGCCGGCCGTCGCCGCGCAGAACGCCTGCGGCAACCTCTCCGGGTTCTCGCACACGACGCTCTCGGCCCTGCCCGCCGAGGCGACGACGACGTACAACCTGATCCAGCAGGGCGGCCCCTTCCCGTACCCGAAGAACGACGGCGTCGTCTTCGACAACCGGGAAGGCGTCCTCCCGTCCTGCTCGTCGGGCTACTACCACGAGTACACGGTCCCGACGCCGGGCGCGAGCAACCGCGGCACGCGGCGCATCATCACCGGCTCGGGCGGCGAGTACTTCTACACCGGCGACCACTACGCCACCTTCAAGGTCATCGACGTCGGCGGTGGCGGCCCGACGCACGCCTGCGGCGACCTGTCGGGCCTCGCGAAGATCGGCTACTCCCAGCTTTCGTCGGCCGCGAAGACCGTCGTGAACAACGTGCGGAACGGCGCTTCCACCGGCACGACCTACGAGAACCGCGAGGGCGTGCTCCCGGCCTGCGCGTCCGGCTACTACCAGCTCTTCGCCGTCGGCACGAACGACCGCGTGATCTCCGGCAAGGCGGGCGAGCTGGCCTACACGCCCGACCACTACGCCACGTTCAAGCGGATCGACCTGAATTCCTGAGCTCCCCGTGCAACGCGCCGCGCGTCCCCGTCCGTGAGTACCGGGGGAACATCGGACGGGGAGGCGCGATGCGGTCTGGGGACGAAGCGGGGTTCCGGGAGTTCGCCAGGGAACGGGCGCTGCCGTTGCGGCGGACGGCGTTCCTCCTGTGCGGCGACTGGCACCTCGCCGAAGACCTGATCCAGGTCGCGCTCATCAAGCTCTACCGGGTCTGGCCGAAGGTCACCCGGACGGGGCCCGTCGACAACTACGCGAGACCGGTCCTGCTCCGCTGCTGGCTCGACGAACGGCGACGGCCCTGGCGGCGCAACGAGCGCCGCGACGGAGTCGTCCCCGAAGAGCCACGGCTCGATCCGGCCGACGCCGGCATCGCCGGTGACCTGCTCCGCGCCCTCGCCGAGGTTCCGCCGAAGCAGCGTGCCGCCGTCGTGCTCCGCTACTGCGCCGATCTCCCGGTCGCCGACGTCGCGAAGGCCTTGCGCTGCTCCGAAGGAACCGTCCGGAGCCAGGCCGCGCGGGGGCTGGAAGCCCTGCGCGCCGCGTTGACGCGGCTCGAGGCCGCCGAGAGGAGCGCGTGATGACCGACCTGGAGACGCGGCTGCGCGAAGTGCCGCGCGACGGTGGCGACCGCGGTCGCCACGCTGGCGATCGTCGGCGCGGCGGTCGTGGCGCTGCGGCCGTCGCCACCACCGTCTTCACCCTGGGCGGGGAGCTGCACCCCGACGAGACGAGTGCCGGCATCTCCTTCGTCGACCACGAGGGGAAGGGGCACGCCGTCAACGTCGGAGTCACGGGGAAGCTGACGGTGTCGCGGAACATGCTGCCGCTGGCGCAGGCGTGCTCGCTGCGCGGGGGCGGGCGCTGCGACGAGCTCCCGCGGCCCGACGGCAGCACGGTGGTGCTCTTCGGCAGCAGCGCCGTCCACTACCGCGCCGACGGGACCGCGGTCGACCTCTCCGACCTCGGGCGGGTTTCGTCGATCGTGGCGTCCGAGCTGGGGCTCCCGGTCGACTCGGCCCCTTCGGGTCCCACGTTCGACGACCGGCAGCTGATCGCGCTCGTCACCGACCCGGGCTTCGCCGCCCAGTGGGACACGCCCGGTGCCGGTGGCGTTCACCGGTTCCGCGCCGAAAACGGGCAGACTGATCTCAGCGACAGGGGATTGGAGTTGCCGTGTACCGGGTTTTCGAGGCGCTCGACGAGCTCGTCACCATCGTCGAGGAGGCGCGCGGCGTCCCGATGACGTCCAGCTGCGTGGTGCCCCGCGGCGACGTGCTCGAGCTCCTGGACGACGTCCGCGACGCGCTGCCGGCGGAGGTCGACGACGCGCAGGACGTGCTGGACAAGCGCGACGACCTGATCCACGCCGCCCGCAAGGAGGCGGGGGAGACGGTCGCCGGCGCGAACGCCGAGGCCGAGCGCGCGATCGCCGACGCGACCGACGAGGCCGAGCGCATCCTGGCCGACGCGCGCGCCCGCGCCGAGCAGATGCTCGCCGACGCGCACGACCAGGCCGACCGCACGGTCGCGGCCGGGCAGGCCGAGTACCAGAACCTCACCGACCGGTCCCGCGCCGAGTCCGAGCGCATGATCCAGGCCGGCCGCGACGCGTACGACCGCGCCATCGAGGACGGCCGCGCCGAGCAGGGCCGCCTGGTCGCCCAGACCGAGGTCGTCCAGGCGGCGCACGCGGAGTCGGCCAGGATCGTCGACGAGGCCCACGCGGAGGCCGACCGCCAGCGCGCGGACTGCGACGCGTACGTCGACGGGAAGCTGGCGGAGTTCTCGGAGCTCCTGGCGACGACGCTGCGGACGGTGGACTCGGGGCGCAACCACCTGCGGTCGCCGGCGAACCTCCCGAGCTCGGGCGGCCGGCCGACGCTGTACGACTACCAGGTGTGACGAGCCTCTCAGCCGCCACGTGACGTGCACGGGTGCCAGCTCAAAAGCGGTGGCGACCGGTGCGTACCCTGGACTGGATGTCCGAGAACAAGACCCCCCAGCTCGACGACCGCAGCCCCTGGGTGCTCGACACCCGTGAGCTCGGCCGTCACGCCGGCCTCAGCCGCGCCCTCACGCGCAGCGTGCCGGTGGAGACGCCGCTCGGCGTCCCCGACGTCATCACCATCGAGGCCGGCTCCGCGCTGGAACTCGACGTGCTGCTCGAGTCCGTCGTCGAAGGCGTGCTGGTCAGCGGCACCGCGAAGGCGATCGCGAAGGGCACCTGCGCCCGCTGCCTCGACCCGCTGACCGAGGAGGTCGAGGTGGAGGTCCAGGAGCTGTTCGCCTACCCGGGCTCGGCCACCGAGGAGACCACCGACGAGGACGAGATCCCCCGGCTGATCGACGACCGCATCGACCTGGAGCCCATCGTGCGCGACGCCATCGTGCTGGCGCTGCCGCTGGCGCCGCTGTGCACCGAAGACTGCGCCGGGCTCTGCATCGACTGCGGCGTCAAGTGGGCCGATCTCGAGCCCGGACACGGGCATGAGAAGATAGACCCTCGGTGGGCCGCACTGGTCGAGCGCTTCGACGAGAATGCGGGCGAGCAGCCTGCGCCGGGTCCCGCCGAGCAAGCCTGACGAGCGCCCCAGCTCGTTGCGGAGGAAGTTCGCTCGCACCGCGAGCAGACCGTCATAAGGAGATCTACTCGTGGCCGTCCCGAAGCGGAAGATGTCGCGATCCAACACGCGCTCCCGCCGCAGCCAGTGGAAGGCGGCTCCGGTGCAGCTGGTGCCCTGCTCCAACCGCGCCTGCAAGCAGCCGAAGCTCCAGCACGTCGCGTGCCCGTCGTGCGGCCAGCACAACGGCCGCCAGGTCGTCGAGCCCGCCTGATCGGGTAGCCGACATGGGGGGCAAGACGCCCGGGGGACCACCAGCCGATCCGGCGCCGTTGCTCGAAGCGCTCGGGGTCACACTCGACCCCGAGCTGCTCCGGCTGTCGCTGACCCACCGTTCGTACGCGTACGAAAACGGGGGCCTGCCGCCGAACGAGCGGCTGGAGTTCCTCGGTGACGCCGTGCTCGGCATGGTCGTCACCGATCACCTCTACACCACGCACCCCGACCTGCCCGAAGGTCAGCTCGCGAAGCTCCGCGCCAGCGTCGTCAACATGCACGCGCTGGCGCGGGTCGCCCGCGGGCTCGGCGAGGGCGGGCTCGGGGCGCACCTGCTGCTGGGCAAGGGCGAAGAGCTCACCGGCGGCCGGGACAAGGCGAGCATCCTCGCCGACGGCCTCGAAGCCGTCATCGGTGCCGTCTACCTCGAGCACGGCATCGAGATCGCCCGCAAGCTGGTGCACCACCTCTTCGACGGGCTGCTCGCCGAAGCGCCGCTGCGCGGTGCCGGGCTCGACTGGAAGACCAGCCTGCAGGAGCTGACCGCGTCGGCCGGCCTCGGCGTGCCCGAGTACCGGGTCGAGGACACCGGGCCGGACCACCGCAAGGAGTTCACGGCCACCGTCCTCGTCGCGGGCCGCCCGCTGGGCAACGGCACCGGGTCGACGAAGAAGGAAGCCGAGCAGAAGGCCGCCGAGACGGCCTGGCGTTCGCTGTCCGCCGAACTCGAAGCCGTGAAGAAGGACGACTCGGAGTCCTGATCACCGGGAACGTCCGTTGACGGGTCCGCCTTCCGCTCAGTAGCGTGATGATCATCCGCCGCGCTCGTACTCACTGAGAGGTCTGGCGGATGCGTCTGCTCTTCGTACCCCTGATCGTGGCGGCGCTCGTCGTCGTGCCCGGACCGGCGGCGTCGGCCGCGCAGGTTCGCGTGACGTCGTTGCCGGCGCTGCAGTCCGCACTGGACAAGGCGAACCCGGGCGACACGATCGCCCTGGCCGACGGCTCGTACGCGGCGAGTTCGACGCTCGCGGTCAAGCGGTCCGGCACCACGTCCGCGCCGGTGACGGTGACCGCCGAGCACGTCGGCAAGGCCACCATCACCGGCTCGAAGACGTTCTCCTTCGCGAGCGGCGTCTCGAACGTGGTGCTGCGCGGCTTCAAGTTCCGGGGCGGCGCTTCCCTGAGCATCCCGGCCGGCGCGTCGCACAACCGCTTGTCGCGCAACGACTTCCAGCTCACCAGCGACGGCAACTGGGTTTCGGTCAACGGCGACGACACCGAGGTCGACCACAACGTCTTCCAGAACCGCACGAGCCAGGGCGTGTTCCTGCAGATCCTCGGGCCGTCCGACGCGATGGCGCAGAACGTCCACGTGCACCACAACTACTTCTACAACCACCAGTTCTCGGGTTCGAACGGCGGCGAGTCGATCCGGCTGGGCCTGAGCAACCACCAGTCGTACTCCGCGCACGCCGTCGTCGAGAACAACCTCTTCGAGAAGGCCGACGGTGACATCGAGGCGATTTCCGTCAAGTCGTCCGACAACGTGGTGCGCTACAACACGATTCGCGACAGCAAGGGCTACATCGTGCTGCGCCACGGGAACCGCAGCGTCGTCGAGGGCAACCTGCTGTTCGGTTCGGGCATCCGGTTCCACGGCAACGACCACGAGATCGTCGACAATTACGTCGCCAACTCCGGCGGCCGCGCGATCGTCTTCGGCTCCGGCGACGAAGCCGACAGCGGGCCGACGAGCAAGCTGCACGACCGCCCGGACCGCGTCACGGTCGCGTACAACACGGTGCTGGGTTCGAACAGCGTCATCGACGGCGACGGCGGAAACTTCCAGCCGAAGGACTGCGTGGTCGCGGACAACATCGTGCAGGGCACGTCCGGCACGCTCGTCACGCTGCCCAGCGGGTCGACGGTGAAGTACGAAGGCAACATCACCTTCGGCGGGACGGCGGGCATCCCGTCGCGACCGGTGGATCCCGAAGCTGGTGAAGGACGCGGCCGGGCTCTACCGGCTGGCCGCCGGGAGCCCGGCGATCGACGCGGGCGTCGGGTCCTACCCGTTCGCGGCGAAGGACTTCGACCTGCAGTCGCGTTCGGGCGCGTTCGACGTCGGCGCCGACGAGTACTTCGCCTCGGGCGCGACGCGGGTCCCGCTCACGAAGGCCGACGTGGGACCGGCCGCCGCGTAGGTGCTTTTCACAAAGTGTCGTACCTGCCGGGCACAATGAACGCATGCCCGAACTCCCCGAGGTCGAAGTCGTCCGCGTCGGCCTGCAGGCGCACGTCGCGGGCCGGACCATCCGCGAGGCGGAGGTCCTGCACCCGCGCGCCATCCGCCGGCACGCGCTGGGCGCGGAGGACTTCACGCAGCGGCTGGCCGGCACGCGCGTCGAGGCGGCGCGGCGCCGCGGCAAGTACCTCTGGCTGGAGCTGTCCGACAAGGAGGCGCTGCTGGCCCACCTGGGGATGAGCGGGCAGATGCTCGTCCAGCCCGAGGGCGCGCCGGACGAGAAGCACCTTCGGGTGCGGCTGCGCTTCGACGACGACGGGCCGGAGCTGCGGTTCGTCGACCAGCGGACGTTCGGCGGCCTCGCGCTCGACGACCTCAACGAGGTGCTGCTCCCGGACACGATCGCGCACATCGCCCGCGACCCGATGGACCCGGCGTTCGACCTCGACGCGGCGGTGCGCGCGCTGCGGTCGCGGCGCACCGAGGTCAAGCGGGCGCTGCTGGACCAGACGCTGGTTTCGGGCATCGGCAACATCTACGCGGACGAAGCGTTGTGGCGCGCCCGCCTGCATGGGGCGCGGCCGACCGAAAAGCTGACGTTGGCGAAGGGCCGCGAGCTGCTGTCGGCGGCGTCGGACGTGATGAACGCGGCGCTGGGGGCGGGCGGCACGTCGTTCGACGCGCTGTACGTGAACATCAACGGGCAGTCGGGGTACTTCGACCGGTCGCTCGACGCGTACGGGCAGGAAGGGCTGCCGTGCCACCGGTGCGGCACGGCGATCCGGCGGGAGCCGTTCATGAACCGGTCGTCGTTCTCCTGTCCCCGGTGTCAACCACGGCCACGGGCGAACTCGCGTTGATAAATGGTGTTCAGCTTTCAGCTAGGATGAATACGCCTGGTAGCTGAGGGAGTGCATCGTGGTCAAGGAGCCCGGAAAGTCGACGCTGGCCGAGAAGATCGACCGGCTGTTCCACGTGGTCCGCAGGCCCGATCGGGAGCCGTACAGCAACGAAGAGGTCGCGAAGGCCTGCCGCGAGGCAACGGGCGAGAGCTTCTCGACGACGTACCTGTGGCAGCTGCGCACGGGCCGCCGCGACAACCCGACGAAGCGTCACCTCGAGGCACTGGCCCAGTTCTTCGGAGTCCCGCCGGCATACTTCTTCGACGACGAGCAGAGCACGAAGATCGCCGAGGAGCTGGCCCTGCTGGGAGCCCTGCGCGACGCGGGAGTCCGCGACCTAGCCCTGCGAGCGGTGACGCTGTCGGCAGACGGCTTGGACACGATCAGCGACATGGTCGACGCGATCGCCCGAAGGGAGGCCGGCCGCGGCGGACCGAAGAAGGAGGCCTGAGGTGACGGCGTTCACCGAAGCGGCCACCGCACCGGACGACCGGCGAGGTGCCAGGCCGAGCCGCCTGCCGGACGTGGCCTCGGACTCGCTGGCAAGGAGGAACCGCAGGCCGGGCATAGGCTCGGGCTCGAACCGCCGGCCGGGCATGGGCTCGGGCTGCCCAGAACCCGCTGGTGCTACCCGGTCAGCCGGGCCGAAATCCGGGCACCCGATCTTGTTCCCGTCGCGTATCCCCACCGGCATCGCCGCGTTGAACGGGCCGGAGCCGTGGGGTCGCGGCGTGAGGGAGGGCTGACGTGGCGCGAACACCTTGGCGCCGGCGTCCGGGGCGGGCGCTGTGGAAGCGGGCCCGGGAGGTCGCCGACGGCGTCACCCTGCCCGAGCCCTTCGATGCCGGGGCCTTCGTCGCCCGCCTGGCCGCCGGGCGGGGGCGGCCCATCGAGCTGATGCCCGTCAGCGCTCCCGAAGGCGCTCCCTGCGGCCTGCTCATGAGCACCGAACACGCCGACTACATCCTCTACCCGACCACCACCACCGCCCTGCACCGGCGGCACATCCTGCTCCACGAGGTCGGCCACCTGCTCTGCGGCCACACCGGCGCCGACGGCGGCGCGGACGGCGTGGCGATCGACGCCGCGGCCGGGCGGCAGCTCATGCCCAGCCTTTCGCCCGAGCTGGTCCGGCGCGTGCTCGGCCGGACCACCTACACCGAGGTCGAGGAACGCGAGGCCGAGCTCGTCGCGAGCCTGCTCGCGCAACGCGTCGTCCGGCCGGGAGAGCCGCGCGCACTCGCACCGGATGCCCCGGATGGCTTGCGCCGCTTCGACTCGCTCTTCGGCGGCCCGTCGCGGCGCCGGACGCCGTGATCGAGACCCTGGCCTACCACCTGTGCGTGGTCGGGTTCGCCGGGTTCGGGTACAAGCTCATCGAGGCGCGCCGCGGCCAGCCGGTGCGCACCATGTGGTTCCTCGCCGGGTTCGGGATCTGCATCGCCTCCGGCATCCTCGTGCTGACGCCCGCGATGGCCGCCCTCGCCGGGCCGGGCCCGGTGACCGAATGGGTACTGAGCCTCGCCGGGGACGAGCTGAAGCTGGGCGCGATCGGCTTCGCCGTCGCGTTCACGCAGTCGGTGTGGCGCGGCGAAAGCGCCCGGCTCACCCCGCACGCGCTGTTCACCGGCGCGACGATGGTGCTGCTCGCGGTGTGCTTCACGCTCTCCGAGCCGCGGCGCGTCGGCGACGAAACGGTCTTCTCGGACGCCGGCCTGCCGTTCGCGCTGGCCGACAAGCTCGTCTTCCTGGTCTACAGCCTGATCTGCCTCGCCCTGCTGATCGCGGTGTTCGCCCGCAGCGCGTGGCACGCGGAGCCGGGCCCGCTGCGCACCGGGCTGTGGCTGCTGGTGGTCGGCGTGGGCGCGGCGTTCGCGTGGACGTTCTGGGACGTCGACGACGTCCGCCAACTCGCCCAGACAGCACGCATCGGCGCCCGCGAAGACCTGCCGTCGTCGGTGCTCGCCGCGACGACGATCGGCTTCGTGACGGCGGGCGCGACGCTCAGCGCGTGGTCGCCGGCGATGGCGTCGGTGCTCGGCCGGGTACGGGCGTACCGCGCGTACCGCCGCATCGAGCCGCTGTGGACGGCGTTGCGCGCGGCGGTGCCGGGCATCGTGCTCGACCCGGGCCGCGAGCTGACGGGCGGCGCCGAGTTCGCGCTGTACCGCAGGGTGATCGAGATCCGCGACGGCCACCTGGCCCTGCGCGCCCACTTCGACCCGGACCTCCCGGCCCGCGCGGAGACGGCGGCCCGCCGAGCCGGAGTCCCGGAAGCGGACGTCGCCCCGACGGTGGAAGCGGTGACCCTGGCCGCGGCGATCGAGGCGGGCCGCGAGGGACGCCGCTTCGAGCCCGGCGAGGTGACGTCGGACCCGCTCCCGGACGCCGACGTCGCCAAGGAGGCGGCGTGGCTGGTCCGGGTGAGCCGGGCCTGGCAGCGCGCCGCGGTGGTGGAGCGGGTCCGGTCAGGCGCCGAACTCACGACGGGTAGCGAGCCCCGGTGACCGTCACCCTCAGCGTGTACAGCGAACTCGAAGCCGTGATGAACAGGTCGTTCCCCCGCGCGCCGCCGAACGTGAAGTTCGAGCAGACCTCCGGCACCTTGAGCTTGCCGATCCGCGTCCCGTCCGCCGCGAAGCAGTGCAAGCCGTCGTGGGCCGCCGCCCAGACCTGGCCTTCGCTGTCCACCCGGACGCCGTCGAACACGCCGTTGTCGCACGTCGCGAACACCGAGCCGCCGGTCAGCGCTCCCTCGTCGCCGACCGCGAACACCCGGATGTGGCTGGGCTGCTGCCGGGTGTCCACTATGTACAGCAGCGACTCGTCGGCCGAGAACGCCAGCCCGTTCGGCCGGGAGAAGTCGTCGGCGACGATCCGCACCTCACCCGACGGCGAGACGCGGTACACGTGACAAGCGCCGATCTCGCTCTCCGCCCGGTACCCCTCGTAGTCGCTGTCGATGCCGTAACTCGGGTCGGTGAACCAGATTGACCCGTCCGAGTGCTCGACGACGTCGTTCGGGCTGTTGAACCTCTTCCCCTCGAACTCCGACGCCAGCACGGTGATCGTCCCGTCGTGCTCGGTGCGCGTCACCCGGCGGTGGCCCTGCTCGCAGCTGACCAGCCGGCCGGCGCGGTCGACCGTGTGCCCGTTCGCGTACGAAGAAGGCTGCCGGAACACGCCGACCTGGCCGGTCGTCTCGTCCCAGCGCAGCGTGCGGTCGTTGGGAATGTCGCTGAACACCAGGTAGCGCCCGGCCGGGAAGTAGGCAGGCCCCTCGGTCCAGCGGCAGCCGGTGTGCAGGCGCTGCATCCATTCGTCGCCGTTGACGCGCGCGAAGCGGTCATCCAGCTTCTCGAACTCGGTCTTCACCAGATCCATCGGTCACCCCTCATCAGATTCTGCTTCAAGCATGGATCACCAGGCGTGCGCCCCGCCCGGAAAGGCAAGGGCCCTCCGCCGTGCGCACTACTGTGCAATGCGTGGTACCTTTCCAAGCGTAAGACTGGAGGGTGCAGTGGAGATCAGTCAGCTGCTCAAAGGGGTGCTCGATCTGGCCGTGCTCGCGGTGCTCCGCGAGGAAGACGGCTACGGGTACGACGTCCTGCGAAGACTCCGGGCCGCCGGCCTGGACGAGGTGGGGGACGCGTCGGTGTACGGGACGTTGCGCAGGCTCTACAAGGCCGGCCTGCTGACCTCGTACGTGGTGCCCAGCGAAGAGGGCCCGCACCGCAAGTACTACAGCCTGAACGAGCTGGGCCGGCTCCGCCTGGCGGAGTCGGGCAAGACCTGGCAGAGCTTCGCATCGACGATGAACGTGCTTTTGGGAGAGGCAGCATGAGCGAGAAGCCGACCGCCGTGCGGGTGTATCTGGCGCGGGTCCGCACCGCGCTCGCCGACCTGCCCGCGAGCGAGATCGAAGAAATCCTCGAGGACGTCCGCCCGCACCTGGCGGAGCTCGAGGCCGAGCTGGGCGAGAGCGCCCGCGTCGAGGCGCTGATCGAGCGGCTCGGCACGCCCGAGAGCTACGCCGCCGAGCTGCGCGCGTCCGGCGGGTACCCGCCGCAGGCCGAAGGTGCGACGCAGGTGCTCGCCACCACCGCGAACCCGAGCCTCGCGAAGCCGCGGATCGCGTTGTGGGGCCTGGTGCTCTGCGCGGTGGCGCTCGCGCTGTTCGCGTTCGGCTCCGCCGTCACCCTCAAGCCGGACGTGCTCCTGGGCGCCGCGCTCTTCCTGCCGGTGTTCCTGGTCAGCCTTCTCTTGCTGCTGCGCGGCGGCATCGAGCCGGTGCTGGCGCTGCCGGAGGTGGCGTGGCTGCGGCAGGCGCTGGCCAAGGGGCGCAAGCAGGAGGACTCCGGCAAGGCGCTGAGCTACCTCGCTTCGCTGAAGCCGGCGTGGTGGATCGTGTGCGCCGTCGTACTCGTCGCCTTCGGGTTGCTGCTCATGCTGCGTTCGCGCAGCGCGGTGCTGCTGCTGCCGTTCCTGCTCGTCGCGGGCGGCGCGGCGGTGTGGGCGGGCCCGCGGCTGCGTGGCGACCGGCGGCTCCTGTGGGTTGCGGTGCCGATCTCGGCGTTCGTCATCGGCGGCATCCTGGGCGGGTTCGGTGCCGCGGTCGACCTGATCTCGACCCGGAACTCCTACCCGACCCCGGCCCGGACGTACTTCCCGACGTCCGACCAGTACGGCAACGCTGAGCTGAGCTACGGCAGTCACGAGATCGAGAACGTCTACGCGTTCGACGCCGACGGCAAGCCGCTGACCGAGGTCTACCTCTACGACGAAGAGGGCAGGCCGCTCACACTGACCCGCTACGGCTGCGAGCGGTCGAGCGGCACGAAGGAGAAGATCGGCGCGGACAACCGGTTCCCGCGGCCGAAGATCGAGCAGGGCGTCACCGACGACCAGGGCAACTACAACGGCTACAACGGGTACCGCTCGGCCTGCCGCGAGAACGCGGGCGTGCCGTTCAGCGCGGCGATCCCGAAGGTCACGGTGCCGCCGACGACCACCGCGCCGACGTCTTCGTCCGCACCGGCCACGCCGACGCCGACGAAGTAACGGGGGAACGGACGCCGGGAGCGGGATCGGGCCCCTCCCGGCGTTCACCCGATGCCAACGTGCGCGAAACGTCCCGCGAACGCGGACGTGCTGAGCTGGGTCCGTGCCACTCACGGAGGTCGGGGCGGACACCTTCGCCCCGCGCACACGCGTCGTCCACGGGTACGAGCGCGCCTACCGGATGGCCGGGCGCGGGCCGGCCCTGCTGTTCCTGCACGGCATCGGCGACGACTCGGCGACGTGGCTGGAGCTGCTGGCCTCGCTCTCGGCCGACCACACGGTGATCGCGCCCGACCTGCTCGGCCACGGCGCTTCGGCCAAGCCGCGCGCGGACTACTCCGTCGCCGCCTACGCCTGCGGCATGCGCGACCTGCTGACGACGCTCGACGTCGACCGGGTCACCGTGGTCGGGCACTCGCTCGGTGGCGGCGTCGCGATGCAGTTCGCCTACCAGTTCCCGGAACGCTGTGAACGGCTGGTGCTGGTCGGCTCGGGCGGCGTCGGGGCGAGCGTGCACCCGCTGCTGCGGCTGGCCGCCGCGCCGGGCGCGGGACTGGCGTTGCCGCTGCTGGGCACGCGGCCGGTGCTGACGGTGCTGCGCGGGTTCGCCGAGCTGCTGCGCGTGTCGGAAGGGCTGGGGCTGGGGCCGGACCTCGACTACGTGCTGACCCGCTACGTCCGGCTGCTCGAGCCGAGCACGCGCGCGGCGTTCCTGCGCTCGTTGCGGTCGGTCGTCGACTGGCGCGGCCAGGTCGTCAACATGCTGGACCGCTGCTACCTGACCGAGGGGATCCCGACGCTGCTGGTGTGGGGGACCGACGACCGCGTCGTGCCGAGCGGCCACGCGCTGCGCGCGCACCGGGCGATGCCGGGCAGCAGGCTGGTGCTGTTCGAGGGCGCCGGCCACTTCCCGCACCGATCGGACCCGCGCCGATTCCTGGAGATCCTGCGGGAGTTCCTGGCGGAGACGCCGCCGGCCGAGTACGACCGGGCGCGCTGGGGTGAGCTGCTGCGCGAGGGCCGGGCAGCGCAGCTGCCGGACCCGGGGGCGCTCCCGGACGTGCCGACGGTGTCGTCGGGGACCTGAGCAGCCCCCGTTTTCCACGCTACCGGTGGGCACCGACACTTCCAGGGGTCGCGAGCGGAGTTGTCCCCAGGCACGACGAAGGCCACCTCCCGCGGGAGGTGGCCTTCGCTCTTCACGGCGTCAGGGCCGTCAGTGCAGGAAGGCGCTGCGCGCCGCGAGGTCCGCCAGCAGGGCGCGGCCCTTCTCGGCGTTGCGAGGCTGGGACAGCACGTCGTAGCGGCGCGCCACCAGCTGGCTCTGGGAGATGAAGCCGCGCTTGTTGCGGTTCGCCGCGTAGCCGAGCGCGCCGAACAGCAGGTTGAACCCGAGACCGGCGACCAGGCCGATCACGATCGGGACCAGGCCCGCGCCCGGGTTCAGCAGGCTCAGCACCAGGCCGAGGAAGACACCGAACATCGCGCCGGACGTGGCGGCACTGCCGAGGACCTTGCCCCAGGACATCTTGCCCGCGATCCGCTCGACGAGCATCGGCTCGACACCCACGATCGTGACGTCGGTGACCGGGAACTCCGCGCCCGCGAGGTGGTCGACCGCGCGCTGCGCCTGCTCGTAGGACTCGTAGGAACCGATCGGCCAGCCGGTGGGCAGGGTGGGCAGCTGGGGCCGCGCCTGCTGCTGTCCGATCGCGTTCTGCTGCGTGAATGCTGTGGTCATCGATCTCACCTCTCCTGCCCGGTACAACGTCGGAGTACCCGGGATTCCTCCCGCCGCGCCGGATTCACAGACTCTTCTCAGCCGGGCATCACGGACATTCCGGCTGCCCGGCACCAGCCCGCTTCAATGGTTCAAGAAAATACCTTTGCTCCGGTTGACCCGGCCGACGTCACCGGGTAGGAAGGACCCGCAAAGGATTCGCATCAAACCTTTGGGGCGGCTGATGGCACGCAGGCGAGGCATGCTCACGCTCGACGAGCTCCGGGCGCGGGTGGACGCGGGCACGATCGACACCGTGCTCGTCGCGATCACGGACATGCAGGGCAGGCTCCAGGGCAAGCGCTGCTCGGCGGAGTACTTCCTGGACGAGGTCGTCGGCCACGCCACCGAGGCGTGCAACTACCTCCTCGCGGTGGACGTCGACATGAACACCGTCGACGGCTACGCGCTCTCCTCCTGGGAGAGCGGCTACGGCGACTTCGTGCTGCGGCCCGACCTCGAAACCCTGCGCGAGATCCCGTGGCACGAGGGCACCGCGCTGGTCCTGGCCGACGTCGAGCGCGTCGAGGGCGGCCCGGTGCCGATGTCGCCGCGGCAGATCCTGCGCCGTCAGCTCGAGCGGCTCGCCGAGCGCGGGCTCGCCGCCTACGTCGGGACCGAGCTGGAGTTCATCGTCTTCGACGACAGCTACGAAGCCGCGTGGGACAAGCGCTACCACGGCCTCAAGCCCGCCAACCAGTACAACGTCGACTACTCGATGCTCGGCACCGCGCGCCTCGAGCCGCTGCTGCGCCGCATCCGCAACGAGATGGCCGGCGCCGGGCTCTACCCCGAGTCCGCCAAGGGCGAGTGCAACCCCGGCCAGCAGGAGATCGCCTTCCGCTACACCGACGCGCTCAGCACGTGCGACAACCACAGCGTCTACAAGAACGGCGCCAAGGAGATCGCCGCGCAGGAGGGCAAGAGCCTCACCTTCATGGCGAAGTACAACGAGCGCGAGGGCAACTCCTGCCACATCCACATCAGCCTGCGCTCCACCGAAGGCCGCGCGGTGCTTTCGGGCGACCACGACCACGGCTTCTCGACGCTGATGGAGCAGTTCCTCGCCGGCCAGCTGGCCGCGCTGCACGAATTGACGTACTTCCTCGCGCCGAACGTCAACTCCTACAAGCGGTTCGTGCCCGGCAGCTTCGCGCCGACCGCGATCGCGTGGGGCACCGACAACCGCACGTGCGCGCTGCGCGTCGTCGGGCACGGCGAGTCGCTGCGCGTCGAAAACCGCGTGCCGGGCGGGGACGTCAACCCGTACCTGGCCGTCGCCGCGCTGATCGCCGCCGGGCTGCACGGCATCGAGAACGAGCTGGAGCTGGAAGAGCCCTTCACCGGCAACGCCTACCACTCCGATCGACGCACCGTCCCGACCACGCTGCCCGAAGCCGCCGCCGCGCTCGCGGGGAGCGAGCTGGCGCGCGAAGCGTTCGGCGAAGACGTCGTCGAGCACTACCTGAACGCGGCGAAGATCGAGGTGGACGCCTACAACGCCGCCGTCACCGACTGGGAGCTGGTCCGTGGCTTCGAGCGACTCTGACGACCGGCCGGTCATCGGCCTCACCAGCTACCTCGAACCCGCGAAGTTCCTGGTCTGGGAGACCGAAGCCGTGCTGCTGCACCGGTTCTACGTCGACTGCGTCGTCGCGGCCGGCGGCATCCCGGTACTGCTGCCGCCGGTGTCGGACGCGTTCGACCGGCTTGTGTCCATTGTGGACGGACTGGTGCTCACCGGCGGCGCGGACGTGGAACCCGCGCGCTACGACCAGGAACCGCACCAGGCGACCTACACGCGGCCGAACCGGGACGCGTTCGAGTTCGGCCTGTTCGAAGCCGCGCGCAGGGCGGGCAAGCCGGTGCTCGGCGTGTGCCGCGGCCTGCAGGTGATGAGCGTCGCCCTCGGCGGCACACTGGTCCAGCACCTGCCGGAAGCGCAGGAAACCACCGAGCACCAGCCCGCGCCCGCGACGTTCGGCCGGGGCACGGTCACGCTGGCCGAGGGCAGCCGGGCGGCGGCGATCCTCGGCACCGAAACCAAGACGCTCTGCTACCACCACCAGGCCATCGACCGGCTCGGTACCGGCCTGGAGGCGGTCGGCTGGGCCGCCGACGGCACGATCGAGGCCGCCGAGGTACCGGGCGAGTTCACGCTGGGCGTGCAGTGGCACCCCGAGCAGGACAGCGACGACGTCCGGCTCTTCGCGGCCCTCGTCGACGCGAGCAAGGAGAGGGCATGACCAGCAGCTTTGACGTCCTGAACCCCGCCACCGAGGAGGTGGTGCGGACGGTCCCGCTGGCCGGCGCCGACGAGACCGACGCGGCGATCGCCCGCGCGCAGGCGGCGTTCCCGGCGTGGCGCGACGTCACCCCCGGCGACCGCGCGCGGCTGCTGCGCCGCTTCGCCGACGCCGTCGACGCCGACATCGAGCACCTCGCGCGGCTGGAGGTCGCCAACTCCGGGCACACGATCGGCAACGCGCGCTGGGAAGCGGGCAACGTCCGTGACGTCCTCAATTACTACTCCGCCGCGCCGGAACGCCTGATCGGCAAGCAGATCCCGGTCCCGGGCGGGGTCAACGTCACCTTCCAGGAACCCCTCGGCGTGGTCGGCGTGATCGTGCCGTGGAACTTCCCGATGCCGATCGCCGGCTGGGGTTTCGCGCCCGCGCTCGCCGCCGGCAACACCGTGGTCCTCAAGCCCGCCGAGCTGACGCCGCTGACCGCGATCCGGCTGGGCGAGCTGGCGCGCGAGGCGGGCATCCCGGAGGACGTCTTCCAGGTGCTGCCGGGCAAGGGATCCGTCGTCGGACAACGGTTCGTGGACCACCCGGGCGTGCGCAAGGTCGTCTTCACCGGCTCCACCGAGGTCGGCAAGCAGATCATGGCCGGCTGCGCGGCGCAGGTGAAGCGCGTGACGCTCGAGCTGGGCGGCAAGAACGCGAACATCGTCTTCGCCGACTCCGATCTGGAGAAGGCCGCGGCGACCGCGCCCTACGGCGTCTTCGACAACGCGGGCCAGGACTGCTGCGCGCGGTCGCTGATCCTGGTGCAGGCCAGCGCGTACGACCGGTTCATGGAACTGCTCGAACCGGCGGTGCACGGCGTCGTCGTCGGCGACCCCGCCGAGGAGAAGACCGAGATGGGGCCGCTGATCTCGGCCGCGCACCGGGAGAAGGTGGCGTCGTACGTGCCGGACGACGCGCCCGTCGCGTTCCGCGGCAGTGCTCCGAGCGGCCCCGGTTACTGGTTCCCGCCGACCGTCCTCACCCCGCCCGACCTGCGGCACCCCGCCGTGGCGGAGGAGGTCTTCGGCCCGGTCGTCGCCGTCGTGCCGTTCGCCGAAGAAGCCGACGCCGTCCGGATGGCGAACGCCACCGAGTACGGCCTGTCCGGGTCGATCTGGACCCGCGACGCCGGCCGCGCGTTCCGCGTGGCGCGCGGCGTCGAGGCCGGCAACCTGTCGGTGAACTCGCACTCTTCGGTGCGCTACTGGACGCCGTTCGGCGGGTTCAAGCAGTCCGGCCTCGGCCGCGAGCTGGGCCCCGACGCCGCGGCGGCGTTCACCGAAACCAAGAACGTCTTTCTGAGCACGGAGGAGTAATGGTCCAGCGTTTCGAAGGCCGCGTCGCGGTGATCACCGGCGGCGCGAGCGGCATCGGGCTCGCCTCGGCCCGCCGCCTGGCGAGCGAAGGCGCGAAGGTCGTCATCGGCGACCTGACGCCGGCCGAGGGCAAGGCGGCCGCGGACGAGGTCGGCGGCGCGTTCATCCAGACCGACGTCACCGACGCCGAGCAGGTCGAGAACCTGTTCCACAGCACGGTCGAGCAGTTCGGCTCGGTCGACGTCGCGTTCAACAACGCCGGCATCTCCCCGCCCGAGGACGACTCGATCCTGACCACCGGCATCGAGGCGTGGGAGCGGGTGCAGCGCGTCAACCTGACGTCGGTGTACCACTGCTGCAAGTCCGTCCTGCCGCACATGCAGCGGCAGGGGCGCGGGTCCATCATCAACACGGCGTCGTTCGTCGCGGTGATGGGCGCGGCGACGTCGCAGATCTCCTACACCGCTTCCAAGGGCGGTGTCCTGGCGATGAGCCGCGAGCTGGGCGTCCAGTTCGCGCGGGAGAACATCCGCGTCAACGCGCTGTGCCCGGGACCGGTGAACACGCCGCTGCTCAAGGAACTGTTCGCGAAGGACCCGGAACGCGCGGCGCGGCGCCTGGTCCACGTCCCGGTCGGCCGGTTCGCCGAGCCGTCGGAGATCGCGGCCGCGGTGGCGTTCCTGGCCAGCGACGACGCCAGCTTCATCACGGCGTCGCAGTTCCTGGTCGACGGCGGCATCTCCGGCGCGTACGTCACCCCGCTCTAACGGCGCGTCGGTTTCTTGACGCCGTACACCTCCCGCAGGTAGTTCCAGGCGGCGTTGAGCTTCTTGCGCTCCTCGGACACGAGCTTCTCGCGGCGGCGCAGCACGCGGACGGCGATCTCCGAGGCGAGGAACGCACCGGCGGCGAAGGTCAGGACGCCGACGATGAGCGTCAGGGCGATGATGGTGGTGGTCATGGTGACCAGCGTCGATGCGGTGCGGGCGGGTTGTCCCTGCGCAAAGCTAGCCGGTTTCGTTAGCTTTGTGAGGTGACGCACTGGCGCGCCGACGAGTGGGCGGAAGCGGTCCGGGCCGGGATCCGTTCCCGCGGGCTTTCCTTGGACGAGGCCGCCAGACGCATCGGCGTCCCCACGTCGACGCTGCGGAGCTGGATCGAACACCGGCACGCGCCGAAGGTGACCGTCTTCGACCACTGGGCTCAACTCGCCGAGGTCACCGGCCTCGGCGAGGCCGAGCTGCTGCGCGTCGCCGGGGTGCTTCCGGACAGCCTCGCCAGCCCGGTGCACGTCGCGCAGGCCGCGAAGGCGCTGCGGGAAGGCATCGACCAGGCCGGGCAGTTCCTCCGGCAGGCCACCGCCCTCGTCTACTCCTCGCCCGGCACGCAGGTGGCCAACGCCATCGCCGCGTCGCCGATCGACTGGGAGATGCGGATCCGCTCCGCCACCCGCGGCGACGAGGTCCGCGTCACCTACCACCACTACGTCGGGATCGTGCCGCCGCAGGGCTTTCCCCACGACGACGCCGAGGTGCGGCGGATCGTCGAGCACGACATCCTCGGCGAGCTGTGGCGCCCGCTCGGGCTCTACTGGCGGGTGGCCGAGGTGCACGACTGGCACCAGCCGCCGCGGCTGGTCATCCAGGTGCCCGAGCAGGAGGCGACGCGGCCGCCCGCGTCGTCGCCGGTGGTTGCCGCGCCGCCGGTCGTGGTGCTGTCGCCGATCTGGGGGTACGGCGAGCTGCTGGCGTCGCTGGTCGCCGACGGCCTCGGGTTCGGCAACGTCGACTTCCGCTACTTCGGCCTCCCGGACGCGATGGCCGACCGCGTCCGGATCACCGCCCGCGAGCTGGCCGCGCCCGCGCCGCGGCTGGTGCACTCGGTGCCGCCGATCATGCTGCTGCACGGCCTGGCCGTGCCCGACCTGACCGGACGGCTCCCCGTCGTCGTCCGCTACGGCCCCCGCATGCGCGAGCGGGCAGCGCGTATTTACCGCGAGCCGCTGCTCGAAGCCGGCTTCGCGGACCCGTTGGAGGGAGCGCGGGCGATCGAGGAAGCGATCTCGGTCTCGCCGGACTGCGCGTACTTCGACGTGACGCTCGCCGACGAGGACGTCTTCGACGGTGACCGTCCTTCGCTCGACCGGCTCAACGACTCGGTGGCGTGGTTCGCCGAGCAGATCGTCGAGCAGGTGCTGCTGGGCGCCGGGCACCCGCTGGTGCCGCTGGGTGGCCCGCTGAAACGCCTGGTCCTGCCCTCGGGCCGGGTCCGGCGGCCACCGGCGCTGGCCGGGCGCGTGGTGCGGCGGGTCGCGGGTCGAACCGCGCTCGAACGGTGATGTGGCGTTGCCCGGGTGAAGTAGACGGACCTCGAACCCGGCGGGTACCGTAGCCGCCACAACTGCAGATCGGGCCGTCGAGCCGAGGCGGGAGAGCCCTCACGAAGTCAGTGGGGCACCGAAGGAGCAAACTCCCCAGAATCTCTCAGGTACCTGTTACCGCTTCGCGCGAGGCCACTCTGGAAAGCAGGCGCACCCGCGCCTCACCCAAGGTGAAAGCCGCGTCGCACGCGGTGAAACTCTCAGGTGCCATGACAGAGGGGGAGTTCCCAGCGCACCGCTGTGTGCCCAGGCCCGAGGAGCTCCCCATCACTTCCACGCAGTTCGACGCCCGCCACATCGGCCCGTCCGAGGCCGAACGCGCGAAGATGCTGGCCGAGTGCGGCTACGGCAGCCTGGACGCCCTGGTCGGCGCGGCCGTGCCCAGCGCCATCCGCGCCACCGCTGACCTGCGGCTCCCGCCCGCCGCGTCCGAAGAGGACGCCACCGCGGAGCTGCGCGCCCTCGCCGCGCGCAACCGGCCGATGACGCAGATGATCGGCCTGGGCTACTCCGACACCGTCACGCCCGGCGTCATCCGCCGCAACGTCCTCGAGAACCCGGCCTGGTACACCGCGTACACGCCCTACCAGCCGGAGATCTCCCAGGGCCGGCTCGAAGCGCTCCTCAACTTCCAGACGATGGTCGCCGATCTGACCGGCCTGGCCACCGCGAACGCGTCCCTGCTGGACGAGTCGACGGCCGTCGCCGAGGCCGTCACGCTGATGCGCCGCGCGTCCAAGTCGAAGTCGAACAAGGTCGTGCTCGACGCCGAGTGCCTGCCGCAGACGATCGCCGTCGTGCGCACCCGCGTCGAGGCGCTGGGCATCGAGGTCGAGGTCCGCGACCTGCTCACCGGCCTGCCGGACGACTTCTTCGGCGTCGTCGTCCAGTACCCGGGCGCGTCCGGCGTGCTGCGCGGCCGTGGCTTCTACCACGCGATTTCCGAGTCGGCGAAGGCCGCGGGCGCGCTGTTCACCGTCGCCGCCGACCTGCTCTCGCTGACGCTGATCACCGCCCCCGGCGAGTTCGGCGCCGACGTCGCCGCGGGGTCGACGCAGCGCTTCGGCGTCCCGCTCGGCTACGGCGGCCCGCACGCCGGGTACATATCGGTCCGCGCCGGGCTCGAGCGGTCGCTGCCCGGCCGCTTGGTCGGCGTCTCGGTCGACGCCGACGGCAACCCCGCCTACCGCCTCGCGCTGCAGACGCGGGAGCAGCACATCCGCCGCGAGAAGGCGACGTCCAACATCTGCACCGCGCAGGTCCTCCCGGCCGTGCTCGCCGCGATGTACGCGGTCTACCACGGTCCGGACGGCCTGAAGAAGATCGCCCAGCGCGTCCACGGCCTCGCCGCGGGCTTCGCAGATGCTCTTCGCAAGACCGGCGTCGAGGTCGTCCACGAGTCCTTCTTCGACACGGTCGTCGCGCGCGTCCCGGGCCAGGCCGCCGAGGTCCACGCCGCGGCGCGCGAGGCCGGGATCAACCTCGGTCACGTCGACGCCGACCACGTCCGCGTCGCCTTCGACGAGGTCAGCACGCCCGCGATCGCCGCGAAGGTCCTGCGCGCGTTCGGCGTCGAGGACGAGGCCGGCGACGGCGTCGCGTTGCCGAATGGCCTGGCCCGCGAGAGCGGCTTCATGGGCCACGGGGTCTTCGGCACCCACCGCTCCGAGACGGCGATGCTGCGTTACCTGCGCCGGCTGTCCGACCAGGACTACGCGCTCGACCGCGGCATGATCCCGCTCGGCTCCTGCACGATGAAGCTCAACGCCACCACCGAGATGGAGCCGATCAGCTGGCGCGAGTTCGCGGGCATCCACCCGTTCGCGCCGGCCGAAGACGCTGCGGGCTACCACACGCTCGTGGGGCAGCTGGCCGATTGGCTGGCCGAGGTCACCGGCTACGACAAGGTGTCGCTGCAGCCGAACGCGGGCAGCCAGGGCGAGCTGGCCGGGCTTCTCGCGATCCGCGCCTACCACCGCGCCAACGGCGACGACGCCCGCGACGTCTGCCTGATCCCGTCGTCCGCGCACGGCACCAACGCCGCGTCCGCGGTGCTCGCCGGGATGCGCGTGGTCGTGGTCAAGTGCACCGACGAAGGCAACGTCGACCTGGTCGACCTGCGGTCCAAGGTGGACACCCACCGCGACACGCTCGCCGCGATCATGGTCACCTACCCGTCCACCCACGGCGTGTACGAGCACGACATCGACGAGCTGGCCAAGATCGTCCACGACGGCGGCGGCCAGGTGTACGTCGACGGCGCGAACCTCAACGCTCTGCTGGGCCTGGCCAAGCCGGGCGAGTTCGGCGGCGACGTCTCGCACCTGAACCTGCACAAGACGTTCTGCATCCCCCACGGCGGTGGCGGCCCGGGCGTCGGCCCGGTTGCGGTGCGCGCGCACCTCGCGCCTTACTTGCCGAACCACCCGCTGCTCGCGGCCGCGGGTCCCGAGACCGGCGTCGGCCCGATCAGCGGCGCGCCGTACGGCTCGGCGTCGATCCTGCCGATTTCCTGGGCCTACGTGCGGATGATGGGCGCACCCGGCCTGACCGCGGCCACGAAGGTCGCCGTGCTGGCGGCGAACTACGTTGCTTCGCGCCTGGCGCCGCACTACCCGGTGCTCTACACCGGCCAGGACGGCCTGGTGGCGCACGAGTGCATCCTCGACCTGCGGCAGATCACCAAGGAGACCGGCGTGACGGTCGACGACGTCGCGAAGCGGCTCATCGACTACGGCTTCCACGCGCCGACCATGTCGTTCCCAGTCGCGGGGACGCTCATGGTCGAGCCGACCGAGTCGGAGGACCTGGGCGAGATCGACCGGTTCATCGCCGCGATGATCGCCATCCGCGCGGAGATCGACGAGGTGGCGCAGGGCCGCTGGAGCGCGGAGGAGTCGCCGCTGCGCGGGGCGCCGCACACCGCCGAGACGCTGGTCGGCGAGTGGGACAAGCCGTACGACCGCGAGCTGGCCGTGTATCCGGCGGGTGTTTCGCGCAAGAACAAGTACTGGCCGCCGGTGCGGCGCATCGACGGCGCCCGCGGCGACCGAAACCTCGTGTGCTCCTGCCCGCCCCTCAACGCTTACGAAGGCTGATCCCGACGTGTCGAAAGAGACCTCCCTGCACGGAGTCCACAAGGGACTCGGCGCGCTGTTCACCGACTTCGCCGGCTGGTCCATGCCGGTCCGCTACGCCAGCGAGCTGGCCGAGCACAAGGCCGTCCGCGAGGCGGCCGGGCTGTTCGACCTCTCGCACATGGCCGAAATCCACGTCACCGGCAAGCAGGCGGCGGACGTCCTGGACTTCGCGCTGGTCGGCAACCTGACCGGCGTCAAGCCGGGCCGGGCGCGGTACACGATGATCTGCAATGAGTCCGGGGGTGTCCTGGACGACCTCGTCGTCTACCGCCTGGCCGACGAGCACTACCTCGTCGTCGCCAACGCGGGCAACGCCCAGGTCGTCGCGGACGCTCTCGCCGAGCGGGTCGCGGGCTTCGACGCCGTCGTGGACGACCGCAGCGAGACGACTGCGCTGATCGCCGTCCAGGGCCCGAAGGCCGTCGAGATCCTCGGCGCCGTCACCGACGCCGACCTGGACGCGCTGAAGTACTACGCCAGCGTCCCGGCGTCGGTGAAGGGCCACGACGTCCTGCTCGCCCGCACCGGTTACACCGGCGAAGACGGCTTCGAGCTGTTCGTCGACGCGGACGAGGCACCCGCGTTGTGGCGGCTGCTGCTGGAGGCGGGGGAGCCCCACGGTCTGGTCCCGGCCGGGCTCGCCTGCCGCGACACGCTGCGCCTCGAAGCCGGGATGCCGTTGTACGGCAACGAACTCACCGTCGAGCAGAGCCCGTTCGAGGCGGGGCTCGGCCGGGTCGTCAAGTTCGAGAAGCCGGGCGACTTCGTCGGCCGCGCGGCCCTCGAGGAGCGGTCCAAGCAGGACGTCCCCCGCGTACGGGTCGGTCTTCGCGGAGCTGGTCGCCGCGCGCCGCGGCACGGCTACGCGGTGCTGGCCGAGGGCACCGAGATCGGTGAGGTGACCAGCGGCGCGCTGTCGCCCACGCTGGGTTACCCGATCGCCATGGCGTACGTCGATCGGGCGTACGCCGAGCCCGGCACCGAGCTGTCCGTCGACATCCGGGGCAGGATCGAGCCCGTCGAGGTCGTCGCCCTGCCCTTCTACTCCCGCGCGTAAGGACTCCCAGCTGTGAGCATCCCCGAGAACCTGAAGTACACCAAGGAACACGAGTGGCTGTCCGTCGAAGACGGCGTCGCGACCGTGGGCATCACCGCCTTCGCCGCCGAGTCGCTCGGTGACATCGTGTTCGTCCAGCTGCCCGACGCCGGCGCGACCGTGACCGCGGGCGAGGTGTTCGGCGAGGTCGAGTCGACCAAGTCGGTCAGCGAGCTGTACGCGCCGGTCTCCGGCGAGGTCGTCGAGGTGAACGGCGCCACTTCGGACACCCCCGAGGTCATCAACTCGGACCCCTACACGGAAGGCTGGCTGCTCAAGGTGCGCCTGACCGGGGACGTGCCGGAACTGCTCGACGCCGCCGCGTACGCCGCGCTCACCCAGGAGAACTGATGACGACGTTCGACCAGCACCTGTCCGAAGTCGACCCCGAGGTCGCCGCGGCCGTCGCCGACGAACTGACCCGCCAGCAGTCGACCCTGGAGATGATCGCCTCCGAGAACTTCGCGCCCGTGGGCGTGCTCGAGGCGCAGGGTTCGGTGCTGACCAACAAGTATGCCGAGGGTTACCCCGGCCGCCGCTACTACGGCGGCTGCGAGCACGTCGACGTCGTCGAGCAGCTCGCCATCGACCGCGCGAAGGCCCTGTTCGGCGCCGAGCACGCCAACGTCCAGCCGCACTCGGGCGCGCAGGCCAACGCGGCCGCGATGTTCGCGGTGCTCAAGCCGGGCGACACGATCCTCGGGCTCGACCTGGCGCACGGCGGCCACCTGACGCACGGGATGAAGATCAACTTCTCGGGCAAGCTCTACAACGTCGTCGCCTACCACGTCGACAAAGAGACCGGGATCGTCGACCTCGCGGAGATCGAGCGCCTGGCCGTCGAGCACCAGCCGAAGCTGATCATCGCCGGCTGGTCCGCGTACCCGCGTCAGCTGGACTTCGCCGAGTTCCGCCGGATCGCCGATCTCGTAGACGCGCGGCTGATGGTCGACATGGCGCACTTCGCCGGGCTGGTCGCGGCCGGGCTGCACCCGTCGCCGGTGCCGCACGCCGACATCGTCACCACGACCACGCACAAGACCCTCGGCGGCCCGCGCGGTGGCCTGATCCTGTGCCGCCAAGACCTGGCGAAGAAGATCAACTCGGCGGTGTTCCCGGGTCAGCAGGGCGGCCCGCTGGAGCACGTCATCGCGGCCAAGGCCGTCGCGTTGAAGATCGCCGCGAGCGACGAGTTCCGCGAGCGTCAGGAACGGACCCTCGAAGGCTCGCGGATCCTCGCCGCGCGGCTGTCGCAGTCGGACTGCGCCGACGCCGGGGTGCGGGTCCTGACCGGCGGCACCGATGTCCACCTGGTGCTCGTCGACCTCGTCCAGTCCACTTTGGATGGCCAGCAGGCCGAGGACCGGCTGCACGAGGTCGGCATCACGGTCAACCGCAACGCCGTCCCGTTCGACCCGCGCCCGCCGATGATCACGTCGGGCCTGCGCATCGGCACGCCGGCGCTCGCCACCCGCGGGTTCCAGGCCGAGGACTTCACCGAGGTCGCCGACGTCATCGCCGAGGCGCTCAAACCGGACTTCGACGACGCCCTGCGCTCGAAGCTGCGCGACCGCGTCGAGGCACTGGCCGCGAAGCACCCGTTGTACGCGGACCTTTCGCGATGAGCGCGCTGCCCGAGGGCCGGAAGCTGCTGCGTCTGGAAGTTCGCAACAGTGAGACGCCGATCGAGAAGAAGCCGCCGTGGATCAAGACGCGGGTGCGGATGGGGCCGGAGTTCACCGAGCTCAAGGGTTTGGTGCGCCGTGAGGGTTTGCACACGGTGTGTGAAGAGGCGGGGTGTCCCAACATCTACGAGTGCTGGGAAGACCGTGAGGCCACGTTCCTGATCGGTGGGGATCAGTGCACGCGTCGGTGTGATTTCTGTCAGATCGACACGGGTAAGCCTGCTGAGCTGGACCGTAGTGAGCCGCGGAAGGTGGCGGAGTCGGTGCAGGCGATGGGCTTGCGGTATTCGACGGTCACCGGTGTGGCGCGGGATGATCTGGACGATGGTGGTGCGTGGCTGTATGCCGAGACCGTGCGGGAGATTCATGCTTTGAACCCGGGTACGGGTGTGGAGTTGCTGATTCCGGACTTCAACGCGGATCGGGAGCAGTTGGCGGAGGTGTTCGGGTCGCGGCCGGAGGTGCTGGCCCACAATGTGGAGACGGTGCCGCGGATTTTCAAGCGGATCCGTCCTGGGTTCCGGTATGCGCGGTCGTTGGAGGTCATCACGGCGGCGCGTGCGGCCGGTTTGGTGACGAAGTCGAATCTGATTCTGGGCATGGGTGAGACGCCGGATGAGGTGGCTCCGGCGATGCAGGATCTGGTCGATGCGGGCTGTGAGATCTTGACGATCACGCAGTATCTGCGTCCGTCTGCTCGGCATCATCCGGTGGATCGGTGGGTGAAGCCGGAGGAGTTCGTCGAGCATTCGCAGGCTGCGGAGGCGATGGGCTTCGCGGGTGTGATGGCGGGACCGCTGGTCCGCTCGTCCTACCGCGCGGGACGGCTCTACGCCCAGACCAAGGGTTACCGTGGAGAGGAGCTGCCGGAAAACCTGCGGCACCTCGCCGACCAGGGCCCGGCCGCGCAAGAAGCCAGCTCCCTGCTGGCGCGATAGGAAGGGGCAGATCAATGGCGATCAGCGTCTTCGACCTGTTTTCGATCGGCATCGGCCCGTCCAGCTCCCACACCGTCGGGCCGATGCGGGCCGCACTGACCTTTGTGGACGGACTCGGCAACGACCTCGGCCGGACCGCGCGCGTGCAGGCCGAGCTGTTCGGCTCGCTCGGCGCGACCGGCTTCGGCCACGGCAGCGACAAAGCCGTCCTGCTCGGGCTGTCCGGTGAACGTCCCGAAGAGATCGACACCGACACCGTGCCCGGGCGCATCTCGGCAATCCGCGAGTCCCGCAGGTTGCTCTTGGGCGGCACGCACGAGATCGCGTTCGACGAGGACACCGACCTCACCATGCACCGCCGCAAGTCCCTGCCCGCGCACCCGAACGGCATGGTGTTCCGCGCGTTCGACGCCTCGGGCTCGTTGGTGCGGGAGCGCACGTACTACTCGGTCGGCGGCGGGTTCGTCCGCGACGAGTCGTACGAGACGGACGCGGTGTTCGTCGAGGACTCGACGCCGGTGCCGTACCCGTTCCGCACCGGCGCTGACCTCCTGGGGCACTGCGCCGCCACCGGCCTGCCCATCAGCGAGATCATGCTGGCGAACGAGCTGTCGTGGCGCACTGCCGCGGAGGTGCGGTCCGGGCTGCTGGACATCTGGGCCGTCATGGCGGAGTGCGTCCGCAACGGCTGCACGCACGAAGGTGTCCTGCCGGGCGGCCTGAAGGTGCCGCGACGCGCGAAGGCGTTGCACGAGAAGCTCCTGGCCGAAGACGGCGCGGACGACCCGTTGTACGCGATGGACTGGGTGAGCCTGTACGCGCTGGCGGTCAACGAGGAGAACGCGGCGGGCGGCCGCGTGGTCACCGCGCCGACCAACGGCGCCGCCGGGATCATCCCGGCCGTGCTGCACTACTACCAGCGCTTCATCCGGCACTCGACCGACGACGGGATCGTGACGTTCCTGCTCACGGCGGGCGCGATCGGCTCGATCCTCAAGCAGACGGGCTCGATCTCGGGCGCGGAGGTCGGCTGTCAGGGCGAAGTCGGCTCGGCGTCGGCGATGGCGGCGGCGGGCCTGACCGAGGTGCTCGGCGGCTCGCCGGCCCAGGTGGAGAACGCGGCGGAGATCGGGGTGGAGCACCACCTCGGCCTCACCTGCGACCCGGTCGGCGGCCTGGTCCAGATCCCGTGCATCGAGCGCAACGCGGTGGGAGCGTCCAAGGCGATCCACGCGGCCCGCATGGCCATGCGCGGCGACGGCAGCCACGTGGTGACGCTGGACAAGGCGATCAAGACGATGCGCGAGACGGGCGCGGACATGAGCGTGAAGTACAAGGAAACGGCTCGGGGTGGCCTGGCGGTGAACGTCATCGAGTGCTGACCCGGCGGCGCTTTCCCGGGAAAGCTACGTCAGTTCCGCCGGTCTTCGTCCTCCACCGCCAGCCTCAGGCCCACCTCCACCAGGCGCCAGCCCAGCTGCTGCTTCCGCGTTCCCGGGCTGCGGCTCGGCGTCGCCCGGCCCGGGGGGTCGTTGCGGACGCCGTGGCGTAGCTCGTTCTCGCGCTCGTGGACCAGATCTTCAGCCATCAGGAAGTGCACCGGATCGCCCCCTGCGTCGATGTTCGGTGTCGGTGGTGCCATCGTCGCCGACCGTGGCCGTCCGGTTCCACCGGTTTTTCCGCACGCGAACACGAGTGTCACCGACAGCGACCGTCCGCGGCCACTCCGAAGGTGCGCCGCGGCGGCGCCGGGCCCCGCGGCGCGGCCTAAACTCGCGGGATGGAACCGACCTCGGTGGCGAATGCCGGTGAAGCGCTGTTCCGGCCGGTGCGTGCGGGCAACGCCTTCGAGGAGACCGTCGAGCGGCTGCTCCAGGCCATCCGCCTCGGCGTGGTCGGCGCGGGGGAGCGGCTGCCGTCGGAACGGGAGCTCGCCGAGCGTCTCGGGGTCAGCCGCGTCACGCTCCGCGAAGCCATCCGGGCCCTCTCCGACGCCGGTTACGTGGAGTCACGGCGGGGGCGCTATGGCGGCACTTTCGTGCACGACACCCTGCCCGGACCGCCGGAACGCTCACCCGGGGGCAAGGTCGACGCCGTTGTGCTCGAGGACGCCCTCAGCCTCCGCTACGTCCTGGAGACGGGCGTCGCGGAGATGGCCGCCGCCCGCTCGCTCAGCCCGGCCGACCGGCAGCACCTCACCGGCACGCTCGCCGAAGCCGCCGGCGCGGACCTCGACGACTACCGCCGCAAGGACTCCCGGCTGCACCTCGCGATCGCGGAGGTGACCGCGTCCAGCTCCTTGACCACGGCGATGGCCGATGCCCGTACCCGCGTCAACCAGCTGCTCGACCGGATCCCGCTGCTGCCGCCCAACCTCGAACACTCCAACGCCCAGCACGAGGCGATCGTCGACGCGATCCTGGCCGGCGACGCCCCCGCCGCACGCCAGGCGATGGCCGAGCACATCGAAGGCACGGCGTCGCTCCTGCGCGCGTTCCTGGCCTGACGGCGCCTTGACAGGATTCGAACAACCTCGTTGGTTCTCCACAGAACTTCTTCACCCGTCCGGACGTCACCCATTCGTGACCTTGCCGACGGAGGAAGAAGACGAAACCCCCGCCAAGCCGGACACCCCGCGCCGACGGCGGTGGCGGCGGATCCGGCGGATCGGCTATTGGAGCGTCGGGCTGCTCATCGGCGTCCCGCTGATCGCCTTCTGGGTCGCCTACCTCGTGCTCGACGTCCGCAGCCCGCAGGACGTCCTCGCCGGGCTCGACAAGACCGTCGTCCTGCAGTACTCGGACGGGTCGCCGCTGCTCAAGGTCCTGCCGGCCGACGGCGACCGGACGTTCGTGCCCTACGCGCAGGTGCCCGCGAAGCTGCGTGACGCCATCATCGCGACCGAGGACCCGACCTTCTGGGACAACCAGGGCTTCGACCCGACCGGCATCGGCCGCGCGTTCCTCACCGGCGTCGGCGGCGGCTCCGGGATCACCCAGCAGTACATCAAGAAGTCCACCGGCGACGACGACGCCACGCTCGGGCGCAAGTTCGCCGAGCTCGTGCTGGCCACGAAGATCACGCAGGAGCAGAGCAAGGAGCAGATCTTCGAAAGCTACGTCAACATCATCTCCTTCGGCCGCGGCACGTTCGGGCCTGCCGCGGCGATGAACGCCTACTTCGGCAAGAAGCTCGACGACTCGATCACCTGGAGCGAAGCCGCCTTCCTCGCCGGGATGATCCAGTCGCCGTCGGTGCACGACCCGGCCGCGTCCGGCGACGCGCACGCCGCCCGGCGCTGGCAGTACGTGCACGACAAGCTCGTGGCCCGCGGCTACGTCAACTCCGGCGAACCGATGGCCTATCCCGGCGACGAGATCCAGGCGCCGTCGGAGACCCGCGCCGGCCGCATCACCTACGACGAATTCCATGTCAAGCAGCAGGTCCTGGCCGAGCTCGAGCAGGACGGTTTCCCGCTCGGCCGGCTTCAGCAGGGCAACATGACCGTCGAGACGACGCTGGACCGCGGCATGCAGGACGCCGCGAGGAAAGCGTTGCAGGACAGGCTGAAGGGCGAGCCGAAGGAGTTCCGCGGTGCGGTGGTCGCCGTCGACCCGAAGACCGGCGCCGTCCGCGTCTACCAGGGCGGCGACCAGGGCGTCCGGGACTACGCCGGCACTCCGCACGCGGCGGGTTCGGCGTTCTACCCGTTCACACTCGCCGCCGCCCTGCGCCGCGGCTACGGCCCGGACGTGCCGGTCCCGGCACCCGAGGAGCAGGAGTTCCTCGGCGAGAAGTTCAAGTACCCGGACGTCTGCGGCCTGAAGTGCAGCCCGCGCGCGGCGATGCGCGCGCACGCCGACGGCCCGTTCGTCGCGCTGGCGAAGAAGCTCGGTCCGGACGCGCTGAGCGAGACCGCGCGGCAGGCCGGTATCCCCGAGACCGTCGACGGCACGCCGACGATGCGCGAGAAGGACGGCTTCCTCATCGGGCCGGGCATCGCGATCGGCCGGTACCCGCTTCGGCCGCTGGACCTGGCCGGCGCCTACGCGACCTTCGCGGACGACGGCGTCCGCACCACGCCGCACCTGGTGGCGAAGGTGCGCGACGAGAGCGGCGCGGTCGTCTGGGAGCACACCGACACCGCGCGTCCCGCGTTCGACGAAGACGGCGACGAAAGCCGCCGCATCGCCCAGGAGGTCACCGGCACGCTGACGGACGGCCCCGGGGCCGCGCTGCGCACCGGCGAGGCCGAGCACGGCAACAGCCCGGACAACCAGGACGCCTGGGCCGTCGGCTACACCCCGCGGCTCGCCGCCGCGGTCTGGATCGGCTCCGACGACGAACGGCTGCTGCGGGACGCGAACGGCGCGAAGCTCACGGGCGACGTCGTCCCGGCCGACGTCTGGCGCGGGTTCATGACGGCGGCGCACCAGGGCGTGCCGGTGGCCGTCGCCCCGCCGGCGGTGGTGCGGCCGCCGCGGTGAGTCAGCGGACCAGGGCCAGCACGAACCCGTCGTGCCCCTTGGCGCCCACGGTCTGGACGGCGGTCGCGTCCAGCCGCGGCTCGGCGGTGAGGACCTCGACCATCTCCCGGACGCCCAGGACGTCCGGGTCGGTGCTCGCCGCGTCGAGCACCCGGCCCTGCCGCACGACGTTGTCCACGACGATCGTCGTGCCCGGCCGCGCCAGCTCGAGTGACGCGCGCACGTAGTTCGCGAGGTTGCTCTTGTCCGCGTCGACGAAGATGAAGTCGAACGGCCCGGTCAGCGTCGACAGCGTGGCGAGCGCGGCGCCGACCTTGATCTCGACGACGTCTTCGCCGAAGCCCGCCCGCGCCAGGTTGGCCCTCGCCACCTCCGCGTGCCGCGGCTCGTATTCGCAGGTCACCAGCTTGCCGCCGGCCGGGAGCGCACGGGCCAGCCAGATGGTGCTGTAGCCGCCGAGCGTGCCGATCTCCAGGATCGAGCGGGCCCCGGACTGGCGGGCCAGCAGGTTCAGCAGCTTGCCCTGGTTGGGCGCGACGGCGATCCGCGGCAGCCCGGCGGCGGCCGAGTCGGCGAGCGCGGCGTCGAGCACCGGATCGGGGGCGAGCAGCGCGCCGGTGAAGTAGTCGTCGACTTCGGCCCAGGTCTTGTCGGTCATGACACCTCCACGGCCAATCTAGCGGCCAGGCACCCGAGGCACCGGGGGACGGCGGACGTGGCGTCGCGCACCGGGAGCCCGGTCATCTCGGCGACCAGGTCCTGCCTGCGCTCGCCGCGCACGCGACTTTCGCTGCGCGTGCGCCAAGGGGCATCACCCGTGATCAGCGGGGCATCGCATGTGTCCCGACGGGCATCACCCGTGATTGCCGGGGCATCACGCCGATGCCCGCTCAATCACGCGAGATGCCTCCCGAATCACGAGAGATGCCCGGCGGATCACGCGAGATGCCCCTCCAAACACGCGAGTTCCGCTTTCGATCACGCGAGTCCCGTTCCTGATCACGCGAGTTCCGCTTTCGATCACGCGAGTCCCGTCTCTGAACACGCGAGTTCCGCTTCCGGACACGCGGGCCGACCCTGTCTGCCCGCGCGCCCCGTCCGCCGGAGGTGCGATCATGCCCACCGACGGCGTACCGGGCGGGAAGCGAAGGTGGACATGGACGACTACCGCGTCGTCGCGGACGCCCTTGCCGCCGACATCGAGGCCGGGCGGCTGCGGCCCGGGGACCGGCTGCCGCCGCAACGTCGGTTCGCGCGGCAGCGCGGCATTGCGAACTCCACCGCCGCCCGTGTCTACGGCGAACTGGCCCGGCGGGGGCTGGCCGTCGGGGAGGTCGGTCGCGGGACGTTCGTCCGGGCCGCGAAGCCGCCGCCCGAACCCGCGCTCGCCGAACCCGGGGACGCACGTGTCGACCTCGAACTCAACTTCGCCGTCCTGCCCGATCAGACCGCGAAGCTCGCCCAAGCACTGCAACCCCTGCTCCGCGAAGACGTCCTGACCGCGGCCCTGCACCCGATCGGCGCCGCAGGCACGCCCGCCGCCCGGGACGCCGCGGCGACGCTGCTCACCCGCGGTGACTGGCACCCGGACCCCGCGACGATCCTCTTCACCGGCAACGGCAGGCAGGGCATCGCGGCCGCGATCGCCGCGTTCGTGCCGGTCGGGGAGCGGCTCGCGGTCGAGGCGCTGACCTACCCCGTGGTGAAGGCCGTCGCGGCCCGGCTGGGCGTCGAGCTGGTGCCGATCGAGACCGACGAGCACGGCCTCGTTCCCGGAGCACTGGCCGCGGCCCGGCCGGTGCGCGCCCTCTACGTCCAGCCGACCCTCCACAACCCGCTCGGCACGACCATGCCCCAGCGGCGCCGCGAGGAGCTGGCCGACGTCACCAGACAGCTGGACCTGCCGGTCATCGAAGACGGCATCTACACGTTCCTGCGCGACGACGTCCGCCCGTTCGCCGCGTACGCGCCGGAGCGGACGGTGTTCGTCGACAGCCTCTCCAAGCGCGTCGCGCCCGGCCTGACCGCCGGCTTCCTGGTGCCGCCACCCGCGTGGGCCGCGCGGCTGGCGTCGTCGGTGCGGTCGGGTGCCTGGGCCGCGTCGCGCTTCGCCGTCGAAGCGGCCACACAGTGGATCGTCACCGGCACCCTCGCCGAGGTCGAAGCCGCGAAACGCCGTGACGCCGCCGAGCGGGCATCGGTGGTGCGGGCGAAGCTGCCCGGCGCGAGCGGCGACGCGGCGTCCTACCACCGCTGGTGGGAGCTGCCGGAGCAGTGGCGGGCGGAGACGTTCGTCGCTGCGGCGGCCCGCCGGGGGATCGCGCTGCTGCCGGCGGCGGCGTTCGCCGTCCTGCCGGGGCAAGCGCCGAACGCCGTGCGCGTCGCCGTGTCCGCTCCGCCGGTGACGACGCTGGCCGCGGCCCTCGACGTCTTGGCGATGCTGGCGAGCGGCAGCCCGGACGACCTGCTCGCCGACTGACACCGGGTGCCAGTGCGGTGTGCGGCCCGCACCAGTCTTCGGTTGTCGCGAAACGAACCGAAGGAGCATCCATGACCGGCACGATCATCGGCGCCGGCCTCGGCGGCCTCACCCTGGCGCGCGTCCTGCACGTCCACGGCGTCCCGGTCACCGTCTACGAAGCCGAGACCTCCCCGATGGCCCGCATGCAGGGTGGGATGCTCGACATCCACGACTACAACGGGCAGCTCGCCGTCGAAACCGCCGGCCTGGTGGACGAGTTCCGCGGGCTCGTCCTGGACGGTCGCCAGGCGATGCGGATCCTCGACCGGGACGCAAACCTCCTATACGAGAAGGTCGACGACGGCACCGGCGGCCGTCCCGAGGTCCAACGCGGCGAGCTGCGGCGCATGCTGCTCGACGCGCTCGACGACGTCCCGGAGAGCCTGCTCGAGGTGGTCCGGGGCGAGCAGGGTCAGGGCGCGTACTTCCCGACGAAGCTGCCGCAGGTGATCGCGCGGCCGGTGAGCCGGGCCTGGATCGCCTTCTCCAGGCCCAGGTAGTCGAACACCGGGGTGTCGGCCGGGATCGACTCCGGCACCGGGCCGCCGGTGGCGAGCTGCCGGATCGAATCCGTCTCGAACAGCACCAGGTAGCCGCCGTCGCGGCTCAGCTCGTCGGCCTTCGCGAGCATCTGCTGCGGCGCGTCGCCGACGATCTCCAGCGGCAGCGGCCACTCCAGCGGGAAGGGGTTGCGCAGGCCGAAGGCGGGGTAGGCGAACGTGCTGTCCGGCAGGATCGCCGTCTTCGCGGCGGGGAAGCGGTCCAGGCAGTCGCGGATCTGCCGGACGTAAGTGAACGTCGAGGGGTTGGTGCGGATGCCGGCCATCGCCGGGCTGACGTCGCCGAGGTCCGCCGTCAGCCGGTCGTGCCCGAGGTCGAGGTAGGCCGCCTGGTCGTGGCGCGCGACGACGACCCAGCCGCACACCGCCACCGCGGTCAGGCCTGCCGTCGCCGTCACCCAGCGGCGGGCCAGCCGCGGCCGCGGGGGGATGACGTGGCTCAGCAGCAGCAACGCCGTCAGCGCGAGGGTGCCGGTGAGCAACGTAGGCGTGTCGTTGCCCCAGGACAGGCTGGTCATGAACCCGGTGGCGAGCACGAGCAGCCCGGGCAGGGGCACCTTCCGCGTGACCGCCGCGTTGACCGGCACGCTCACCGCGACGATCCACCACAGCACGTCCGCCCAGCGCGAAGAGCCGGTGAACCGGCCGTCGACGACCGTCCAGACGATCGCCGCCGCCCCGGCGAGCACGAGCACCCAGGACGCGATCCGCCCGGCCGCGCCGAGCCGGTCGCCGGGCAGCCGGACGGCCAGCAGCACGACGGCGATGGCCGCGAAGAAGCTCAGCTCCCGCACCGGCGCCCGGGTCAGCACCTCGGGGTCTTCCAGCCACAGCCCGAGCAGCCGTTCGCCGTACGCGGGCACGCCGCCGGTCAGCTGCTCGACCATCTCGGAGAAGCCCCCGCCGATGCTCACCCACGCGACGTAGGCCAGGCCGGGCACGCCAACCGCAAGGAGGTCGAGGAGCAGCCGGACGACGCGCCGCGTGCCGGTGCGGGTGGCGGGGTGCAGCAGCAGCCACAGCACGCCGATCACCGCGGCCAGCGCAAAGCTCTGCTTGACGAACACCGCGCAGCCGAGCAGCACCAACCCGCCGCGGCGGGCGAGGGTGCGGCCCTTGCTCAGTCCCGTGTCCAGCGCCCACGCGCCGCACGCGGTGAGCGCGATGCCGTCGACGGTGTGCCAGGCCATCAGCGGGAAGGCGTTGAGGTTGATCAGCGACGCCGCCGCGACCATCGCGGTCATGCCCGGGCCCCAGTCGAGCACCCGGCGGCGCGTGACGAGCGCGGCGAAGGCGATGGTGGCGACGATGATCTCGATCATCGAGAGGAAGCTCGACCCGAAGAACAGCGGCATCGGCAGGGCGTAGTCCACGACGTGCAGCACCGCGGACCCGAGCGGGCGAGCGGAGATGATGTCGGCGTGCGGGACTTCGCCGTGCAGCACGCGCCAGGCCTGGGCGAGGATGAAGCCCTGGTCGGAGGGGTGGAACCCGAAGCGGCCGACGCGCAGTTCGGTGGCGAGGGCGAGCAGCACCACCCAGCAGGCGTGGACGCCCCAGCGCAGCAGCGGCCGGCGCGGTTTAACGGTTACGGGCTCGGGCGCGGCGGCGCGCGGAGGACTCGCCACGTCCACGCCTGCCCGCCTTCCGCTCCCGATCACGCCCGGGAAGCGATGGTAGCGGCCGGGACCGTCACCGGCATGGACAGCACCACCCGGCCCCCGCGGTCCGGCCCCGCTCAGCCGGTCTGCCGCAGCCGGTCGTGAGTGAGAAACCGTGTTCTAGCACTGTTTCTCACTCACGACCGCCGACCTGCGCCGGTGCTACCTGGCCGTGCCGATGGCGGCCGTTTCGTCGGCCACGGCGGATCGGTCCCCAGTGCTGCGTTCGCGCATTCCGAACTCCCCAGTTCACGCCCGTACCGGTGTACGGGACTCGCGCGAGGGTAGAAGTACCGTCGTCTCCGGATCCAGCGTTTCGGCGGAATTCGCGGAGATCAAGCACGACGGCGCCAGAATGAGCGGGTCACCGCCGCCGCGACCGCTGCCGGCGCGGGCCGGCGCGGGAGGTCGCGGGCCTCGGGCGCGGACTCCGGCATCGCCCGGTAGGCCAGGTGCGCGGCGAACCGCGCGAGCCGCGGCGCGACGAGCGTCGCCAGCTCGGCCGCCCGGCCTTCGGGCAGGCTGAGGATCTCCGGCCGCTCCTCGCACGCCTTCACGACGAGCGCGGCCGCGCGCTCCGGGCTGCTCGACGGGATGCCGCGGTAGCCGGTCGGCGCGATCATCGGCGTCCGCACCAGCGGCATCCGCACGGAGGTGAACGTGACGCCGTCCGAGAGCGTCTCGCGCCCGGCCACGAGCGCGAACTCCTCCAGCGCCGCCTTCGGCGCCAGGTACGCCGAGAAGCGCGGGGTGTCGGTCTGCAGGCCCTGGGTCGTGACGTTGACGACGTGGCCGAACCGCCGCTGCGCCATCGACGGCAGGAAACCGAGGATCAGCCGCACCGGTCCGAAGTAGTTGATCGCCATCGTGCGCTCGTAGTCGTGGAAGCGTTCCGTGGACAGCGCGACCGAGCGCCGGATCGACCGGCCGGCGTTGTTCACCAGCACGTCGACCGCGCCGTGCTCGCCGAGCACGTCCTTGACCAGCGCGTCGACGGCGTCGCCGTCGGTGAGGTCGCACGGGTACGCCGCCGCGGCACCGCCGGCCGCGGTGATCTCGTCGCGGACTTCGTCGAGTTCCGAAACGCGCCGGGCGACGAGGATCACCTTCGCACCCTTGCGGGCCAAAGCGAGCGCCGACGCCCTCCCGATCCCGGACGACGCGCCGGTGATCAGCACCGTCCGCCCGGCCAAGCCGGGCCGGCGCCGGGCGCGGTCGGGGTCGAGGTGGGCCTGCCAGTACCGGTAGAGCGGCGCCGCGTAGTCCCGCAGCTCCGGCAGCTCGATGCCGCTGCCGAACAACGCGGTCGTGGTGCGCGCGGTGTCGAAGACGACGTCCATGCTCAGGTGCGGCAGCACGTCGAGGGGAACGCCCAGCTCCTCCAGGACGGCCGCGCGAGTGGCCCGGCCGCCGGGCAGGCGATCGACGCCCGAAGCCGCCGCGTGGGCCAGCCGGGCGCCGACGCGCCGCACGACCCCGGACGCCCGCGCGGGCAGCACGGCCCGGATCGTCGGCCCGCCCGCGGCGCGCGCGAAGGCGTTGTAGACGGAGTTGAGCGACTGCGGCCGCGCGGCGGCGAGGTGGTAGGTCGCCCCGGACGGCGCGTCCCGGTGCATCAGGAATTCCATCGCCTCGACGACGTAGTCGACCGGCACCAGGTTCGTCGCGCCGAGGCCGGGCGCGGCGAGGGGGAGCCGCGCGGGCAGCGCCGCCAGCCGCGAGATGGCGGGGAGGAAGTAGTACGGGCCGTCGACCTTGTCCATCTCGCCGGTGCGCGAGTCGCCGACGACGGCCGAGGGCCGGTAGACGCGGCAGGGCAGGGACTGCTCGCGGACCAGCTTCTCGGCCTGGAACTTCGTCGCGTGGTACGGCGAGCCGAAGTGCTGGCCGAGGTCGAAGTCGGCCTCGGTGAAGCGCCCCGCGTGGTCGCCCGCGACGGCGATCGAGGACACGTGGTGCACCAGCCCCGCGCCGGCCGCGGCGGCGAAGGCGAGCAGGTGGCGGGTGCCGTCGACGTTGGCGCGCCGGTTGGCGTCCGCATCGGCGGTGAGGTCGTAGATCGCGGCGAGGTGGACGACGTGGTCGAGGTGCTCCAGCTCGGCCGGGTCGACGCCGAGGCGGGGTTCGGCGAGGTCGCCGACCACCGGGTGGAGCTTGTCCGCGTCCGGCCGGTCCTGGGCCAGGGTGGTCAGGCGCTCGCGGGAGGTTTCGCGGACCAAGGCGTACACGGCGGACGTCTCCGGTCGCCGCAGCAGGCGGGCGACCAGGCGTTTCCCGATGAAGCCCGTCGCGCCCGTCACGAAGTAGGTCGTCATGGCCGGTCCCTTCCGTCGTCGGGCCGACTCTAACCTACTGACAAGTAGGAACGGTAGTTGTCAGGTTTCGGTCGTCTCGTCGGCCGTCGCCACGACGGCGTCGCGCAGGGCGGCCCGCAGCCGTCCGACGTCGAGCGGCCCGAGTACGGCCGCCTCGCCCGGCGGCGCGACCAGCACCACCTTGTCCTGACTGACGAACACCGTCACGTCCCTGCGCCTGCCGGCCAGATCCCGGCAGCCGACCGACCATTCGCCCCGACTCATGGTCGCCGCCCTCCGTTTTCTCCTGGTGGTCGTGCTTCGTGCGAGGGAGGGATGGAGGCGCGACGGCGCTATGACGCCGGTTCACCCGATCTGCCTACTCGCGGGTTTTGTCTTGCGCTTCGCGGATTTCCGGCGTATCTCCCGGTCGTGGCAGAGCGGGTTCGGGAGTAGCGTCCGCCACAACTCGTCGATGTGGGAGGCCGGGATGTCGGAGCCGCGGAAGATCGTCATCGTCGGAGCGGGCCTGGGTGGCGCGTCCGCCGCGGCCGCGCTGCGCGAACGCGGTTACGCCGGCGAAGTCCTGCTGATGGGCTCCGACCCGCACCGGCCGTACGAGCTGCCGGCGCTGTCGAAGGGCGTCCTGCTCGGCAACGCCGACGAACCCGACTGGGTGCACGAAGAGAAGTACTACGCGGAGCACGACATCCGCTTCAGCCCCGGCGTCACGGCGACCCGGCTCGAGCTGGGTGCCCGGCTGGTGCTGGACGACGCGGGTGGCGAGCACCGCTACGACCGCCTGGTGCTGGCGACCGGCTCGCGGCCGCGCTCGCTCCCGGTCCCCGGCGGCGACCTCCCCGGCCTGTACACGCTGCGCAGCCTCGACGACTCCCTCAAGCTGCGGTCGGCGTTCGCCGAAGCGGAGCGCGTGGTGATCGTCGGTGCCGGCTGGCTCGGCTCGGAAGCCGCCGCGGCGGCCCGCACGCACAACGCCGACGTGACGGTCGTGGATCCCGTGGCCGTCCCGTTGGCGAACGTCGTCGGCGAGACGGTCGGCGGGGTGTTCCGGGACCTGCACGTCTCGAATGGCGTGCACTACCGCTTGGGCGAGCAGGTCGCGGAGATCACCGGCGGCCCGGACGGCGTCCGCGGCGTTCGCCTGAGCGGCGGCGAAGAGCTGACGGCGGACGTGGTCCTGATCGCGGTCGGCGCGGCACCCCGGGTGGAGCTGGCCCACGCGGCGGGCCTGGAACTGTCCGACGACGGCGGCGTGTGCGTGGACGCGGGCCTGCGCACGGCGGCCCCGGACGTGTACGCGGTGGGCGACATCGCGGCCCACTTCCACCCGCGCTACGGCCGCCGCATCCGCGTCGAGCACTGGGCGAACGCGAAGGAGCAGGGCGCGCACGTGGCGCAGAACCTGCTGGGGGAGAACGAACCCTTCCTCGGTTCGCCGTACTTCTTCACCGACCAGTACGACTTGGGCTGCGAGTACCGCGGTCTGGCGGACCCGGTCGCGGACGAGCTGGTGGTCCGGGGCGACCTGTCCTCGCGCGAGTTCACGGCGTTCTGGCTGCGCGACGGCGAAGTCGCGGCGGCGATGAACGTGAACATGTGGGACGACGGGGACGCGTTGGGCGCCTTGGTCGACGGCCGCGCGAAGGTGACGGCGGAGCAGCTCAAGACCGCAGACCTGGCGTCCCTCGGCTGAGGCGTTCGCGGAGCAGCGAGTCGAGCCGTCGCCAGGCGGGTGACGACGCGTTGACGGCGCCCTGCACCAGCGCCGGAATCGCCGAACCCTGTTCGTACGCGGGCAAATCCGTGCCGTAGCGCGCATGCGTCGCCGCAACGAGCTTGTCGGCGAGCGCGTCGACGCGGGGGTCGTGCGGGTCGATGTCGTGCAGCCGGTCGTACTCCAGGACCACCTCGAGCAGCGCCGGATCGGTCAGCATCGACGCCTGGTCGCGGAAGTTCGCGCGAGCCGTCTCGGGATGGGTGGCGAACACCAGCGTCCACAGGTCGTTCTGCAGCGTCACCCAACGCTCGCTGAACCCGAGGCCGCGCAGGCCGGAAAGGTGGGCCACCACGTCGGCGGGCAGGGTCGACAGCCGGCCGTCGGCGAGCTGCCGGAGCCGCGAGCGGGTGTCCTGCAGGCCGCGGATCCGGGCGGCGAGGTCGTCGTCGATCTGCCGGAGAGCTTCGCGGAGCCCGCCGCCGGCGCGGAGTTCACGGATGCGAGCCAGCGGGACGCCCGCCTCGGCGAGCGTGCGGATCTTGATCAGCTCGACCGCGTCGCGCGGGGGCTCCGGCAGCAGTCCCTTGGCGTGGTAGACGCGGATCGTCTTGGTCGTCACCCCGACGTACCCGGCGAGCTGTCCGATGGTGAGCACCCCGCCATCGTCGCACTTGACGTTGTCCCAGGGGCAAGGTCGCACGATGGCGGCATGACCGACCACGAAACCCTGCGCGCGCTCGCCGACGAGGGCAACGAGACCGCGCTCGACCGGCTGGCCGACCTCGCCGACGCCCGCGGCGACGTCGAGGAGCTGAGCGAGCTGCTCGACGAGGGCTGCGACCACGCCGGTGAGCTGCTGACCCGGCGCGCGGTCGCCGCGGGCGACCTCGTCGAACTGCACCGGATCGCCGACGCCGGCCACGAACCCGCCGGTGAGGAGCTGGAACGGCTGCTCAGGAGCTGACTTCGCGCGCCAGGGTCAGGTAGGCCGTCAACGCCAGCACCGCGAACCCCGCCATGGTCGCGGCCATCGGCACCGCCGTCCCCGGCCCGCCCAGCCCGACCAGCGGTGTCGCCACCGCGCCCACCACGAACTGCAGCACCCCCAGCAACGCCGACGCCGCCCCCGCCGAACGCGCGTGGGACGCCAGCGCCAGCGAACTCGCGTTCGGCATGACCAGCCCGATGCTCGACACCAGCAGGAACAACGACACCAGCAGCACCGCCAAGGGAGCCCGGGTCACCGCCGAAACGAGCACCGATGCCCCGCCGAACACCCCGAGCAGCAGCCCGGACAGGAGCAGGGTCCGCTCCGGCACCCGCCCGACGAGCCGTCCGTTGAGCTGGCCCGCCAGCACGATCCCGACGCCGTTCACGCCGAACACCACGCTGTACGCCTGCGGGCTGAGCCCGTACACGCCTTGCAGCGCGAACGACGACCCCGAGATGTAGGCGAACATCGACGCGAACAACAGCCCGGCCGCCAGCGCGTACCCGGCGAAGCTCCGGTCCAGCACCAGCCGCCCGTAGGTCCGCATCACCTGGCCGAGCCGCGCAGGAGACCGCGAAACCGACGGCTCCGGGAAGGCGAACACGACCACGGCCAGCAGCAGCGCGCCGAACACCGTCAGGACCACGAACACCCCGCGCCAGGACGTCCAGTTCAGCAACTGCCCGCCGATCAGCGGCGCCAGGATCGGAGCCAGCCCGCTGACCAGCATCAACGTCGAGAAGAACTTCGTCATCGCCGTGCCGGAGTACAGGTCGCGCACGGTGGCGCGCGCGATCACGATGCCGGCGGCCGCCCCGAGGGACTGCACGCCCCGCGCCGCGACCAGCAGCCACGCGTCCGGGCTCACCGCGCACAGCACCGACCCCACGACGTACAGCACCAGGCCCACCAGCAGCGGGCGACGGCGTCCCAGCGCGTCGGACAACGGCCCGAGCACCAGCTGGCCCAGGGCCAGGCCGACGATGAACGCGCTGAGCGTGAGCTGGACCGTCGCGTCCGCCGCGTGGAGGTCGTTCGCCATCCGCGGCAGCGCGGGCAGGTACATGTCGATCGACAGCGGCCCGAACGCGGTCAGGCCACCCAGGACGAGCACGAACTTCAGCTGCGTCCGCCTGCTCGTCGCGGTACCTTCCGCCGTGGTGGTCATGTGCCTCCTCGGGTCCCTGACTCCGACAGCGACGCGACGACCTGCGCTATTCCGGCTGTGAGCGGTGACACCCCGTGCTCAAACGAGCACTGCACCGGTACTGATCCGATCAATTTTCCGGCCGATTGGGCGGCGACTGAGTCTTGGGGGTGGATCTCCAGACCTGACTGCGATATACATCGGATGTCTGGTCGGGCGGGTGAAGGGAAAATCCGTGCAGCTTGTGCGCCTCGGGGAGCCGGGAAGTGAGCGTCCGTTCGTGCGTGCCGACGACGGCACGACCTACGAGCTGGGCGGCCTGACCGCCGACATCGACGGCGGTTTCCTCGCCGCGGACGGCGTCGCCCGCGTGGCCGCCGCGCTCGCCGCCGGGGAGCTGCCGAAGGCCGACGTCGAGGAACTGCGGGTCGGTTCGCCCATCGCCCAGCCCGGCAAGGTCGTCTGCATCGGCATGAACTACCGCCGCCACGCCGAAGAGACCGGCGCGACGCCGCCCACCGAGCCGGTCGTCTTCATGAAGGCGCCGGACGTCGTGGTCGGCCCGGGCGACGACGTCCTCATCCCGCGCGGGTCGGTCAGCACCGACTGGGAGGTCGAGCTCGGCGTCGTCATCGGCAAGACCGCGCGTTACCTCGACAGCGTCGACGAAGCCCTGGAGCACGTCGCCGGCTACGTCGTCTCGAACGACGTTTCCGAGCGCGCGCTGCAGTTCCGCACCGCCCAGTGGGACAAGGGCAAGTCCTGCGAGAACTTCAACCCGCTCGGCCCGGCGCTGGTCCCGGCGAGCGAGGTACCGGACCCGCAGGACCTCGGCCTGCGGCTGTGGGTCAACGGCGAGAAGAAGCAGGACTCGTCGACCAAGGACATGATCTTCACCGTGGCCGAGATCATCCACCACCTGAGCCAGGTCATGGTCCTGCGGCCCGGCGACCTGATCAACACCGGCACCCCGGAGGGCGTCGCGCTCGGGCAGCCCGACCCCAAGCCCTACCTGCGCGACGGCGACGTCGTCGAGCTGGAGATCGACGGCCTCGGGCGGCAGCGCCAGACCGCGAGGCAGGCCTGACCATGGCGAAGATCATCGGCATAGAGGTGCTCGACGTCCGGTTCCCGACCTCGCGGGAGCTGGACGGCTCGGACGCCATGAACCCCGACCCGGACTACTCCGCCGCCTACGTCGTGCTCCACGCCGACGGCGGCCCGGACGGCTACGGCCTCGCGTTCACCATCGGCCGCGGCAACGACGTCCAGGCCGCGGCGATCCGCGCGCTCGCGCCGCACGTCGTCGGCCGCGACGTCCCCGAGGACGCGGCCGCGCTCGGCGCCCTGTCCCGCACGCTCGTCGGCGACTCGCAGTTCCGCTGGCTGGGCCCGGAAAAAGGCGTCGCGCACATGGCGGTCGGCGCGATCGTCAACGCCGCCTGGGACCTCGCCGCCCGCCGCGCGAACCTGCCCGTCTGGCAGTTCGCTGGGCGCATGACGCCGGAGGAGCTGGTCAGCCTCGTCGACTTCCGGTACCTCTCCGACGCGCTCACCGAGACCGAAGCCCTGGACATCCTGCGGCGGGCGGAACCGGGCCGCGCCGAACGGGTGAAGCAGCTCGAGGCGAACGGCTACCGCGCCTACAGCACGTCGCCCGGCTGGCTCGGGTACGCCGACGCGAAGCTCGTACGGCTCGCCGAGCAGGCCGTCGCCGACGGCTTCGAGATGATCAAGCTGAAGGTCGGCGGCAACCTCGAGGACGACGTCCGCCGCATGAAGCTCGCCCGCGAGACCGTCGGCCCGGACGTCCGGATCGCCGTCGACGCCAACCAGCGCTGGGACGTCTCCGCCGCGGTCACCTGGATGACCGCGCTCGCACCGTACGACCCGTACTGGATCGAGGAGCCGACCTCCCCGGACGACATCCTCGGCCACGCCGCCATCGCGAAAGCGCTTGCGCCCATCCGCGTCGCGACCGGCGAGCACGTCCAGAACCGCGTGATCTTCAAGCAGCTGCTGCAGGCGAACGCGATCTCCGTGCTGCAGCTGGACGCGGCCCGCGTCGGCGGCTTCAACGAGAACCTGGCGATCCTGCTGCTGGCCGCCAAGTTCGGCGTGCCGGTGTGCCCGCACGCCGGCGGCGTCGGGCTCTGCGAACTCGTGCGGCACCTCTCGATGTTCGACTTCGTGGCGGTGTCCGGCACCGACGCGGACCGCTCCATCGAGTGGGTCGACCACCTGCACGAGCACTTCACCGACCCGGCCGTCGTCGAGCGCGGCCGGTACCTCGCCCCGACCGCACCCGGGTTCTCCGCGCGCATGCACGACGCCACGCTGCGCCGGTTCCGCTTCCCGGACGGTCCCGAGTGGACGGAGACCGCAAGTGAGTGAATTCGAGGGCCTGGTGGCCGCCGTCACCGGAGGCGCCTCGGGTATCGGCAAGGCCGTCGCCACCTTGCTGGCCGAGCGCGGCGCGCAGGTGGCGGTGCTCGACCTGAAACCGGACGACACGGGCTTCCGCTGCGACGTCTCCTCGGATGATGAAGTCCGCGAGGCGATCGACGCCGTCGTGGACCGCTTCGGGCGCCTCGACATCCTCGTCAACAACGCCGGGATCGGCGCCCAGGGCGACGTCACGGCCAACGACGACGACGAATGGCACCGCGTGTTCGACGTCAACGTCGTCGGCATGGTCCGGCTCGCCCGGGCCGCGCTGCCGCACCTCAAGAACTCGCCGTCCGCGGCGATCGTCAACACCTGCTCCATCGCGGCCTGGGCCGGCCTGCCCAACCGCGCGCTCTACTCGGCCAGCAAGGGCGCGGTGCTCTCGCTGACCCTGGCCATGGCGACCGACCACCTGCCGGACCGGATCCGCGTCAACTGCGTGTGCCCCGGGACGGCGGACACCCCCTGGGTGGGCCGGCTGCTCGACGCCGCCGACGACCCGGCGGCCGAACGCGCGGCCCTCGCGGCGCGCCAGCCGATGGGCCGGCTGGTCACCGCCGACGAGGTCGCGAACGCCATCGTCTACCTCGCCAGCCCCCTTTCCGCTTCGACCACCGGCACTGCGCTGGCGGTCGACGGCGGCATGTACGGCCTGCGCCCGCGCGGCCCCGTTCAGCAGTAAACAGACTTGATTTCCGCTGTCATCAAGGAGGATGCGGTGCGCACTGTGGCATTCGGCAACAGGGTGATCCAGGTGGCCGCCACGGCCGCCGTCTGCGGCCTGGTACTGGCCGCCTGCGGGTCCACCAAGGACAACGCGTCGGCGCCCGCGGCGGGCGGCAGCCCCGGCGGCAAGGTCGGGGCGACGCTGCCGCTGCTGACCTCGCCGTTCTGGCAGGCCTACAACAACTACGTGCCGCAGATGGCCAAGCAGGAGGGCGTCGACGTCCTCCCGACGGTCAACGCGGACAGCGACCCGGCGAAGCTGATCACCGACATCGGCACCTTCCTCAACCAGGGCGTCAAGGGCCTGGTCGTGACGCCGCTGGACTCTGCGGCCATCGTCGCCGGGCTCAAGCAGGCGGAGAACAAGGGCGTGCCGGTCGTCGCGGTCGACGTCGCTCCCGAGAGCGGCAAGGTCGCCATGGTGGTCCGGGCCGACAACAAGGCCTACGGCACCAAGGCGTGCGACGCGATCGGCGAGAAGGTCAAGTCCGGCAAGGTCGTGCAGATCATGGGCGACCTGGCCTCGGTCAACGGCCGCGACCGCTCGGAAGCCTTCCGCGACTGCATGAAGTCCAAGTACCCGAACATTCAGGTGCTGGAGATCCCGGCCGAGTGGAAGGCCGACAAGGCGTCGTCCGGCCTGGACAGCATGCTCACCGCGAACCCGGACATCAAGGGTGTCTACATGCAGGCCGGCGGCGTCTACCTGGCCCCGACCGAGCAGGCGCTCAAGCGCAAGAACCTGTTCTTCCCGGTCGGCGACCCGAAGCACATCGTGCTGGTGTCCAACGACGGCATCCCGCAGGAGCTGGCCGCGATCCGCAACGGCGAACTGGACGCGACGGTGTCCCAGCCGGCCGACGCGTACGCGAAGTACGGCCTGTACTGGCTGAAGAAGGCCATGGCGGGCGAGACGTTCAAGCCGGGCCCGACCGACCACGACAGCACCATCGTCGAGATCAGCCCCGGCATCCTCGAAGACCAGCTGCCCGCGCCCGTCATCACCAAGGCCAACGTGGACGACAAGGCCCTCTGGGGGAACAACCTGTGACCGCGCTGCCCGCCGGCGAAACCGCCGTCCCGGTGGTCAGCGCTGTAGGTGTCGGAAAGCGCTACGGCCCGACCGTGGCGCTGCACGACGTCAGCCTCACCGTGCACCCCGGCGAGTCGCACGCGCTCGTCGGGCGCAACGGGGCCGGCAAGTCGACGCTCGTCTCCATCCTCACCGGCCTGTCCGCCACGGACACCGGGCACGTCGAGTTCGCCGGCGCGCCGGCCCCGCCCCTGACCAGGCAGGACGACTGGAAGGCGCGCGTCGCCTGCGTGTACCAGCACGCGATGGTCGTCCCGCAGCTCACCGTCGCCGAGAACCTGTTCCTCAACCGGCAGGCCGGCGGCGGGTTCGCCATCGGCTGGAAGTCGTTGCGGCGCAAGGCCCGTGAGCTGCTCGACTCGTGGGACGTGCACGTCGACGTCGACACCCCGGCCGGCGAGCTGTCGGTCGAGGACCGGCAGTTCGTCGAGATCGCCCGCGCGCTGTCCTACGGCGCCCGGTTCATCGTCCTCGACGAGCCGACCGCGCAGCTGGACAAGCAGGCCATCGAGCGGCTCTTCGAGCGGATGCGCCAGATGCAGGCGGGCGGGGTGACGTTCCTGTTCATCTCGCACCACCTGCACGAGGTCTACGAGGTCTGCCAGGCCGTCACGGTCCTGCGCGACGCGAAGCACGTGCTCACCGCGCCGGTCGCCGAGGTCGGCAAGGCCCAGCTGGTCGACGCGATGACCGGCGAACCCGGCGGCCTCTCGGTCCGCGACGCCGCTTCTCGCGAGTCGCTCGAAGAGAACGCCGCGGAGATCCTGACGGTCGACGGGCTGTCCGGCGACAGCTTCCGCGACGTCTCGTTTCGCCTGCACCGCGGGGAAGTCGTCGGGCTGGCGGGCAGCAACGCCAGCGGGAAGCACCAGGTCGCCGAGACGGTCTACGGCCTGCGGACACCGTCCGCGGGGACGATCCGCGTCGACGGCGCGCCGCTGCGGCCGGGCGACATCCCGGCAGCGATCCGCGCAGGTATCGGCTGCGTGCCGCGCGACCGGCACCACGAAGGCCTGGTCCTGGAGCACTCGATCGCCGACAACGCCACACTGTCCATTCTGGACAAACTGGGTCGCGGCGGGATCGCGTCACCGGCCGCCCGGCGCGCGAAGGCCACCCAGGCTTTGAAGGACTACGACATCGTGGCCGCGGGTGCCGAGCAGCCGGTGTCGGACCTGTCGGGCGGCAACCAGCAGAAGGTCGTGCTGGCGCGGGCCCTGGTCGGCGACCCGCGGGTCGTGGTGCTGATCAACCCGACCGCCGGGGTGGACGTGAAGTCGAAGGAGGCGCTGCTCGCGGTCGTCGACCGGGTGCGCGCCGAGGGCAAGGCGGTGCTGATCGTCAGCGACGAGCTCGACGACCTGCGCCTGAGCGACCGGGTCCTGGTGCTGCGCGCCGGGGCCGTGGTCGCCGAGCACCAGGCCGGGTGGTCCGACGGCGACCTCGTGGCCGACATCGAAGGAGTCGAGCTGTCGTGACCGACGTGATGACCTCTCCGCAGACGGAGCTGCCCGCGCCACCCCGGCGCCGCAAAGCCGTGTGGCTGCGTGAACTCGCGCTGCTACCCGCACTGGTCGTGGTGTTCGTCATCGGCGGCCTGGTCGACGACACGTTCGTCGGCTGGAGCAACATCGTCAGCATCCTGACCGCGTCGGCGGCGCTGTCGCTGGTCGTGCTCGGCGAGTCGCTGGTGCTGATCACCGGGAAGTTCGACCTGTCGCTGGAATCCACGATGGGCCTGGCGCCGGCGCTCGGCGCGATGGTCGTGATCCCGGCGGCGTCGGCGGGCTTCGGCGTCGAACTGCCGGCCGCTATCGGTCTGCTGGTGATCCCGCTGTGCGGCGCACTCGTCGGGTTCGTCAACGGCTTCCTGATCGTGAAACTGAAGCTGAACGCCTTCATCGTGACGCTGGCGATGCTGACCGTGCTGCGCGGTGTCCAGGTCGGCTCGACCAAGGGCAAGACGCTGTTCAACCTGCCCGACTCGTTCACCAACCTGGCGACGACGACGTTCCTCGGCCTGCCGATGTCGGTGTGGCTGGCGGCGCTGCTCTTCGCCGTCGCCGGCTGGGTGCTGCGCTACCACCGCGTCGGCCGCGCGCTGTACGCGATCGGCGGCAACCGCGAAGCCGCGCGGGCAGCCGGTGTCCGGGTGGACCGGATCGCGTGGGCGGTGTTCGTCGTCGCCGGGATCCTGGCGGCGATCGGCGGCCTCGCGTACACGGGTTACGTCGGCGCGCTGGGCGCGAACCAGGGCTCCGGGATGATCCTGCAGGTGTTCGCGGCGGCGGTGATCGGCGGCGTCTCGCTCGACGGCGGCAAGGGCACCCTGGTCGGCGCCCTCACCGGCGTCCTGCTGCTGGCGTCGGTGTCGAGCCTGCTCAACTACGCGCACGTGACAGCGGAGTGGCAGGGCGCGATCTACGGCGCCATCATCCTGGTTGCGCTGATCATCGCCCGGTACGCGGGCGGCAAGCCCCAAACCTGACCCGCACCCGGTGATCATCCGACGTTCCGGGTCTGCCGCGGCTGGTCGTGAGTGAGAAACAGGGTGAGAACACTGTTTCTCACTCACGACCGCAGGGAGGTGAAGGTGCGGCTAGGAAGCTTCCGCGGCGGGTTCGTCGGGAGCCGTCGGGTCGTCCGCGGTGCCCAGGGCGTTGCGCAGCCACTGCTCGACGCCCGCGACGTGCACGGTCGCCCACGAGCGCGCCAGCTCCGGCTCGCGTGCCGCGATCGCCTCGTAGATCGCCGAGTGCTGCTCCCGCGTCTTGGCGACCGCGCCCTCCTGGGTGAGGCCGCGCCAGATGCGGGCGCGGGCCGTCGGACCCGACAGGCTGTCGAGCAGCGAGCACAGCACCGGGTTGCCGGAGCCGTCGGCGATCTTGCGGTGGAACTGCAGGTCGTTCGCGACCAGCGCCTCGACGGTTGGCGAGTCCTCCAGCTCCCCGAGCAGCTGGCCCAGTTCGGTGATGTCGTCGTCGCTCATGTGCAGCGCGGCCAGCGCGGTGGCGGCCGGCTCGAGGATCCGCCGCACGGCGAGGAAGTCGAGCACGGTGTCGTCGCGGTGGAAGTCGACCACGAACGTCATCGCGTCGAGCAGCAGGTTCGGCTCGAGGCTGGTGACGTACGTGCCGTCGCCCTGGCGGACGTCGAGCACCCTGATCAGGCACAACGCCTTCACGGCCTCCCGCAGGGAGCTGCGCGAGAGCCCGAGCCGCTGGGCCAGCTCGGCCTCCTTCGGCAGCCGGTCGCCCGGCGCCAGCTCGCCGGAGATGATCATGTCCTTGATCTTGTCGATCGCGACATCGGTGACGGGCATCGTGTCCGCCTTCCCTGCAACAGACCTCGGATGTTTCGGTGTTACTCCCCAGCGTGCCATGTCCCGGCGAAGGAGTGGTCATGACCCACGGTGCCGCACCTCAAAGAGTGGCCCTGCACACCCGGCTCAAGCCCGGCAAAGAAGCCGAGTACGAGTCCGTCCACGCGGTCATCCCACCTGAGCTGGACACCGCGCTGCGCGAAGCCGGCGTTCGCACTTGGCGGATCTGGCGTAACGGTCTCGACCTCTTTCACGTCGTCGAAGTCGACGACTACGCGGCGATGCGGGCGGCGTTGCGGGATCACCCCGCGAACGTCCCGTGGCAGGCCAGGATGGCCGAGCTGCTGGCCGTCGAGGACGACTATTCCGGCGGCGACACCGGCATCGGGCTGGTCTGGGAACTGCCGGTGAAGGAGTGACGGCGTTGGAACTCTCCCTGTCCCCGCTGGGTCTCGGCTGCGCGCAGCTGGGCAACCTCTACCACGCGATCAGCGACGAGACCGCAGCCGCGACCGTGCGCCGCGCGTGGGACGAGGGTGTCCGGTACTTCGACACCGCGCCGCACTACGGCCTCGGCCTTTCGGAGACCCGGCTCGGCGCGGCCCTGCGGTCCTTTCCGCGCGACGAGTACGTGCTCTCGACGAAGGTCGGCCGGGTGCTGGAGCCGAATCCGGACGGCGCCGGCGCGCAGGACGACCAGGGCTTCGCCGTCCCGGCCGCGTACAAGCGCCGCTGGGACTTCAGCCGCGACGGCGTCCTGCGGTCCTTCGAGGACAGCCTGACGCGGCTCGGCCTCGACCGCGTCGACGTCGTGTACGTCCACGACCCCGACGACCACTTCGAGGAAGCGCTGCGCGGCGCCTTTCCCGCGTTGCGCGAGCTGCGGGACCAGGGCGTGATCGGCGCGTTCGGCGCCGGGATGAACCAGGCGCCGATGCTCGCGGAGTTCGTCCGCCGGACCGATCTCGACGTGCTGCTGGTGGCGGGGCGGTACACGCTGCTCGACCAGCCGGCGCTCGACGAGCTGCTGCCGCTCTGCCTCGACCGCGGCGTCCGGGTGGTCGCCGGCGGCGTCTTCAACGGCGGCATCCTGGCGACCGCCGAGCCGGGCCGTGTCTACGACTACGCCGAAGCCCCGCGGGAGCTGGTCGAGCGGGCCGGCCGGATCGCGGCGATCTGCGCGCGGCACGGCGTCGAGCTGCCGGAAGCCGCGCTGGCGCTGCCGATGGCGCATCCCGCGGTGGCGTCGGTCGTCGTCGGCGCGCATGATCCTTCGCAGGTCAGCGCGAACGCGCGTCGGGCGCGGGCCGTGGTGCCGCCGGAGTTGTGGACCGAACTGGTCGACGCGGGACTGCTGCGCGCCGACGCCGTGATCGCCGAAGGAGTCTCATGATCGACGCACACCACCACCTGTGGGACCCGTCGCGACGCGAGTACCCGTGGATGGCGGGGGCGGCCCTGGACCCGATCCGCCGTCCGTACACGGTGGACGACCTGCGCACGGTCACCAAGGCGGCCGGCGTGCACGCGACGGTGCTGGTCCAGACGGTGTCGTCGGTCGAAGAGACGTCGGAATTCCTGGCGACGGCGGCCGAGGAGCCGGTGATCGCGGGCGTCGTCGGCTGGGTCGACCTGGCGGCCCCGGACGTCGCGGAGCGGCTGGCCGCTCTGGGTGAACAGGGCCCGCTGGCGGGGATTCGCCACCAGGTGGAGAGCGAACCGGACGACGACTGGCTGCTGCGCCCCGCGGTGATCGCCGGGTTGAGCGCGGTGGCGTCGGCCGGGCTCGCGTACGACCTGCTCGTGCGCCCGCCGCAGCTGCCCGCGGCGACCGAGGTGGCGTTACGGCTGCCGGAGCTGCGGCTCGTGCTGGACCACGCGGCGAAGCCGCCGATCGCGGCGGGGGAGTGGGAGCCGTGGGCGTCCGGGGTGGCGGCGTTGGCCGCGCGCGAAAACGTCGTCTGCAAGCTCTCCGGGCTGGTCACGGAGGCGGACTGGACGGGCTGGGAGGTCGGGCACCTGCGCCGCTACGTCGACCACGTGCTGGACGCGTTCGGTCCTTCGCGGCTGCTGTTCGGCTCGGACTGGCCGGTCTGCGAGCTGGCGGCGTCCTACGAGCTGGTCCTGGACGCGGCGATTTCGCTGACCGGCGGGCTTTCGGACGCCGAGCGGCTGGGCGTGTTCGAGCACAACGCCCGGCGCGTTTACGGCTTGGATGCGAGCGGGGAAACCCCTTCCAGGGGGTAAAAGGGGTTTCCCCGCTCGCCGCTGGGGTGGCTCAGAACTCCTCGGCGCTGATCATGCCGCGCAGCCGCGTCAGCGCGCGGTGCTGCGTCACGCGGACGTTGCCCGCGGAGATGCCGAGCGCCTCGGCGGTCTCTTGGGCGGAGAAGCCGACCGCGATGCGCAGGGTCAGGATCTCCTGCTGCACGCGCGGCAGCGAGGCGAGGAGCCGGCCGAGGCGGGCGCCGAGGTCGAGGTGCAGCGCGTGGGTCTCGGGCTCGTTGCCGGCGACGAGCGGGCGCTCCGGGAGTTCGGGGACGGGCTCGGAGCGGTCGCGGGCGACGGCGCGGTAGGCGTCGGCGACCTTGTTGGCCGCGATCGCGTGCACGAGGTAGAGGAACGAGCCGCCGCGGTCCTGATAATCGGGCAGGGCCTTCAACACCGCGAGGCAGACTTCCTGTGCGACGTCGTCGGCCGACAGGTAGGAGAGGTCGCGCCCGCCCATCCGCGCGCGGCAGTACCGCACCACGACCGGCTCGATCATCTGGAGCAGGCGGTGGATGGCGGCCGGGTTGCCCTCGCCCGCGTCCTTGACGAGCGGGTCGAGATCCTCCTTGGTGAGCCGTCCGCTGGGCCGCGGCAATGACTCCGGAGTGCGATAATCGCGGAACTCACTGGCGGATTGCTCGGTGGTCCTCGGCGGTGCTGTCATGAGTCGTCTCCCCGGCCGACCCTCGACCGTCGCTGCCGGGGGCTCAACTCTCTGTGACGTTCTGATCGCAGATACTCCGGGAGATCCGGCCTTACCTGCGTTCCGTGCGACGCTGGGTAATCGTAAGCACCTCCCAGGCCATCAGTCCAGATTTCAACGACCAATACCCCGTTAGCAGCAGTGGTCGTGATGTTCCCGCGACCAGACCCCGCACATTGCGATTAATCGGTTTCAGGATGTGCCGACTTCACCCGTCAGTGGAAGACGGCCACGGAAGCGGCAGTCACGGTCACGGCGAGCGACGCGATCGCGGGCAGTATCGGGCTCATGGCCACCGGCCGGGCGGCTCGCAACACCCGCTCGCGGCGCACGCCGACGGCCGCGAGCAGGGCCGATGTGCCGGCGGCGAGCAGAACGGGGACCAGAGAGACACCCCAATGGCGCTGGGCGGCGGAGTGCAGGAGAAGTACGGTGCAGGCGGCGGAGGCGAGCGCGGTCCGCCGCCAGGCGAGCCCGGTGCGCTCGGCCTGGGCCCCACCAGGGGCGGTCACGGGCGGGTCCCACGGTCGATGACGGTACTTCTGACGTCGCGATAATCGCGAAGCAGCGGTAGTCGAGGGCGGCGGTGGTCCGGGGCGGGACTGCGCCGAACGGCTGGAACGGCTTCCCGCGGGGTTCGGCGAGGGTGTCCGGACGGCGTAGCGCTGTGTGCGGTCCGTGGCCGGATGGCCGGGGCAGGCCGCCGCGCGAACGCCCCTCCCGGGTTGCTCACGACAACACCAGCAGCACCGCCGCCGCGACGATCAACGCCAGCAGGCCGCCCGTCAGCACCACGATCATCCAGCTTCGCGGCAACGGCTCCCCGGCCCGCATCGCGATCTGCACCCGCCGCCACCGCGGATAGGCCGTCGCGGCCAGTGCCGCCGCCAGTGCCACGCACAGTCCGGCCAGTACCGCGCTCGCCGCCGCCGGGGCGGGCACCAGCTGGTGTACCGCGACCCCGCCGGCGAGCAACCCCAGCGCCGTCCGAAGCCATGCGAGGAACGTGCGCTCGTTGGCGAGCGTGAAGCGATAATCCGGCTCACTGCCGCCCGAGTGAGGCGTGATGTCGTCCGAGGCCACGCCTGCAGACGCTAGCCGGTGTGGGCCGGGGTGGCCGCCCGGTGCGCGAACACCCACCAGCGCAGCACCGCGAACCGCACGAACCCGCCGACCAGGCTGGCCAGCAGCAGCGTGCCGGTCTCCTCCCACGACGTCGGCCGGTCGACGACCGCGTCCAGGATCGCCAGCACCGCCGATCCGTAGCTGGCGTAGAACGCGAACGTCACCAGGTCCTGCAGGTGCCGCTTCCCGGCATTGCTCGGCCGCCCGGCGAACGTGACGCGGCGGTGGAACTCCGTGTTCCCGACCGTGGTCAGCGCGATCGCGACCAGGTTCGCCACCTGGGAGCCGAGCCGGTCGCGCAGCAGGAGGAACAACGCCGCCTGGACGCCGGTGGTGACGACACCGGCCACCACGTACCACGCGGCGTGCGTGCCCAACTCGTGGTGGCGGTCGGGGTCGGTGGCGAGCAGCCGGTGCCCCGGTGCGCACCTGGTGGTGGCCATGATCCGAACCTACCCTCCGTTCACAAACTTGTGAATATGTTAAACCGGTTGAAGAAATGTGATCCCGGCGACACCGCCCGGGTTTGAGGCCCCCGGCGTCCCGGGTAGGTCACCGGCGATGACTACTGCCTACGCGCCGGGAGAAACCAGTGAGTGACCGTGACGCGGCCGAACCGGAAAGCTTGGACCCCAGCGAGGCGCTGGACGAGGACGAGCTGCGCGTGGACCCCCTCGAAGCGGGCGTCGAGCCGCCCGAGCGCTGGAGTGCCGCCGACCGCTTCGGCACCACGCCCCGAGAAGCCCGCGAAGGCGAGCCGATGGCGCAACGCCTCGCCGAAGAGGTCCCGGACAGCGAACCGGAGCCGGTCCCGGAGCGCCCGCTCGCGGTGACCCCGGCCGACCAGCTCGACGAGACCGTCGAGGACGCGCCGGCGGACTTCGAGCCGGTGACCCCGGACGACGAGATCCCGCGCCGCCACGCCGACCCGGACCCGCGCGAACACGCGGACTACGCCGGCGGTTCTGTGGCGGACGCCATCCGCGAGGCCCGGCGAGGCTGATCCGCTCAGACTGCACGTCCGGACGGGCGCCCCTAGCGTGGGGCACCACAGTGCATCGGACCGCGACGAAGGGAAGGCCGAAGATGCTGACCGTGACCGAAGCCGCCGCCGAGGCGATCACCGCACTGACCAGTCAGGGGGAGGGCGAAGCCGGGCTCCGCCTGGCGGTCCAGAACGCCGAGGGCGAAAGCGCCCAGCTGGCGCTGTCCGTCGCCCCCGAACCCGCGGCGGGCGACAGCGTGCTGGGCGCCGAGGAAGGCCCGAAGGTCTTCCTGGAACCGCAGGCAGCGGCGTTGCTCGACGACAAGGTGCTCGACGTCCAAGAGGACGAAGCAGGCGGAGTCGCCTTCGCCGTGCTGCCGCAGCACACGAGCTGACTGCGGCGGACGGGCCTTTCGCACTGGCGCGGAAGGCCCGTTCGTCAGCGGGGGCAGCCAGTCGCGGACGAGTTCCGCGGCGCGGGCGCCAGTGGGGCCGTGTGCGACCTAGCGGGACCTCCACTCACGGACCAGCTCCGCGGCCCGGGCCCGCAACAGCTCCGCCGCATGGGCTCGTGCGTGGTCGAGCGATGGTGCGTGGTCGATCAGCGCGCTGCTCCCCACCACTCCGAGCCGCTCCAGGTCGGCGGAATCGAGCTGGATCCGCCCGGCCAGTGCCAGCAGCGGCACCCCGCGCAACCGCGCGCGGTCGGCGATTCCGGCCGGCGCCTTGCCGTTCAGGCTCTGCTCGTCGAGCGAACCCTCACCGGTGATGACGAGATCGGCGCCCGCCAAGGCGTCGTCGACGCCCGTCAGCCCCGCGATGAGGTCGAACCCGGACTCGACCGTCGCGCCGAGAGCGATCGCGCCCGCGGCGACCCCGCCGCCGGCACCCGATCCCGGGATCCTTGACACGTCCGGTGCGCCACCGACCTGAAGCGCGTGCGCCCACCGGCCCAGCGCCTCGTCGAGCAACGCCACCTCCGACGGTCCCGCGCCCTTCTGCGGCCCGAACACCGCCGCCGCCCCCGACGGGCCCAGCAACAGGTTCGTGACGTCGGTCGCGACCGCGACGCGCACTCCCTCGAGGCGTTCCCGCACCGGGGTCAGCTCGGTCGACGCCACCCGCGACAACGTGCCGCCGCCCAGGCCGACCGGCGCGCCGAACGCGTCCAGCACGCCGGCGCCGAGCGCGCCGAGCATCCCGGCTCCGCCGTCGGTGCTGGCCGTGCCCCCGACCGTCAGGACGAGCCGGCGGGCGCCGTGGATCAGCGCGTCCGCCAGCAGCTCCCCGACGCCCCACGTGTGTGCGGCCAATGCGGTCGCCGGGCTCGGTTCGACGAACTCGATCCCGCACGCGCGCGCCGATTCGACGTAGGCCGTGCCGTCCAGCACGGCATAACGCGCCTGGACCGGGTCTTCGAGTGGCCCGCGGACCGTCAGCCGGACGATCCGCGCGCCCGCCGCTTCGAGGACGTCGAGAGTGCCTTCGCCGCCGTCGGCGACCGGACAGGAGACGATTTCGGCGTCCGGCAGCGCGTCTCGCACGCCGAGCGCGATCGCCTCCGCGGCCTCGACCGCGGTGAGACTGCCCTTGAACTTGTCGGGCGCGATGACGACCCTGGTCACGGCTTCACCTCCGTCAGCGGGGGACGCCCGGCGAGCACCGCCGCGACGTTGCGGGCCGCCAGCACGGCCATCGCCGTGCGCGTCTCGACCGTGGCGGACCCGAGGTGCGGACTCAGCACGACGTCGTCGCGGCCGAGCAGCCGCGGTTCGACCTCGGGCTCCTTCTCGAACACGTCCAGCGCGGCGCCCGCGATCTCCCCGGCTTCGAGGGCGTCCGCGAGCGCGGCCTCGTCGACGACCGGGCCGCGGGTCGTGTTCACCAGGTAGGCGCCGGGTTTCATGGCGCGCAACGCGGCCGCGTCGATCAGGTGCCGCGTCTCCGGCGTGAGCGGGCAGTGCAGCGAGACGACGTCCGAACGCGACAAAAGTTCGTCGAACGACACGAATTCAGCGTCGGTGTCCTGCTTCGACCGTCCTGAGTAGACGATCGACATCCCGAACGCCTCCGCGCGGCGAGCCATCGCCCGGCCGATCTGGCCGAGCCCGACGATGCCGAGCGTCTTGCCCTGCAGGCCCGAGCCGAGCAGGAAGCCGAGGTGGAACGACCACGGCGTGTGCGAACGCAGCAGCCGCTCGCCCTCGCCGATCCGCCGCGTGACGGCGAGCAGCAGGCCGAACGCGAGATCGGCGGTGGCGTCGGTCAGCACGCCCGGGGTGTTCGTGACGACGATCCCGCGTGAGGCCAGCGCCGGGACGTCGACGTTGTCGTAGCCGACGGCGACGTTCGCGACCACTTTCAGCCCCGGCCCGGCTGCGTCGGCCAGTGCGCCGTCGAGCCGGTCGTGCAGCATCCCGACGACGGCTGAAGCGCCAGAGACGAACTCGTGCAGTTCGCCCGGCGTCAACGGCCGATCGGCGGGCGACACCACCACGTCGCCCGCCTCGGCGAGGAGCTTCACCGCGTCGTCGGGAATCCATCGGGTCACCGCGATCTTGGCCACCTCGACAGCCTAGTTCACGGCACCGACAATTCGGCCTCGCCGGACGGCGTCGAGGACGATCTGCGGCTGCGCGACGGCGCCGCCTCCGCCGCAGTGTCCGTCCCGTCGGCCGGCTCGTCCGGGTAGTCCGAAGTGGACTGTGATCAGACCCTGGTCAGCCGCACCACCGCGCTCGCGTATCCGCTCCCCGGCAGCTCGACGTCGAGGCCGTGGCTCAGCAGCACCGCGCCGTCGTGGACGACGCCGTCCTGGTCGCGGTAGCGCGCGGAAGGATCCAGGCCCGCCAGACGCGGCGGCGTCACCGGCCGGGCGAACTCCGTGGGCCGTCGCCAGAAGAACACGACGACCGAGCGGTCCAGGACGTACTGGACGGCGGTCAGCGCCGACGTCGCCGGATCCGCCAGCCGGTACAGCTCGCCGTGCTGCACCACCGGCCGGATCTCCTTGTACAGCGCGACGAGCGACGCCGCTTCGTCGAGTTCCGCCGCGCTCCACCGCGGCAGGTCGCCGCCCAGGCCGAGCACGCCCGCCATCGCGACGTGGAACCGGAAGCTCAGCGGCGCCTCGCGGCCGGTCGTCGGGTTCGGGCTGTCGGTGACCCAGGCCGACATCGTGCCGGCCGGGTAGATCTGCCCGTAGCCGTGCTGGATGGTGATCCGATCGGCGGCGTCGGTGTTGTCGGACGCCCAGATTTCGTCGGTGCGCGCGAGGATCCCGAGATCGGTGCGGCCGCCGCCGCCCGCGCAGCCCTGGATCCGCAGCGCCGGATGGTCGGCACGCAGCCGGTCCAAGATGGTGTGCACCGCGCGGACGTGGTCGACCCACAGCCGTCCCGGATCCTCGCCCGACGGCCACCCGGCCTCGGTGAACGCCCGGTTCATGTCCCACTTGAGGTAGTCGATCCCGTGCTCGCCGACGAGCCGGTCGAGCCACTTGTGCGCCCAGTCCGCGACGTCCGGGCGGGCGAAGTTCAGCACGAGCTGGTTGCGCAGCGTGGTGCGTTCGCGGTGCGCCATGTGCAGCACCCAGTCCGGGTGCGCGCGGTAGAGATCGCTGTCCGGGTTGACCATCTCGGGTTCGACCCACAGCCCGAACTGCATCCCGTGCGCGTGGACGGCGTCGGCCAGGGGCCGCAGCCCGGCCGGGAAGCGCTGCTCGTTGACCGTCCAGTCGCCGAGCCCGGCGGCGTCGCCGGTGCGGGCGCCGAACCAGCCGTCGTCCATGACGAACAGCTCCGCGCCCAGCTTCGCCGCGGCGTCGGCCAGCGACGTCTCGGTCTGTTCGTCGACGTCCCAGCCGGTCGCTTCCCAGGAGTTGTAGACGATCGGCCGCAGCTCGCCGGGGTGCGGCTGGACGAACTCGCGGACGTAGGCGTGCCACCGGCGGCTGGTGCCGCCGAAGCCGTCGGTCACGTAGAGCCCGGCGAACACCGGCGTCTCCCAGGTTTCGCCGGGCCGCAGTGACCAGCCGACGTGCTCGTGGCCGAATCCGCCGGTCCACGTGACGCGGCCGGTGTGCGTGTGCTCGACGGTGATCCGCCAGCTCCCGCTCCACGCCAGCGCCGTCGACCAGACTTCGCCGGCCGTCTCGGTCGCGTCGCCCGCGTCGAGCATCACCCAGGGGTTGACCTGGTGGCTGGACACGCCGCGGCGGCTGGTCAACGTGGTTTCGCCGACCGGCAGGGCTTCGCGCAGCACGCCGTACTCGGCGCTCCACGCGCCGGACGTCCGGGTGAGCCGCGCCCCGTCGCGCCGGGGGAGCGTCCAGGACGCGGAATCCGTGCGCAGCAACGAGATCGGGGCGTCGCCGGTGTTGCGCAACGACGTCCAGCGCTCGACGACGTCGCCGCGGAGGCGGTAGTGCAGCGAGAGTTCCAGCGGGTAGTGGCGGTCGGCGAGGCGCACGACGAGTGCGTCGTCCTCGATCGCGAAGCCGTCGTAACGCCACTCGAGCGCGGACGTCCCGTCTTCGTACCGCACGGCCAGCGCCGCGACGCCGAAGAACGCGCCGCCCTCGGCCGGGAGTTCCTGCCGCTCGTCGCCCGGCTCGTCGAAGCTGCTGTCGGCCGGGTTGCGGCGCGCGGCGACCTGCGCGGCCTGGGGCAGCGTCAGCGGCGCGCCCCAGTGGACGTGCCGCGGCCGGTCGTCGGCGTCGAGCCGGAAGGCGTAGGAGCTGTCGGGGGTGCGCAGCAGCCAGAGCCGGCGCGCGGGGTCGTGTTCGACGAGCGACATGGTCACGAGCGTAGGCATGACCAGCCGAAAAATAAATTCTTGACGAAGTTAATTAATCCTGCCTACCCTTCCGGCCATGCCTCGCAGTGCACCGGCAAGGGCGCCGATCACCAGCCCCGCGGCAGCGACCGTGTTCACCACGGTCCTGACCGAAGGGCCGGTTTCCCGCGTCGACGTCGCCCGGCGCACCGGCCTGTCGTCGGCCGCGGTCACCAAGGCGGCCCGGCCGTTCATCGAAGCCGGCTACCTCGAAGAACTCGCCTCCGAAGGCCGCACCACGCCCGGCGCGGGACGCCCCGCCAACCCGCTCGCGATCCGCCCGGACCGCGAGTACTTCGTCGGCGTCAAGATCACCGGTGACGACCTGATCGGCGTGGTCACCGACCTGCGCGCCGACGTCCGCGCCAGCGCTCACCACGCGCTGACCGGCCACGACGTCGGACACGTCGTCCGCGCGCTGGCCGACCTCGTCGGCGAGCTGCTGGCCGGCCCGACCCCGGACGGCACCAGCAACCTCCGCGAGCGCGCCTACTGCCTCGGCGTCGCGGTGTCCGGCGACGTCGACCGCGCGTCCGGCGTCGTCCGGTACTCGCCGTTCCTCGGCTGGCGGGACGTCCCGCTCGCCGAGCTGCTGGAGGACGCGACCGGGCTCACGGTCACCCTGGAAAACGACGTCAAGGCCCTCGCCGTGGCCGAGCAGTGGTTCGGCGAAGGCGTCGGCGCGTCGTCGTTCGCGCTGGTCACGGTGGGTACGGGCATCGGCAGCGCGCTCGTGGTGAACGGCGACCTGGTCCGCGGCGCGCACGGCGTCGCGGGCGAGATCGGGCACGTCCCGGTCGCCGACGGCGGCCCGCCGTGCCACTGCGGCGGGCAGGGCTGCGTCGAGGCGATCGCGTCCACCGAAGCGATCCTGACGCGCGCCCGCGAGATCTCCGGAGAACCCGCGCTGACCATGGAAGACGCCGTGGTCCGCGCCCGCGGCGGCGACGAGTCGCTGCGCGGGGTGTTCGCCGGGGCCGGGCACGCGATCGGGCTCGGCCTGGCCGCGCTGGTCAACCTGTTCGGCCCGGAGCGAGTCGTCGTCTCCGGGGAAGGCGTCGCCACCTACGACCTGTTCGAGGACCAGATCCGCCGGACCTTCGCGGTCCAGGCGTTCGGCAGCGCCGCCCGCTGCGGCCTGGTGATCCGGCCGCTGCCGTTCGAGGAGTGGGCGCGGGGCGCGGCCGCCGTCGCCATCCAAAGTCTTTTCGTCGCCGAGAGCGTCTAAGGAGAATCTGCGTGAGCCCTGAGACATTCAAACTGAATCGCCGAAGCTTCCTGGTCGGTTCCGTCCTCTTCGCCGGTGGCGCCGCACTCGCGGGCTGCACGAGCGATCCGCTGAACAAGAACGCGGGCGCCTCTTCCGGCGCGAAAGTCACGCTGCAGCAGTGGTACCACGCGTACGGCGAATCCGGGACGCAGCAGGCCGTCCAGCGCTACGCGCAGGAGTTCACCAAGGCCAACCCGGACATCGCGATCAACGTCAGCTGGATCGCCGGCGACTACGAGACGAAGCTCAACTCCGCGATGCTCACCGCGCAGGCGCCGGACCTGTTCGAACTCGGCGACTTCCGGTACCAGAACGTCAAGAACGGCCTGCTCGCGCCGCTCGACGACATCGTGGACCCGGTCAAGGGCGACTTCAGCCAGGCCGCGCTGGACACCGTGACCGTCGACGGCAAGATCTACGGCGTCAAGATGATCGACGACGTCATGATGCTGTACTACCGCAAGAGCGCGCTGCAGGCCGCGGGCGTCCAGCCGCCGCAGACGTTCGCGGAGCTGCTCGACGCCACCCGGAAGCTGACCAGCGGCAAGCAGAAGGGCCTGTACGTCGGCACCGACGGCGTCGGCGAGGCCGCGACGCTCCTGCTCTGGTCGTCCGGCGGCGACTTCTTCGACGGCACCGGCAAGAAGGTCGCGTTCGCGTCGCCCGAGGCGGTCGCCGCGATCGCCGGGCTCAAGCAGCTGCACGACACCGGTGGCCTGCTCCAGGGCTACCCGACCGACTGGTCCGACCCCGGCGCGTTCGCCAACAGCGCAACGGCGATGCAGTGGGGCGGCCTGTGGTCGCTGCCGGACATCAAGAAGGCGCTCGGCGACGACTTCGGCGTCGTCCCGTGGCCGAAGTTCGGCGACGCCGGCAAGCAGGTTGCCCGCGTCGGCGGCTGGTACCAGCTCGCCAACGCGAAGAGTGCCAATTTGGACGCCGTCAAGAAGTTCATCGACTGGCTGTGGATCAAGAACGCCGACCTGCAGAAGGACTGGTGCGTCAAGTACGGCTTCCACATCCCGGCGCGCAAGGAGGTCGCGGCCCAGACGACGGAGTTCTCCAGCGGTCCGGCGAAGGACGCCGTGACGATCTCGCAGCAGAACGGCAAGTCCTACTCGGGGCTGTGGAACAAGGCGTCGGCGACGCTGTTCCTGCAGGCCGCGACGAAGATCGCGAACGGGCAGGCCGACCCGGCCGCGGAGCTGGGCGACGCGGCGAAGAAGGCGCAGGCCGAAGTCGACAAGCAGCTGGCATGACGGCCCTGATGGAGGCTCCGCCGGTCACGGTGGCGGCGAAGAAGCGTCGTCGCCGAAGGGACTGGCGGGCGATCGGCGCGTTCGCGGTGCTGACCGGGCCGGTGGTGCTCGGGCTGGGGCTGTTCAAGTACGTCGCGATCGCGTGGAGCTTCCTGCTCAGCTTCAACGACGCCCGCGGCACGATCAGCCTCGGCCACTGGATCGGCTTCGACAACTACGCGTTCCTGCTCGGCGACGACGCCTTCCTGACGTCGCTGTCGACGATCGCGCTCTTCACGGTCTTCATCGTGCCGATCACCTTCGTCGCGTCGCTCGGCCTCGCGGTGCTGATCAACAGCATCAAGCGCGGCAAGGCGTTCTTCCGGACGATTTTCCTCATCCCGGCCGCGGTGTCGTACGTCGTCGCCGCGCTGGTGTGGAAGATGGCGCTGTTCAACGGCCTGCCGTCCGGTGTCGCGAATTTCCTCGGCGGGCTGTTCGGCGCGGACCCGGTGCCGTGGCTGTCGGAGACGAGCCCGCCGGTGTACTGGGTCGCGGTGGTGACGCTGCGGCTGTGGCTGCAGGTCGGGCTGTACATGATCCTGTTCCTGGCGGGGCTGCAGGCGATCTCGCCTTCCCTGTACGAAGCCGGGGAACTGGACGGCACGACGAAGTGGCAGGCCTTCCGCTACATCACGTTGCCGCAGCTGCGAAACACGTCGGTGGCGGTGCTGCTGCTGATCCTCATCGCCGCGTTCCAAGCTTTCGACGAGTTCTACAACCTGTTCGGCACCGGGCTTTCCGGCACGGCGACCGCGCCGGTGAAGCCGCCGCTGGTCTACCTCTACGACTCCGCGCTCGGTGACCAGAACTACGGTGTCGGCTCGGCGGGCGCGTTCCTGCTCACCGTGCTGATCGTCGTGATCACCCTGCTGCAGGGCCGGTTCGTCGGCTTCGGGAAGAAGGACTGATGGCCGTCCTCCCGGTTTCCCGGAAGGCGCCGAAGTACGTCTTGGCGTCCGTGCTCGCACTGATCTTCCTGCTGCCGTTCTACATCATGGTGCGCAACGCGCTGATGACGCGCCAGCAGGTCAGCTCGCCGGACTGGTCGTGGCTGCCGGATCCCCTCTCCTGGGTGAACTTCGGCGACCTCTTCGCCGACGCCTCGGTGCCGATGGCGCACTCGTTGTGGAACTCGTTCCTGGTCGCTGTGGTGACCGCTCCGGTCGGCACGCTCTTCGGCTCGATGGCCGGGTACGCGCTGGCGCGGATCAACGTGCCGGGACGCCGTGCGGTGTTCACGTACGTGCTGGTCACGCTGATGATCCCGCAGTCGGTCACGTTCGTGCCGACGTTCGTCGTCGTCGGCTCGATGGGCGGGGTCGACACCGAGTGGGGCATCATCGCGCCGAACCTGTTCAGCGCGTTCACCGTGATCCTCTTCCGCAACTTCTACCTGCGGTTCCCCGTCGAACTCGAAGAGGCGGGCCGGCTCGACGGCCTCGGCTACCTCGGCGTCTACCGGCGGCTCGTGCTGCCGAACTCGGGGAGCATGATCGCGTCGCTCGGCGCGTTGATGTTCATCGAAAGCTGGAACGCGTTCCTGTGGCCGCTGGTGATCGGGCAGGACCCGTCGTCGTGGACCGCGCAGATCGCGCTCTCGACGTTCCTGACCGCGCAGTCGGTCAACCTGCCGGCGCTGTTCGCCGGTGCCCTGGTCACCATCGCGCCGCTGGTCGCGATGTTCCTGGTCGCCCAGCGGTTCATCGTCCGCGGGATCGCGGCGAGCGGGCTCAAGGAGTAGGTCCCCACCTCACCGAGGAGTGTTCAGTGCAGCGCCTCCTTTCCGTTTTCCTCGCCGTGCTCGGCTTGTCGTCGCTCCTGGTTCCGGCCGCCGACGCGCGGACGCCGTTCGTCAAGCCGTTCATGGGCTGGAGCAGCTGGAGCCTCGAGTCGTCGACCCGCGCGGGTTACGGCACTTCGTGGCTCAACGAGTCGCACGTCCGCGACGCCGCTTCGGCCATGGCTTCGAAGCTCGAGTCGGCCGGGTACACCTACGTCAACATCGACTCGGGCTGGAACGCGGACCTCTCGTGGGTGTTCCACACCGACGTCAACGGGATCCCGGCGCCTGATCCGGGGCGGTTCCCGTCCGGAATCCCCGCGTTGGCCTCGTACGTGCACGGGCTCGGGCTCAAGCTGGGCCTGTACGCCGTGACGGGCCTCGAGAAGGAGGTCTACGCCAAGAACGCGCCGATCGTCGGGACGTCGTGCCACGCGCAGGACATCGCGTACCGGCCGTTGACGCCCTCCAACGGCTGGGGCGGCAACTGGAAGGTCGACTTCACCAACCCGTGCGCGCAGAAGTACTACGACTCGATCGTCGCGAAGTTCGCTTCGTGGGGCGTCGACTTCATCAAGGTCGACGGGACGACCGCCGACAATGTCGCCGACATCGCGGCCTGGTCGTTGGCGATCGACCACTCGCGACGGCCGATGTGGCTGACCGCGAGCGCGTGGCCGGTGCCGCGTTCGGCCGGGCCTTCGCTCGCTCCCTACGCCAACGGCGTGCGCGTCGACACGGATGTCGAGTGCTACTGCGAAACGGTGTCCACCTGGGACAGTTCGGTCAAGGCGCGGTGGGCGGACCTGCCGAGCTGGCAGGGCGTGTTCGGGCCGCGGTACCGGCCGGACCTGGACTCGATGCCGATCAGCAACAACACCGGCAGCGGCATCCAGGACGGGATCTCCGACGTCGAGCGGCAGAGCGTGATGACGTTCTGGTCCATGGCGTCCTCACCGCTGTACGTCGGGGGCGACATCTACTTCCTCGACTCTTCGGCGGTTTCCATCCTGACGAACCCCGAGGTCGTCAAGGTCGACCAGTCCGGGACGTATGCGACGCAGGTGACCGGCGGCGACCACCAAGTGTGGACTAAGCGCGCTCCGGACGGGCGGATGTACGCGGCCGTCTACAACCTGGGGTCCACGCCCGCGGACATCACGGTGGACCTCGGCGGGGCGCGGCCGGTGCGTGACGTCGTCGCGCGGACGGACCTCGGGCGGTTCCGGGGCTCGTGGACGGCGGCTTCGGTCCCGCCGCACGGCTCCCGGCTGATCCGGATCGGCTGACGTTTCTCTCCGAGGGGACTTTTCTCGCTGCCTGCGCGAGGAAAGTCCCCTTCGTCGTGCCTGCGTCATCCATTCGATGGAAGACGTCTGGTCGGCCGCCGGGCGTCGTGCTATGTTCGGTGGCAGAACGAGTGTGCGTGATGCGAACGGATGCGGAGAGTGGGATGGCAGAGCTGCTGTCGCTGGAGGAGGCCGTCGGCCGGCTGGTGCACGACGGCGACACCGTCGCGCTCGAAGGGTTCACGCACCTCATCCCGGTCGCGGCCGGGCAGGAGATCATCCGGCAGGGCCGGCGGGGTCTCACGCTGGTGCGGATGACCCCGGACATCGTGTACGACCAGCTGATCGGCGCGGGCTGCGCGAGCAAGCTGATCTTCTCGTGGGGCGGCAACCCCGGCGTGGGCTCGCTGCACCGCTTCCGCGACGCGGTCCAGCACTCGTGGCCGGTGCCCCTGGAGATCGAGGAGCACAGCCACGCGGGCATGGCGAACCGGTACGTCGCCGGTGCGTCCGGACTGCCGTTCGCGGTGCTGCGCGGCTACACGGGCACGGACCTGCCCGCCCAGACCGAGACGATCAAGCCGATCACGTGCCCGTTCACCGGCGAGCGCCTCACGGCGGTTCCGGCCCTGAACCCGGACGTCACGATCGTCCACGCGCAGCGCGCCGACCGCGCGGGCAACGTCCAGATGTGGGGCATCACCGGTGTCCAGAAGGAAGCGGTCCTGGCGGCGAAGCGCTCGATCGTCACGGTCGAGGAGATCGTCGACGAGCTGGAGCCCCGCCCCGGCGCGGTGGTCCTGCCGTCCTGGGTGGTCACCGCGGTGGCCGAAGTCCCGGGCGGTGCGAAGCCGTCGTACGCGGCCGGGTACTACGAGCGCGACAACTCGGCGTACCAGGCGTGGGACGAAGTGGGCCGTGACCGCGAGGAGTTCACGAAGTGGCTGAACGAGCTGACGGGGGTTTCGGCGTGAGCACTGAATACACCGCGGACGAGATGATGAGCGTCGCGGCGGCGCGCGCCCTCGGCGACGGTATGTCCTGCTTCGTCGGCATCGGCCTCCCGAGCAAGGCGGCGAACCTCGCCCGCCGCGCGCACGCCCCGAACCTCACCCTGATCTACGAGTCCGGCTGCCTGGGCGCGAAGCCGTCCCGGCTGCCGCTGTCGATCGGCGACGGCGAGCTGGCCGACACCGCCGACACGGTGGTCAGCGTCCCCGAGGTCTTCAACTACTGGCTCCAGCCGGGCCGCATCGACGTCGGCTTCCTCGGCGCCGCCCAGCTCGACAAGTTCGGCAACATCAACACGACGGTGATCGGCTCGGACTACCACGACCCGAAGGTCCGCCTCCCGGGCGCGGGCGGTGCTCCGGAGATCGCGGCGTCGTGCGGCGAGGTGTTCGTCGTGCTCCGCCAGAGCCCTCGCGCGTTCGTCGAGAAGGTCGACTTCGTGACGTCGTTCGGCCACGGTTCCGGCAAGGGCGACCGCGAGAAGCTCGGCCTCCCCGGCCAGGGCCCGACGCTGGTCGTCACCGACCTCGGCCTGCTGCGTCCCGACCCGGAGACGTCCGAACTGACCCTGACGGAGCTGCACCCTGGTGTGGACCTCGACCGGGCGATAGCGGCGACGGGGTGGAAACTGAAGGTGTCGGACGACCTCAAGACCACCCCGGCCCCCACGGAGCAGGAGCTGACCCTCCTGCGAGACCTCGAGAAGGCGAGCGCATGACCGACGTCTACGTCCTCGACGCGATCCGGACCCCGTTCGGCCGCTATGGCGGCGCGCTGGCGGGCGTCCGCCCGGACGACCTGGCCGCCGGGGTCCTCAAGGCCCTCCGGCACCGCAACGACCTCGATCCGTCCACAGTGGACGAAGTCACCCTCGGCGACGCGAACGGCGCGGGCGAGGACAACCGCAACGTCGCCCGCATGGCCGCCCTCCTCGCGGGCTGGCCGACGAGCGTGCCGGGCAACACGGTCAACCGCCTGTGCGGCTCCGGCCTCGACGCGGTGATGCAGGCCAGCCGCGCGATCCAGGTCGGCGACGCCGCGCTGGTCGTCGCCGGCGGCGTCGAGTCGATGACCCGCTCGCCGCTGGTGCTGCCCAAGCCGGAGAAGGCCTTCCCGGCCGGCAACCAGACCCTCTACAACACCGCGCTCGGCTGGCGCATGGTCAACCCGGAGATGCCGTCCCAGTGGACGATCTCCCTCGGCGAGTCCACCGAAAAGCTCGCCGAGCGCTACGGCATCGGCCGCGACGAGCAGGACGCCTTCGCCGCCCGCAGCCACGTCAACGCCGCGAAGGCGTGGGACGAAGGCTTCTACGACGACATGGTCGTCCCGGTCGAGGGCGTGGACCTGGCCCGTGACGAGGGCATCCGCCCGGACTCCAGCCCGGAGAAGCTCGCCAAGCTGAAGCCCGCGTTCCGCAAGGAGAACGGCACCGTCACGGCCGGCAACGCATCCCCGCTGAACGACGGCGCGTCGGCGCTCCTCCTCGGCGACGAAGCGAGCGCGCGCCGGCTGAACGCGACCCCGCTGGCCCGGATCGCCGGCCGCGGCGCGGCGGGCGTCGACCCGGACGTCTTCGGCATCGGCCCGGTGCGCGCGGCGGAGATCGCCCTCGAGCGCGCCGGCATCGGCTGGGACGACCTGGCCGCCGTCGAGCTGAACGAGGCCTTCGCCGCCCAGTCGCTGGCCTGCCTGCGCGACTGGAAGAAGCTCGACCCGGAGATCGTGAACACCCACGGCGGCGCGATCGCCATCGGCCACCCGCTCGGCGCGTCCGGCGGCCGCATCCTCGGCACCCTGGCGCACGACCTCCACCGCCGCGGCGGAGGCTGGGGACTCGCCGCCATCTGCATCGGCGTCGGCCAGGGCCTGGCTGTCGTCCTCGAAGGCCGGTAAGGAGAGAAGACGTGGCTACTCCGACCGAATTCAAGCTGCCCCGCTACGGCGAAGACCCCGAGGGCACCCACCCCCCGCTCGGCTACCCCGGCTACCGCTCCACGGCGCTGCGCCACTCCCAGCAGGACCTGGTGCTGCTCCCGCAGATGCTCACCGAGGTCACCGGCCCGCTGCTCGGGCCCGGCCGTCTCGGCGAGCTGGACAACGACCTCACCCGCCAGCACGCGGGCGAGCCGCAGGGGCAGCGGATCATCGTCACCGGCCGCCTGCTGGACGGCGACGGCCGTCCGGTGCGCGACTCGCTCATCGAGATCTGGCAGGCGAACGCGGGCGGCCGCTACCGCCACACCGGCGACCGCTGGCCGTCGCCGCTCGACCCGAACTTCGATGGAGTCGGCCGCACGCTGACCGACAGCGACGGCCGCTACACCTTCACCACCATCAAGCCGGGCGCGTACCCGTGGAAGAACCACGACAACGCCTGGCGCCCCGCGCACATCCACTTCTCGGTGTTCGGCTCGGCCTTCACCCAGCGGCTGGTCACCCAGATGTACTTCCCGGACGACCCGCTCTTCTCCCAGGACCCGATCTTCAACTCCATTCCGGACGAGAAGGCCCGGCAGCGCATGGTTTCGCGCTACGACCACGAAATCACGCAGTCCGAATGGGCGCTCGGGTTCCAGTTCGACATCGTGCTGCGCGGGCGCGACGCGTCGGTGTTCGAAGAGGAAGAGGACGACGACGAATGACCAAGCTGCTTCCCACCCCTTCGCAGACCGTCGGCCCGTACCTGTCGATCGGGCTGCCCTGGCCCGACGGCCCGCACGTCGTGCCCGAAGGCACGCCCGGCGCGTTCTGGATCCGGGGCATCGTCCGCGACGGCAACGGCGACCCGGTCCCGGACGCCATGATCGAGACCTGGCAGGCCGACCCGGACGGCGGGTTCCGCCACCCCGACGACCCGCGGGGTGAGGCGTCCGGCGACTTCCGCGGCTTCGGCCGCTGCCCGACCACCCCGGACGGCACGTACGGGATCCTCACCCTGCTCCCGGGCGTGCTGCCCGGTCCGGGTGGCACCACGCAGGCCCGCCACATCGACGTGTCGGTGTTCGCGCGCGGCCTGCTCAACCGGTGCGTCACGCGGATCTACTTCGAGGACCAGGACAACTCCGAAGACCCGGTGCTGGCGACGGTCCCGCAGGAGCGGCGCGGCACGTTGATCGCGAAGAAGACCGACGACGGCTACCGCTTCGACGTGCGCCTCCAAGGCGCCGGTGAGACGGTCTTCTTCCGGGTGTGACGAGCGTGAGCGGAGGTGACGGCGTGGGCGCCGTGCAGGTGCACCGGGTCGTCGAAGGGCCCGAAGACGGGCCGGTGGTGGTGTTCGCCGGATCGCTCGGCAGTGACCTCCGGATGTGGGAACCCCAGGTCGTGCCGCTGCTGGAGCGTGGCTTCCGGGTGGTCCGGTACGACGCGCGCGGGCACGGCGCTTCCCCCGTGCCGCCGGGGCCGTACGACCTCGAGGACCTGGGCGCCGACTTCCTCGCGCTGCTCGACGACCTCGACGTCGCGAAGGCGCACCTCGTGGGCCTGTCGCTCGGCGGCATGACGGGCATGTGGCTCGGCGTCCACGCCGCGGACCGGATCGCGAGCCTGGTGCTCTGCTGCACGTCGGCGAAGCTCGGCCCACCGGAGATGTGGGCCGACCGGGCCCGCACCGTCCGCGCCGAGGGCACCGCCGCGGTGGCCGCGGCCGGGGTGAGCCGCTGGCTGACCCCGGGGTACGCCGAGCGGCACCCGGACCGCGCGGCGTTCCTGCGGTCGATGATCGCCGGCGTCCCGGCCGAGGGCTACGCGGCCTGCTGCGGCGTGATCGAGCGGATGGACCTCCTCGACGTGCTGCCGAAGATCACCGCGCCCACGCTGGTCATCGCGGGCGCCGAGGACCCGGCCACCCCGCCGGACGGCCACGCCGACCTCATCGCGGCGGGCATCCCGGGCGCGCGGCTGGAGGTCGTGCCGGACGCCGCGCACCTGGGCAACTACGAACAGCCCGGGGAATTCACCAGGCTGATCCTCGAGCACCTGGAGGCGAAGTGACCGGAGACCGGCACGAGCAGGGCATGAAGGTGCGGCGCGAGGTGCTCGGCGACGAGCACGTCGACCGCGCGGTCGCCGGAACCACGGACTTCAGCCGCCCCTTCCAGGACTACATCACCGAAGGCGCCTGGGGTTCGGTCTGGTCCCGCGACGGCCTCGACCGCCGGACGCGCAGCTGCGTCACGCTCGCGGCACTGACCGCGCTGCAGGCGCACAACGAGCTGGCGATGCACGTCCGGGCCGCGATCCGCAACGGCCTGACGGCAGCGGAGATCGGCGAAGTCCTGCTGCACACGGCGGTCTACGCGGGCGCACCGGCGGCGAACGCGGCGTTCGCCATCGCCCAGCGCACGCTCGCCGAGCTCGGCGAGCCGACCGCCCTGCCATCCGACGCCGGATAGGCTGCGGACATGGACGTGGGGAGGCACATCGAAGCCGAGCTGGACAGCGAGCCGGCGCACCGTGGCGCCCACCACGTGCAGTCGCTGGAGCGCGGCCTGGCCGTCATCAAGGCCTTCCACGCGGACGCGTCGGAGCTGACCCTGAGCGACGTCGCCCGCGCGACGGGCCTCACCCGCGCGGCGGCCCGGCGTTTCCTGTTGACCTTGACCGACCTCGGCTACGTCCGCACCGACGGCAAGTACTTCTCCCTCACGGCCCGCGTCCTGGAGCTGGGGTACTCGTACCTGTCGAGCATGACGCTGCCCGAGGTGGCACAGCCCCACCTCGAGCACCTGTCGGCGGGAGTGCACGAGTCCAGTTCGGTGTCGGTCCTCGAGGGCACGGACATCGTGTACGTGGCGCGGGTGGCGGTCTCGCGCATCATGACGGTGAGCATCAACGTGGGAACCCGCTTCCCGGCGTACGCGACATCGATGGGCCACGTCCTCCTGGCCGGCCTGAGCAGGGCGGAGCTGGAGGCGTACTTCGTGGTGGCGAAGCTCGACCGCCTGACGGACCGCACGGTCACGGCCCCGGACCGCCTCCGCGCAGAACTGGCGAAGGTGACCGACCAGGGCTGGGCGATGGTGGACCAGGAGCTGGAGGAAGGCCTCCGCTCAGTGGCGGCCCCGATCCACGACCGCCGGGGCAGGGTGGTGGCAGCGGTCAACCTGTCGACCCACGCAAGCCGCACCACGGCGGAGTCGGTCCAGAAGGATCTGGTGCCACCGCTGCTCGAGACGGCCCAGGCAATAGAAGCGGACCTGGCGGTAGGCGCCCCCGGCCGAGCCCATGGCTGACCACCGCCCCACCCTTTCCACACCACCACGGGCGCCGGCTGCAGTCCCGCCCGCGCGGCAGCTGTCGGTCGCCGTATCGCGCCGGTTTGCTGCTCCGCGAGCGCCGTTCGCGCTGCGGCCGGGGGCCGCCGCACCGTGCCGATCTGCTCTCCCGTCGATGCCCGCAACGACACTTCGCGCAGAGCCGGTGTGCCCGTGACCTCCACCGGACCCGGCATGCCACCCGTGGCCGGGCTTCTCCTCGCGGCCGGGGCCGGGCGGCGGTTCGGTGGCCCCAAGGCCCTCGCCGAACTCGATGGCCGGCCTCTCGTCCTGCGCGCGCTCGGCACCCTCGCCGCCGCCGGGTGCGGGCCCATCCGAGTCGTTCTCGGTGCCGCTGCCGAGCAGGTGCGGGCCCTCCTGCCCGATCCCGGGCAAGGCGTGTTCGCCGAGGGCTGGGAGAGCGGCATGGGTGCCTCCCTCAGAGCCGGTCTCGCCGCCCTCGCCCAGGAGGCGGCCCCCGTCGCCGCGCTGGTGCACCTGGTCGACCTGCCCTGGGTCGGCGCCGACATCCTCGCCCGGGTCGCCGCCGACGCCACAGCGGACACCGTCGCCCGCGCGGCCTACGACGGCGTTCCCGGCCACCCCGTCCTCTTCGGCCGCCGCTGGTGGGGCGAAATCGCCGAAACCGCCCAAGGTGACCGCGGCGCCCGCGACTGGCTGGCCGGACGTCCCGACCTGAAGCTCGTCGAGTGCGCCGACCTCGGCAGCGGCCGCGACGTCGACCACCGCGCCGACCTCCCCGACCAGTAGCTCCCCAGCAACGCGAGTCGTGTCCACGGCCGCCGCGCCGCCTACGATCGACAGCGTGACCGACTCGCCTGAAGAACTCGCCGCCGCGCTGGACGCCACCGGCTATCTCGCCGATGACGGGCTCGCCACCGCCGGGTTCCTCGCCCTCCGCATGGGCCGCCCGCTCTTCTGCGAAGGCGAACCCGGCACCGGCAAGACCTCCCTGGCCATCGCGCTGGCCACCGCGCTCGGGCGGCCGCTCATCCGCCTGCAGTGCCACGAAGGCATCGATGCCGCCCAGGCGCTCTACGAGTGGGACTTCCCTCGCCAGCTCCTACATCTGCGGGCCCTCGAAGCCGCCGGGGACGGCCGGGTCGACGTCGAGACCGCGGAGCGCTCCCTCTACACCGAGCGCTTCCTCCTCGCGCGCCCGCTGCTGCAGGCCCTGATCACCGCGCCGTGCGTGCTGCTGGTCGACGAGATCGACCGCGCCGACGACGAGTTCGAAGCCTTCCTCCTGCAGTTGCTCGACGAGCACGCCGTGACCATCCCCGAATACGGCGAAGTCCGCGCCGCGGAGCCGCCGCTCGTCGTCCTGACCTCGAACCGGACCCGCGAAGTGCACGACGCCCTCAAGCGCCGCTGCCTGTACCACTGGCTGGAACACCCGGACCTCGTGCGGGAGGTCACGATCCTGCGCCGTAGGATCCCGGACATCGGCGAGCTCCTGGCCCGGCAGGTCGCGGAAGCGGTACACCGTCTCCGCGAGATGGACCTGCTGAAGCCGCCGGGGGTGGCGGAGTCGCTCGACTGGGCGCGAGCCCTGCTGGCTCTGCATCGCGACGAGCTGGACGCGGCATCGGCGGCGCGGACGCTCGGTGCTGTCCTGAAGTACAGCGAAGACCTCGACCGGGTCCGGGCGAAACTCGACGCCCTGTTCGCCTGATTCCCGGTTCCGGGGCGACGACGAGGGGGAACGAGCCGACCGATGAGCGTGGCGACCGAAACGAGACCCCGGACCGAACCGGCCGAGACCGCGACCGGGCAGCGGGGGTGGTGGGCCGGGCTCGCCGCGGTCCTCGGCGCCACCGCGCTGATCGCCCTGCACGCGTCGTTCTACGGGCACTGGCTGATCGACGACGCGGCCATCACGTTCGCCTACTCGCGCAACGTCGCCGACGGCTTCGGCCCCGTGCTGCAGCCGGGCGCTGCGCCGGTCGAGGGGTACTCCAACCCCACCTGGATGCTCCTCCTGGCCCTCGGCAAGCTCGTCGGCCTCTTCGACCACGGCACGCTCTTCGGCGTCTCCGACCAGATCCTCTTCCCGAAGGCACTGGCCCTGGCCTGCTGCGTCGGCGTCCTCGTCCTGTTCCACGCCGGCGCGAAGACGCTCAGCCACCGTCCGGCTCTGGTCACCCTCGTGGCGGGCGCGGCGCTCGCCGCGAACCCGTCGTTCGTCATCTGGTGCTTCTCCGGGCTGGAGAACTCGTTCTACGCGCTGACCGTCGCCGCGCTCGCCGTGCTCGTCCTGCGCGCGGTTCGGAACGGGACGCTCCTCGGCTACCGCGTCGCCGCCGGCGCCGGGGTGATCGCCGCCCTGGCCGCGCTGACCCGGCCCGACGGCGTCGTCTACGCGGGTGCGTACGCGATCACCGTCGCGTTGTTCCTGAAGCGGGACGTACTCGCCCGCAGCGTCCGCGCCGCCCTCGTGTCGGTGGTCGCCTTCGCCGTGCCGTACGGCGCCTACCTCGTCTTCCGCTGGTTCGAGTTCGGCCGCCTGGTGCCCAACACCGCGGTGGCGAAGGGCCAGGAGCCGCCCACCCTCGGCGACCTCGCGCGCCCGGAGGAGATCGTCGCCTACGCGGGCTGGCTCGCCGTGGCCGTCGTCGTCGGGTGCCTGGCCGCGCTGCTGGTCAAGCCGTCGCGGCTGCGCGCCGGGCTGGTGGCGCTCCTGGTGCCGTTCGGCCTCGCCGTCGCCGCGTTCGTCATCCTCGAGTACGACTGGATGGGGCACCTGCGGTTCGCGACGCCGGTCTGGACGGTCGGTGCCCTCCTCGGCGCGATCGCCGTCGTCGAGACGTTCGCGGTGGCCCGGGTTCGCGGCCGGGTCGTGCTGGCCTGCCTGCTCGTGGCCGCGACGGTCAGCTCGCTCAGCGGCTACTACACGCGGGCCACGTCCTACCGGGCCGACGTCAAGACGGCGATGTGCGCCGTCGCCGAGCGGGACGACACCGCCATCAACGGGTTCGCGGACATCCTGCGGCTCCCGGACACGGCGTCGGCGGGGGTGATCGACCTCGGCGGCACCGCGCTCGGCAGCCGGCTCCGGCTGCTCGACCTGGCCGGCCTCGGCGACGCCCCGATCGCCGACTACCTCCACGTCGCCGATTTCGCCGGCCTGCGCGACCACGTCTTCACGACGGAGCGGCCCGAGCTGATCGTGTTCGTCGGCACCTGGAGCAGCACGCTGCAGTTCGACCGGGATCCGCGGTTCGAGCGCGACTACGCCGCGATCTTCGTGTACGACGAGAAGGGCAACCAGGCCAGCTACCACGTCCGCCGCGACCTGGTCGACGCCGCGAAGCTCGCCGAACTGCGGGCGTTCGCGCAGCGGACGCTGCCGCCGATCCTCGAGCGCAACGACGTCGCGAGGAGCCGGGGCTGCGCGGCCATCTTCCCGGGGTTCACCGCTTAAGTCCACAAAGGACAGTCGGTTAATTGCGTTGACCGTCCGGGCGGTCTCGGGCATCCTTTTTCCAGCACCGCAAGCACTGCCACCGAGAGGAGGAGATCGTGACCGAAGCCCGGACGCACCGATGCGGCACGATCTCCCGTGCCGTTCGCTGAATCTTCCTGAAGGCTCTTCGCGCCCACCCCTCGCTACCTCGGGTCGGCCGCCGCGAAGAGCGCGGTCTGCGCCCGTCCGGGGAGGGACGTGCGCGCAGGCCGCCCCGTCCCGGTAGCTCAGCAGGACAGAGCGCGGCGCTACGAACGCCGAGGTCCGAGGTTCGACTCCTCGCCGGGACACAGAGACATCGCACGATCCGCGCCGCACCCGCGCGACCCGTGCTGAACTGGCAGGATCCCCGCCGCACCCGTGCGCCCTGAGCGGCCGCCGAACTCGCGCACCCGCGCCGAACCGCGCACCCGCGCCGAACCGCGCACCCGCGTCGCCCCGGCTGGGCGCTCACCGGCCTTCCCGCTCTGGCGAGCGCACAATGGAGTCATGACCACCGCCGCCGATCCCGTCGCCGGGTACGCCGGGTTCGCCGCCGCCCTGCGGGATGCCGGGGTTTCCTGCGACGCGCACCGCGTGCAGGCCTACTTGGCCGCCGTCGCCGAGATCGACGTCTCCGAGCCCACCCAGCTCTACTGGGCGGGCCGGCTCACCTTGTGCTCCAGCCCGGATGACCTCCCGTGCTACGAAGAGGCCTTCAGTCAGTGGTTTTCGATCGAAACCAGCGCCCCGCAGCGTGCGAAGGCCGCCGCGCCGAAGCAGGCTCGGATCGCGCCGCTCGTCGACGCGCAGGGCTCGGATGCCGAGGGTGGCAACGGTCCTGAGCAGCTGAAAGTCGCCGCGAGTGCGCAGGAGGTGCTGCGTCACCGCGACCTCGCCGCGCTGACCACCGCCGAACGCGAACACCTCCGCGAACTGCTCGCCACCTTGCGACCCGCGCCGCCGAAGCGGCCCGCGGCGCGGAAGACCCCGGCCAAGCGCGGCCGGCTCGATCCCTCGCGGACGCTGCGCGCGATGCTCGCCAGCGGCGGCGAGCCCCTCAAGCTCGCGTACGTCCGCCGCGCCAGCAGGCCGCGGCGGGTGGTGCTGCTCATCGACGTCTCGGGGTCGATGAGTCCCTACGCCGACGCGTTGCTGCGGTTCGCCCACGTCCTGACGCGGTGCGCGCCCCAGTCCGTCGAGGTCTTCACGCTCGGCACGCGCCTCACGCGGGTCTCGCGCCAGCTGCGGCACCGCGATCCGGAACGCGCCATGCTTGCGGCGGGTTCGGCGGTGCCGGACTTCGCCGGCGGCACCCGGCTCGGCGAGACGCTGCAGGCGTTCCTCGACCGCTGGGGCCGGCGCGGGGTGGCCCGCCGCGCCGTCGTCACGGTGTTCTCCGACGGCTGGGAACGCGGCGACACCGGGCTGCTCGGCGAGCAGCTCGCCCACCTGCGCCGGCTCGCGCACGCCGTATTCTGGGTGAATCCGCACGCCGGCCGTGCGGGGTACGCTCCGGTCCAGTCGGGCATCGTGGCCGCACTGCCCCACATCGACCGGCTGCTGGCCGGGCACACCCTGGCCACCTTGGAACGACTGCTCGGGGAGATTGCCGATGCGTGACGTACTGGACGACGTGTTCCGCCGCTGGTCCGACGGCGAAACCGTCGGGCTCGGCACCGTGGTCGCGACTTTCTCGTCGGCGCCGCGCGCGCCCGGCGCCGCGATGGTCGTCGCTCCCGACGGCACGGTCGCCGGCAGCGTGTCCGGTGGATGCGTCGAAGGCGCGGTCTACGAGCTGGCGCAGGAGGTCGTCGCCGAGCGCAAGCCCGTGCTGCAGCGTTTCGGCGTCACCGACGACGACGCGTTCGCGGTGGGCCTGACCTGCGGCGGGATCATCGACATCTACGTCGAGCACGTCGACCGCGAGTCGATGCCGGAGCTCGGTGACGTCGTCGCGTCGGTCCGCGGCGGCGAACCGGTCGCCGTCGTGACGGTCATCGAGCACGAGCACGCGGGCCTGGTCGGCGAGCACATGATCGTCTGGCCGGACCGGACGGCAGGCTCGCTCGGGTCGTCGCGGATCGACGACGCGGTGGCCGACGACGCGCGCGGCCTGCTGGCCAGCGGCCGCACCGGCACCCTGCACTACGGCCCGGACGGGCAGCGCCGCGGCGAGGGCATGGCGGTGTTCGTCAACTCCTTCGAGCCACCGCCCCGGCTGCTCGTGTTCGGCGCGATCGACTTCGCCGCCGCGATGGCCCGCATGGGCGCCTACCTCGGCTACCAGGTCACGGTGTGCGACGCGCGGCCGGTGTTCGCCACCAGCAGCCGCTTCCCGGACGCGCACGACGTCGTCGTCGACTGGCCGCACCGCTACCTGGAGGCGGAGGCCGAGGCCGGCCGCATCGACCAGCGCACGGCGATCGCGGTGCTGACCCACGACCCGAAGTTCGACGTGCCGCTGCTGGAAGTCGCGCTGCGCCTGGACGTCGGCTACGTCGGCGCGATGGGTTCCCGCAAGACGCACGACGACCGCTTCGCCCGCCTGCGCGAAGCCGGGATCACCGAGGCGGAGCTGGAACACCTGTCGTCGCCGATCGGCCTCGACCTCGGTGCTCGGACGCCGGAGGAGACGGCCGTGTCCATCGCGGCGGAGATCATCGCGCTGCGGTGGGGCGGTGGCGGCAAGCGGCTCGCCGAGCTGTCCGGCCGGATTCACGGCTGAGATTTCGGGGTTCCGCGTGGGGAGCCCCCGGCCGGGGCGAAGCCCGCAGGCCGCTGGTCCGGGTGGCCCACAAAAGTTCACCCGTCCGGACTTCCGCACCTACGGCGTTCCCCAGGGGATTCCCGCGCATCTGCGGAACAGGTAGTTGAACGTGTGACATCAGGACTTGTCCGCGCGAAGGTCGCGTAGCACGCTCGGAGGTCTGTGAGCCCGATCACGGTCGGGCAGGCCGTTCCCGAACCGGCTTTTGGAGGCCTGATGCGCATCACCGTCACCGTCGACGGGACGAAGTACACCGACGAAGTCGAGCCGCGCACCCTGCTCGTGCACCACCTGCGGGAGAAACTGGGCAAGGTCGGCACGGTCGTCGGCTGCGACACGAGCAATTGCGGCGCCTGCACCGTCCACCTGGACGGCCACAGCGTGAAGTCCTGCTCCGTCCTCGCGGTGCAGGCCGACGGCTGCGAGGTCACCACCATCGAAGGCCTCGCCCGCGACGGCAAGCTCCACCCCGTGCAGCAGGCCTTCCACGACAACCACGCGCTGCAGTGCGGGTTCTGCACGCCCGGGATGATCATGCAGTCGATCGACCTGCTGGCCGACAACCCGGACCCGGACGAGCAAGCCGTCCGCGAAGGGCTCGAAGGCAACCTCTGCCGCTGCACCGGCTACCAGAACATCGTCCGCGCGGTCCGCGACGCCGCCCAGCACATGAGCCCCGGCGCCGGCCCCGAAGCCGAGCGGATCGCCGAGGCCAAGCACGTCGGCGTGGGTGGTGACTGATGACCGCCACGATCGAACCGGAAGTCGGCAAGTCCCGGCGCCGCAAGGAAGACGAGCGGCTGATCACCGGCCGCACCCGCTGGACCGACAACATCGCGCTGCCCGGCCTGCTGCACATGGCGGTCCTGCGCAGCCCGTTCGCGCACGCCAAGATCGTCTCGATCGACACGTCGGCGGCGAAGAGCGCGCCCGGCGTCATCGCCGTCTACACCGGCAAGGACCTCGACCCGGACGGCGCGATCGGCATGCCCTGCGCGTGGCCGATCACGCCGGACATGAAGGCGCCGCGCCGCCCGGTGCTCGCCGCCGACACGGTCAACTTCGCCGGTGAAGGCGTCGCGGTCGTCGTCGCACGGTCGTCCGCCGAAGCGCACGACGCGCTTGAGGAGATCGACGTCGAATACGACGAACTGCCGGTGATCCTCGATATGGAAGCCGCGCTCGCCGAAGGCGCTCCGCTGGTCCACGAAGAGCTGGGCACCAACAAGAACGCCGTGTGGGTCTTCGACTCCGGCGAAGCGGGCACGGGCGGCAACGTCGAAGACGCGATCAGCTCGTCGGAGGTCGTCGTCAAGCGCCGCTTCCGGCAGCAGCGCCTCGTCCCGGCGTTCATGGAGCCGCGCGCCTGCGTCGTCGACCCGACCAGCACGCAGATCACCATGTGGTCGGCCACGCAGGTGCCACACGTGCTGCGCGTGATGGCGGCGCTGACGCTCGGCATCCCCGAACACAAGCTGCGCGTGATCGCCCCCGACGTCGGCGGCGGCTTCGGCGGCAAGATCGGCGTCCTGCCCGAAGAGATGATGTCGCTGCTCGTCGCGCAGAAGCTCGGCAAGCCGGTCAAGTGGAACGAGACGCGGTCGGAGACCATGCTCGCCGCGCACCACGGCCGCGACCAGATCCAGGACATCACCATCTCCGCGACCCGCGACGGCCAGGTGACCGGCCTCAAGGTCGAGCTGCTCGCCAACCTCGGCGCGTACAACGGCCTGGTCGGACCGGGCGTGCCGATCCTCGGCGCGTTCATGTTCAACGCGATCTACAAGTTCCCGGCCTACCACTTCGCGTGCACCAACGTGTTCACCACGACGACGCTGACCGACGCCTACCGCGGCGCCGGCCGGCCGGAGGCGACGTTCGCGGTCGAGCGGATCATGGACGAGCTCGCCGTCGAGCTCGGCATGGACCCGCTGGAGCTGCGCGAGAAGAACTGGATCAAGCACGAGGAGTTCCCGTTCACCACGGTGTGCGGGCTGACCTACGATTCCGGCAACTACGAGGCCGCCACCGAGAAGGCCAAGCAGCTCTTCGACTACGACGGCCTGCGCGCCGAGCAGGAGAAGCGCCGCGCGGCGAAGGACAAGGTGCAGCTCGGCATCGGCATCTCGACGTTCACCGAGATGTGCGGACTCGCGCCGTCGCGGGTGCTCGGCTCACTCGACTACGGCGCCGGCGGCTGGGAGTACGCGTCGATCCGGATGCTCCCCACCGGCAAGGTCGAGGTCACGACCGGCTCTTCCGCGCACGGCCAGGGTCATGAGACGGCGTGGAGCCAGATCGTCGCCGACCAACTGGGCGTCGCGTTCGAGGACGTCGAGATCCTGCACGGCGACACCCAGTCGTCGCACAAGGGCTTGGACACCTACGGCTCGCGGTCGCTGGTGGTCGGCGGCATCGCCGTCATCAAGGCCGCCGAAAAGGTCGTCGCGAAGGCCAAGCCGATCGCGGCGCACCTGCTCGAATGTTCCGAGGACGACCTGGAGTTCGCCGGCGGCAAGTTCACCGTGAAGGGCACCGACACGTCCACGACGATGGGCGACGTCGCGCTCGCGACGTTCTTCGCGCACAACCTGCCCGACGGGATCGAGCCGTCGCTCGACTCGGACGCCACGTTCGACCCGGAGAACTTCTCGTTCCCGCACGGCACGCACCTCTGCGCCGCCGAGGTGGACACCGAGACGGGCCGGATCAAGCTGCGCTCCTACGTCTGCGTCGACGACGTCGGCGTCGCGGTGAACCCGCTGATCGTCGAAGGCCAGGTGCACGGCGGGCTCGCGCAGGGCATCGCGCAGGCGCTGTTCGAAGGCACCGAGCACGACGACAGCGGCACGCTCACCACCGGCACGTTCGCCGACTACCTGCTGCCGTCGGCGGCCGACCTGCCGTCGTTCACCACCGACCGCACGGAGACGCCGTCGACGACGAACCCGCTCGGCGCCAAGGGCGTCGGCGAAGCGGGCACCATCGCGTCCACCCCGGCGGTGGTCAACGCGGTGATCGACGCGGTGCGCCCGTTCGGGGTGAACGACATCGAGATGCCGTTGACGCCGATGCGGGTGTGGCACGCCATCCAGCACGGCACCACCGACGCCGGCGGCCCCGGCCGTGACGAAGCCGGCGGCGGCCTCGGCTCCATCGACGCCACCGGAGGTGCGCAGTGATCCCGGCTTCCTTCGACTACGTCCGTCCGTCCACAGTGGACGAAGCGGTGCAGGCGCTGGTGTCGGCGGGCGAGGACGCCAAGGTCATCGCGGGCGGGCAGAGCCTGCTGCCGGTGCTGCGGATGCGCCTCGCCGCGCCGACGACGCTGGTCGACCTCGGGCGCGTCGCGGAACTGCGCGGCGTGCGCGAGGACGGCGACGAGCTGGTCATCGGTGCGATGACCACGCATTACGACGTCCAGCGGGACGCGCTGGTGGCCGAGCACGCGGCGCTGCTCAAGGAGGCGACGGACACGGTCGCCGACCCGCAGATCCGCCACCGCGGCACGCTCGGCGGCGCGATCGCGCACGCCGACCCGGCCGGTGACCTCCTCGCGCCGGTGCTGGCCCTGGAGGCTTCGCTGGTGGTGGCCGGGCCGTCCGGCCGCCGGACGGTGCCGGCCGCGGAATTCTTCCAGGACCTGTTCACCACGGCGCTGGCCGCGGACGAGCTGCTGGTCGAAGTCCGCGTGCCCAAGCACACCGGGTGGCGGGCGCACTACGAGAAGTTCAACCGGGTCGCCCAGGCGTGGTCGATGGTCGCGGTCGCGGTCACCGTTCGCACCGAAGCGGGGGTCATCGAGGAGGCCCGCGTCGCGCTGACGAACATGGGCTCGACCCCGGTGCGGGCGTCTGGTGTCGAAGCGGCGCTGGTCGGGGTCCAGGCCTCGGCCGACTCGATCGCCGCGGCGGCTTCGCACGCGGCGGAGGGCACGAATCCGCCGGTCGACAGCAACGCCGACGTCGAATACCGCCGTCACCTGGCCCAGGTGCTGACGGGCCGGGCGATCGCGGCGGCGGCCGGCGCCTGACGCACTGGTTCGTCCCCCTGGCCGCCGCTCCGGCGGCGGCTAGGGTGGGACCGGACCCGTCCGTCTTCAGGAAGGAGGTCGGCCCGTGCGGCTCGACCACGAATTCACCGTCCCGGCTCCGATCGGCGAGGTCTGGCAAGCGGTCGTCGACCCCGAGCGCGTCGCCCCGTGCATGCCGGGGGCCACCCTGACGAAGGTCGAAGGGGACCGGTTCAGCGGAACGGTGAAGGTCAAGCTCGGACCGATCTCGTTGCTGTACAAGGGAAACGGCGAGTTCCTCGAGAAGGACGACACCGCGCACAAGGTCACGATCAAGGCATCGGGCAAGGATTCGCGAGGAGCGGGCACGGCGGCGGCGACGGTGACGCTGACGCTGACCGAGGCCGACGGCGGAACCCACGGCGCGGTGGCGACGGACCTGTCGATCACGGGCAAGCCGGCCCAGTTCGGCCGCGGATTGATCAGCGAGGTCGGCGGCAAGATCCTGGACACGTTCGCGGGCTGCCTGTCGGGCAAGCTGGCCCCCGCGGCTTCGCCGGCGCCCGCGCCGGTGGCAGCGACTCCGACGCCCGAGCCGACGGCGACCACGGAGCCGGTGGCCAAGCCGGCTCCGGCGGTGAAGCCGGCTCCGACGACGGCGGAGATCAACACGGACCCGAAGCCCGCGGCGGAGCGTCCCCAGCTCCACAGCGTCCCGGCGGCGCCCGAGACGGAAGCGATCGACTTGCTCGATTACGCGGGGCAGTCGGTGCTGAAGCGGGTGGCTCCGGTCCTGGTGGGCATCGCGGCGGTGGTCGGGCTGGTGGCGATCATCCGGGCGCTGCGGAAGTAGCACTGCCGACGCCGGACGGCGTTGTTGCGCGCTGTGCAACGTGATGCCGCCCGCTGGAGTGCGGTGGGTGTTGAGGAAAACCGCCCCGCTGCGGCTTTCGCCGACTCGCACGGATGGTGAGGCAGACCGGCGCGCTCCGGCTTTCGCCGGCTCGCAGGGATGGATCGCGTTGCGCTCCTGACCGTCCCCGAGTTGGTCGGCGGTCTGTGCCTCCCGTGCGGCAGCCCCGCGTCGCGCGGTGCTTTCGTCGGGTTCGACCGCTGGATCCCCGCGCAGGTCGTGGCAGGCGCACTTCGCTGCGTCCGGGATCGCGGGGGTGGGATTCCCACTTCGGCGTTCTCGCGGCGGTGTTCCCGGGGCGATGATCCGCTCGGGAGCCGCTGAGCTGGGCGAATCTACCCTGCGCGGGTGTTCGGGCAGGTACGTTGCCCGCAATTCGCCCGGACTGGCGACGCGCGTCGTCGGAACGGCTACGCTGGGCTACCTGGTCGGCCGAACTTCGCGCAAGGGGTACGTCACGATGCCGGTCCGTCACTGCCGTGGCCTCGGCTCTTGAGAGCCGAGGCCGCCGTGCGCCGGGAAGCGCTTTCCACCTGGCCGGGCTGGCCCGCGCGGTGGGAGATGTGGGCCGGGGCGAAGACCCGCTGGATCACCTACGCGCTGGGCTGTGAGCTGGTCGCCGTCGTGGCGACGGGGACCGCGCTGGTCACCGGGTTCGGCGGGGCCGTCCGGCCGGTCTGGTTCGCGGTGCTGGTCGGGCTCGGCGTGGCCCAGGCCGAGATGTCGCGCCGCATCGAGCGGCTGCGGCGGTGGATGAGCGGGCAGACGCACATCAACGTCACGTCGGTCTGGTACCTCGCCGGCGTCGTCCTGCTGCCGCCGGCGTGGGTGGCACTGCTGGCTGTTGTGCTCTACACGCACTTGTGGGTGCGCGTATGGCGTCAGGTCCGTACGCGGCCCGCGCACCGCTTCGTCGCCAGTACGGCCTGGGCGATGCTCTCGTGCTTCGCTGCTTCGTCCGTTCTCGCGCTCTTCGGGTTGCACGGGACGCCGTTGCAGACGGCGCGGGGGCTGTTCGCGCTCTGCCTGGCCGCGGCGGTGTTCGAGCTGGTGAACATCGGCCTGGTCGCCGCCGGGATCTACCTGTACACGAGCCAGCGCTCGGCGGCCGACCTGATCGGCACGTGGGAGGACAACGCTTTCGAGCTGGCGACCCTCTGCCTTGGTGGCCTCGCCGCGCTCGCGCTGGCCGAGCAGCCGGTGCTGGTGGTGTTCGTCGTCGCGCCGTTGTTGCTGCTGCACCGCTATCTGCTGTTGAAGCAGCAACTGCAGGTCGCGGCCGTCACCGACGAGAAGACGGGGTTGCTCAACACAGCCGGCTGGCACGAGTCGGCGGTCCGCGAGCACACCCGCGCCCAGCGCCGCGGCCCGGCCGGCGGCGGGTTCGCGGTGCTGATGATCGACCTCGACCACTTCAAGCGCATCAACGACACGTACGGCCACCTCACCGGCGACGACGTGCTGGCCGCGGTGGCGGTCGCGATTTCCAGCTCGGTGCGGCAGGGCGACACCGTCGGCCGCTTCGGGGGCGAGGAGTTCGTGGTGCTGCTGCCGGGCATCGGCCGCGCCGACGTGCTCGGCATCGCCGAACGCGTGCGGGTCGCGGTGGGGGAGCTGAACGTGGTGATCTCGACGGGCACGGGAACGGTCCGCGTGAGCGGGCTGTCGGTGTCGATCGGGGTGGCCAGCCACCCAGGCGCAGGCCCGACACTGGACGACGTGCTTCGTTCGGCGGACGCGGCGTTGTACCGGGCCAAGGAGGCTGGGCGTAACCGCGTTGCCGTGTGAGCAGGGGTCGGCGGCTGGGTTGAGCGGCTTCGCTCCTGGGAGCTGGCCGCGGTGGGCGCGGGTAGTCGGGTCGGTGGGTCGGGGGGCAGTGAGGTGGGTTCGATTGAGGCTGGGCGAACATTCCGAGCTGGCGCCGCACGAAGCTGGGTCGGGGTGGGGTCGCCGGTTGAACTTGCGAGGCAGCGTCGAGGCGTGGCTGATCGCAGCCACGTGGTGAGGCCCTGCTGGATGCGCGGCCCTGGCGTCGTGTGATGTAGGGCGCGAAATACCGTCGCTTGTCAGCCGTTGCACCACACATGAGCGGTGCGGATCACGAGACCGACGTGGTGGTGATCGGGGCGGGGCAGGCGGGGCTGTCGGCCGCCTATCATCTTCGCCGGGCCGGGTTCGCCAATGGCCGTGGCTTTGTCGTGCTCGACCACGGGAAGCGGGCCGGGGGTGCCTGGCAGTATCGGTGGCCCTCCCTTGTGCTCGGCAAGGTGCACGGGATCTACGACCTGCCCGGCATGGCCTTCGGTACTCCGGACGTGACGCGTCCCGCCTCCGAAGTCGTCTCCGAATACTTCGCGCGGTTTGAAAGCGTTTATGACCTCCCGGTCTTCCGGCCCGTCGACGTCCAGTCCGTGACGCGGGCGGGGGAGCGGCTGGTGGTGGCGAGCCCGGCCGAAACGTGGGCCGCCCGGGCCGTGATCAGTGCTACCGGTACCTGGGACCGGCCGTTCTGGCCGCGGTACCCCGGGCAGAACGCCTTCGCCGGACGGCAGTTGCACACGGCCGACTACACCGGTCCCGGGGAGTTCCGCGGTCAGCGGGTCGTCGTGGTCGGGGGCGGCGCTTCCGCCGTTCAGCTACTCATGGAGTTCGGCCCGCTCGCCCGGGCGACCGCGTGGGTGACCCGGCGCCCGCCCGTGTGGCGCGACGAGCCGTTCAGCGAGAACTGGGGACGCGACGCCGTCGCGAAGGTCGACGAACGCGTGCGCGCCGGATTGCCTCCCGAAAGCGTCGTGAGCGTGACCGACCTCGCCGTGACGCCGGAGGTGCGGGCCGCGCGCGCCGCCGGAATCCTCGCGCGGCGGCCGATGTTCGAGCGCATCACGCCCGAAGGCATCGCCTGGGCGGACGGCTCGAGGTTCGACGCCGACGTCATCCTCTGGGCGACGGGGTTCCGCGCGGCGATCGACCACCTCGCACCGCTGCACGTGCGCGAACCCGGGGGCGGGATCCGGATGGACGGCACGCGCGTGGTGCGAGAGCCGCGGCTGCACCTGGTGGGGTACGGGCCTTCGGCGAGCACGGTCGGGGCGAACCGGGCGGGGCGCGCCGCGGTCACCGAGATCAAGAGGCTGCTGAGTTCGGACGACTGAGGTCATGCACCCGAAGGTACCCGAACAAATGTGCGAAGATCATCGCTGAATCGGGTGAACCTCGGCGGCGGAACCGGGTGCGCTTTTCCTTGTGAGCCAAGGGAAAGTGCACGCGAGCGATGGGCGCTGCCCCCGGTTCCCACGCTAGCGGAGGGCACCGACAAAACCCGAAAAGGTCGGGGCTCTGTGGCGCCGATCCCGGAGGCCGGACCGGTGTACCGATCATCGGGAGCCGCCTTGACCAGCGGAAATCCGCCCAAACTCACCCTCTTGACCGATTCAACGACAAGACACGTCTTGTCAGTCGAAACCGGTCACCGATACAGTGCGCTTAGTTAGGAAACTTTCCTAACAGTTCGTCCGACGCCGCAGCCCACCAGCCACCGCCAGGCCCAGAAGGAGCGCGACGTGCCGTTGACCCGCCTACGAACATTCACCCGCCTCACGCCCGTCATAGCGGCGATCGCCCTGCTGCCCTCGGCGATCGCCGCGGCCAGCACGCCGCAGGCCGATGTCCTGCTCTCCCAAGGGAAACCGGTCGCGACCTCCACCGTCGAAAGCTCGTCGTACGCCGGTGCCAAGGCCGTCGACGGCAGTGCCACCACCCGCTGGGCCAGCGTCGAAGGCGCCGACCCGCAGTGGCTGCGGATCGACCTCGGCCAGTCCGCCGCGATCCACCGCGTGCTGCTCGACTGGGAAGCCGCCTACGCCAAGAAGTACCGCATCGAGGTCTCCGACGACGGCACGAACTTCACCACCGCCACGGCCGTCGACAACGGTGACGGCAAGACCGACGACCTCACCGTGAACGCCCACGGGCGGTACGTGCGCTTCGTCGGCGTCACCCGCGCGACGAGCTACGGCTACTCCTTCTGGGAGATGCAGGTCTTCGGCAGCACGGACTCCTCCGGCGACACCCAGCCCCCGACCGTCCCGACCGGCCTCACCGCCGGCCCGACCACCGCCACCAGCGCCGCTCTGACCTGGAGCGCGGCCACGGACAACGTCGGCGTCACCGGGTACGACATCCTGCGCGACGGCACCGTCGTCGCCACCAGCGCGACCCCGTCGTACGCCGACAACGGCCTCACGCCCGACACCGGCTACTCCTACGCCGTCCGCGCGCGCGACGCCGCCGGGAACGTCTCGGGCACGAGCACGCCGGTCACCGTGCAGACCCAGGCGGGCAGCGGGACCGGCTTCGTTCTCGCCGCCGCCGGCGACATCGCCGAAAAGTGCACCGCGAGCAGCTCGAGCTGCATCCACCCCAAGACCGCGAAGCTCGTCGAGAACATGAAACCCGCGGCCGTGATCACCATGGGCGACAACCAGTACGACGAACCCACCCTGACCGACTTCAAGAACTACTACGACAAGACCTGGGGCCAGTTCAAGAACATCACGCACCCGATCCCGGGCAACCACGAGTCCTACAGCAAGTTCACGGGCTACGACGCCTACTTCGGCGCCATCGCCAAGCCCCAGGGCCAGCGCTACTACAGCTGGGAAATGGGCAACTGGCACTTCATCGCCCTGGACTCCAACGACTTCGTCACCCACGAGTTCGGCCCGAGCGAGCAGTTGGCCTGGCTCAAGCAGGACCTGGCGAACAACAAGAAGGGCTGCGTCGCCGCCTACTACCACCACCCGCGGTGGAGCTCGGGCGACCACGGCGACAACCCGGACAGCATCGAGCTGTGGAACATCATGACCAGCAACAAGGTCGACCTCGTCCTCAACGGCCACGACCACGACTACGAGCGGTTCGTCCCGCAGAACGCCGACGGCAAGGCCGACGCCGGCGGCCCGGTCGAGATCGTCGGCGGCTCCGGCGGCGCGGACCTCTACGACCTGAGCCCGGCCCACCCGACGACCGCCAAGCTGCTGAAGACCTACGGCGTCCTGAAGCTGTCGATGACGGACACCTCGTTCCAGTCGCAGCTCATCGGTGTCGACGGCAAGGTCCTCGACAGCAGCCCGGCCTACACCTGCCACCGGTAGGAGGAGCGGGCATGTACATCGCGGCAAGCCGTACCTCGGACGTGGCGGCCGGCACCGAGCGGAAGCCCTCCCTGAAACGGGTGTCCGCCAACGTGGTGGCGCTCGGGATGGTCAGCCTGGTCACCGACGTCTCCGCGGAGATGGTCACCGCCGTCCTCCCGCTCTACCTGGTGCTCGGCCTCGGCCTGAACCCGCTGCAGTTCGGGCTGCTCGACGGGCTCTACGCGGGCGCCACCGCCCTCGTGCGGGTGCTCGGCGGGCACCTCGCCGACCGGTGGCGGCGGCTCAAAGCCGTCGCCGGGTTCGGGTACGGCTTGTCCGCGGTGTGCAAGCTCGGCCTCGTCGCGGCCGGCTCGTCGGTCGCGGCGATCGGCGTCGTCCTCGCCGCCGACCGCACCGGCAAGGGCCTGCGCACCGCCCCGCGCGACGCCCTGATTTCCCTCAGCAGCACGCCGGACGCGCTCGGCCGGTCGTTCGGCGTGCACCGCGCGCTCGACACCGTCGGCGCGTTCCTCGGCCCGCTGGTCGCGATGGCGGTGCTCGCGCTGAGCCTCGGCAGCTACCCCAGCGTGTTCGTCACCAGCTTCTGCGTCGCGGCGATCGCCGTGCTGCTGCTGACGTTGTTCGTCGAGGACCATCCCGGCCACGTCGACCGCGCCGCGGTATCGCTGCGAACGGCGGCAAACCTCCTCAAGCGGAGCGACTTCCGGCGCGTGACGCTCTGGGCGGCACAGCTGGGCCTGGTCACGGTCGGCGACTCGTTCGTCTACCTCGTCCTGCAGCGGCGCTGGGAGATCGCGGCGACGTTCTTCCCGCTGCTGCCGCTGGGCACGGCCGGGGTCTACCTCGTGCTGGCCGTGCCGCTCGGCAAGCTCGCCGACCGCGTCGGCCGCTGGCCGGTGTTCCTCGGCGGCCACGTCGCGCAGTGCCTGGCACTGGTGCTCCTCTGCGGCCCGGCCGCCACGGCGCTCGCCGTCGTCGCGCTCGGCCTGCACGGTGTGTTCTACGCGGCGACCGACGGCGTCCTCATGGCCGCCGCCGGCCCGCTCATCCCGCGTGCGCTCCGTGCCACCGGGATGGCCGTCGTGCAGACCGGGCAGGCCGCCGCCCGGATGCTCTCGTCCGTCCTCTTCGGACTGGCCTGGACGCTGTGGGACCTGCGGCCCGCGGTGCTCGCCGCCGCGGCCTGCCTGGCCGTCGCCGCCCTCGCCGCCGCCCTCGTGAAACCGGTGCGCCCGTGAAGAAGCTCGTCGTCGCCCTGCTCGGCGCGGCACTCCTGATCGCCGCGGCCGTCGGCTACACGGTCAGCGCCCGCCACGACTCCGCGGACGCCGAACCGGCCGCGCAGCTCACCCTCGCATCCGGGCAGCTGCTGTTCCGCGACACGGCCACCGGCCGCGTCGGCGCCGTCCCCTTGGGTGATACCGCCAAGAAACCCCGGCTCGGCGGCTTGAAATGCGACCGGTTCGCGGTCGCGAAGCTGACCGCGGTGTGCCTGGCCGTGCGGCCGGGGACGCTCCCGGCGGTGACCGACGTCCTCGTCCTCGACGACCACCTCGCGGTCCGCCACACCGAGTCCCTGCCCGGCACGCCGAGCCGCGCCCGGGTGTCCCCGGACGGCAAGCGCGTCTACTGGACGCTGTTCGTGACCGGTGACTCGTGCGCGGAGACCGGGTTCTCGACGCGCGCCGGACTGTACGAAGTGGACACCGGGCGGCTCGTCAAGACGATCGAAGAGCTGCCGGTGTTCGTCGGCGACCAGCGGTACTTCGCCGCGGACGTCAACTACTGGGGCATCACGTTCGCCCCCGACGGCAACCGCTTCTACGCCACCCTCGGCAGCAAAGGGCAGGACCTACCTCGTCGAAGCGGACTACCGGCGCTATCGCGGGAAGACGCTCAGGGAGAACGTCGAATGCCCGTCGCTCTCACCGGACGCCACCCGGATCGCCTTCAAGAAGAAGGTGGGCGAGGGCGTCTGGCGGCTGTCGGTGCTCGACCTGAAGACGATGCGGGAAACCGGGCTGGCGGAGCAGAAGAGCGTCGACGACCAGGCCCTCTGGCAGGACGACCACACCGTCCTCTACGGGCGGGACAACGCCGTGTGGGCGGTCCCGGCGGACGGCTCCGGCGCACCGCGGAAGCTGGTCGATGGCGCGGCGTCGCCCGCGGTCACGGCGTGACGCCGACCGCCGCGAACAACGTCCGGACGCCCAGGTCGCGCAGCTCCTCCTGGGTGACCGTCGGCTGGTCCAGCCACTCGAGGATCGTCGTCGCGACGAACGCGAGCCAGCCGCGCACGGCCAGCCGCGTCACGTCGGTGACGGGCGTCAGCAGGCTGACGGCGTCGAGGATGCGGGTGGCGTTCGCGGTCATCCCGGCCTCGCGGATCTCCTGGATCTCGCGGTCGGCGCCGCTCGCGGCGCGGTGCACGATCCGGTAGCCGTCCGGGTGCGTGCGCGCGAACTCGAGGTAGACGTCGAGCCCGGCCCGCAACTGCTCCGCCACGGGCAGCGCCGGGTCGGGCTCGCTCATCGCCAGGAGCTGGTCGCGCTGGGCGCGGACGATCGACGCGAAGAAGTCCTTCTTGGTCGGGAAGTAGTGGTAGAGCAGCCCGCGCGAGACCTGCGCGATCTCGGCGACCTCCTCGATCCACACCTCGTCGTACGGCCGCTTCGCGAACAACCCGGCTCCGATCGTGAGGAGCTGCTCGCGCCGCTGTTCGGTGCTCAGCCTCGTCCGCATCCCCCGACCTTACTTGACACGGGTTCAGTAGCGGGGGATCGTGACCCTATTGGATACGGGTTCAATAGAGGGGCTTGCCGTGGACACGAGCGCGATTCCGCACCGGCCGGGGCGGCTGCCGGTGATCGGCGACCTGATCGGCGCCAACCCGCGCACGCCGTTGCAGGACACGCTGCGCATCGGCCGGCGGCTGGGCCCGATCTTCACGCGCAAGATCTTCGGCTTCGAGATCGTCTTCGCGGGCAGCGTCGACCTCGTCACCGAGCTGAACGACGAGACGAAGTTCGGCAAGCACGTCGGCATGGGCATCGAAAACCTGCGCGCGCTCGCCGGCGACGGCCTCTTCACCGCGCACACCCACGAGCCGAACTGGCGGCTGGCCCACGACATCCTGCAGCCGGCCTTCTCCGCCGAGGCGATGCGCCGCTACCACCCGGTGATGCTGGAGGTCGCGCGAGAGCTGACCGCGGCTTGGGACGCGGCGGACGGCCCGGTCGACGTCGCCGCCGACATGACCCGGCTGACCCTGGAGACGATCGGCCGCGCGGGGTTCGGCTACCGCTTCGGCTCCTTCGAGCGCGCCGAACCGCACCCGTTCGTCACGGCGATGATCCGCTCGCTGCGGTACGCGCAACTGCAGAACGTCAAGCTCCCGTTCGTGCGACGGGCCTTCGCCGGGACGGCCGCGCAGAACCAGGCCGACATCGCGACCATGACGAACCTGGTCGACGAAGTCATCGAGGCCCGCCGCGAGGAAGGCGGGGAGAGCCGTGACCTGCTCGGCCTGATGCTCAGCGAGGGCCACCCGGTGACGGGGGAGCGGCTGGACCCGGTGAACATCCGCAACCAGGCCATCACGTTCGTCGTCGCGGGCCACGAGACGACGTCCGGCGCGCTGTCGTTCGCGTTGTACTACCTGACGCGTCACCCCGAGCTGCTGGCGAAGGCGCGTGCGGAGGTCGACGCGGTGTGGGGCGACCGCGAGCCGGCGTTCGCCGACGTCGCGAAGCTGCGTTACGTCCGTCGCTGCCTCGACGAAGCGATGCGGCTCTGGCCGACCGCGCCCGGCTACTCGCGCGAAGCACGCGAAGACGTCGTGATCGGCGGGAAGTACGAGATGCGCGAGGGCGACTGGGTGATCGTGCCGCTGCCCCTGGTGCACCGCGATCCTGCGGTCTGGCCGGACCCCGAGCGGTTCGACCCGGACCGGTTCGAGCCCGCCGCGGTGAAGAAGCGGCCGGCGCAGGCGTACAAGCCGTTCGGGACGGGCGAGCGTGCCTGCATCGGCCGCCAGTTCGCGGTGCACGAAGCCGTCCTGGCGCTGGGGATGGTGTTGCAGCGCTACGACTTCGACGTCGATCCGGCGTACGAACTGAAGATCGTCGAATCGCTGACGCTCAAGCCGAGCGGGTTCACGCTGCGGCCGCGGGTGCGCGCGGCGGCCGGAAATGTCGGTGCCCTCCGGTAACGTGGAAAACGGGGGCGCCCCCGCGGCCGGGGTCAGGACCTGAGGTAGCGCACCTGATCCGCCTTCGCCCGCTCGTAGCCGTCCCGGCCGGCCAGGTGCTCGGGCACCCCGACCTCCCACCACGCGCCGGCCTCGGTCCACGTCGACGGCTGCGTCTTCACCACGACCACCGCCGGACGTCGCTCCGCCACCGCAGCCTCGCGCGCCGAACCGTAAGCCTCCCGCAGTGAGTCCACTGTGGATGCGGTGAACACCAGACACCCCAGGGACTCCGCGTGACGCGCGAAGTCGACGCGCGGCGGCGAAGCGTGCGAAGTCGTGCAGTCGGCGTAGAAGTTGTTGAACGGCTTCCCGCCCTGACCCTCCTGCAGCCGCGCGATCACCGCGTAGCCGTCGTTGTCGCAGACGACCGCGACGAACGGGTGCCCCGCGAAGGCCGCCGAGAACAGCTCGGAGTTCAGCATCAGGTACGAGCCGTCGCCCAGGAGCGTGGTCACCAGGCCGGGCCACGCGATCGCCGCGCCCCACGCGCCGGACAGCTCGTAGCCCATGCACGAGAAGCCGTACTCGACGTCCATCGAGAGCGAGCCGGAACCGCGCCAGCCGCCGATCAGCTCGCCCGGCAGCCCGCCGGACGCCGTCATCACGTAGTCGTCCGCCGCCGACAGGTCGTTCACGACTCCGACGACCTGCGCGTACGACGGAAGGGCGCCCGAAGACGAACGCAGCGAGTCGACGTGCGCGTCCCAGGACGCGCGTTCGGTCGCGGCTCGCGACGTCCACGACGGGTCGACTCGCCAGCTCTCCAGCTGCGCGCCGAGGTCGACCAGCCCCGCGTCGGCGTCCCCGACCACCGAGAGCGCGCCGTGCTTCACCGCGTCGAACCGGGCCGCGTTCAGCGCGACCAGGCGGACGTCGGGGGAGAAGACCGTCCAGGACGCCGTCGTGAAGTCCTGCAGGCGCGTCCCGACGGCCAGGACGACGTCGGCCGCGGCCGCGACGACGTTCGCCGACGAGGAGCCGGTGATCCCCAGCGGTCCCGCGTGCAGGTCATGGGAATGTGGCACCAGCGTGCGGCCCGCGGTCGTCTCCACCAGCGGAATCCCGTGCCGCTCGGCGAAGTCGAGGGCGCGCTGCCCGGCGCCGGAGTACCGGACACCGCCGCCGAGCACGAGCAACGGCCGTTTCGAAGCCCGCAGGACTCCGGCCGCCTCGGTGACCGACCGCCGGTCCGGCCGCGGCCGCAGCGGCCGGTGCGTCACCGGCTCGAACAGGGCGTCCGGGAAGTCGTACGTCTCCACCTGGACGTCCTGCGGCAGCGCCAGGACCACGGGCCCGCTGTCCGCCGGGTCCGTGAGCACCCGCGCGACCTGCGGCAACGTCGAAATCAGCTGCTCGGGGCGGGTGATCCGGTCGAAGTAGCGGGAGACCGCGCGGAAGGCGTCGTTGACCGTCGCGGTGCCGTCGCCGAACGGCTCGATCTGCTGCAGCACCGGGTCCGGCGCGCGGCCGGTGAACGTGTCGCCCGGCAGGAGCAGCACCGGCAGCCGGTTCGCGTGCGCGACCCCGGCCGCGGTGACCATGTTCAGCGCACCCGGCCCGATCGACGACGTCACGACGCCGACCTGCCGCCGGTGCGTGGCCTTCGCGTACCCGACCGCGGCGAGCGCCATGCCCTGCTCGGTGTGCCCGCGCCACACCGGGATGTCCCCGCGGTGCTCTTCGAGCGCGGTCCCCAGGCCGAGGACGTTGCCGTGCCCGAAGATCGCGAAGACGCCGGGGAAGAGCGGGACTTCGCGCCCGTCCAGCGTTTCCGAACGCTGCGCGAGGAGCCAGCGGACCAGCGCCTGAGCCGTCGTCAGCTTCACCGCACACGCCCTTCGTGGCTCGTCACCGGGCAGCGCGGATCCAGCTCCTGCGACGCCCACGTGTCGCGGACCCAGCCGTGCGCGGGGTCGTCGCAGAAGGCCATCGACCGCTCGTCGGCCGGCCCGGCCAGGACGTTCAGGTAGTACATCGGGTAGCCCGGAGCCGCGACGCACGGCCCGTGGAAGCCGCGCGGGATCAGGAAGACGTCGTGGTCGCGGACGGCGACGTCTTCGTCCAGCTCGCCGTCCGCCGTGTACGTCCGGTGCAGGCCGAAACCCTCGCGCGACGGCGTCACGCCGTCGCGGCCGGCGACGCGGAAGTAGTAGATCTCCTCGTTGACGACCTCGCACTCGCTCGCTTCGTCGTGCTTGTGCGGCGGGTACGACGACCAGTTGCCGCCCGGCGTGATCAGCTCGCACGCGTTCAGCTTGTCGGCGTGGTCCCACACCCCGGGGACACCGAAGTTGGTCACCTGCCGCGTCGCCTGCCCGGCGCCGCGGACCTCCACGGGGACGTCCTCGGCGGGTCCGTAGCGGGCTGCCAGCCGCCGCGTGCAGCGGGCCATCGGCAGCGCGACTTCGAGACCGTCCACTGTCGACAACTCGACTTCGGCCTCGCGCGGCACGTAGGCGAAGTCCGTCACGCGCGTGAACACCGATTCGCGGCCGCGCAGCTCGAAGACCTGGCCGTCGACGCGGACCGTCGCCGATCCGGACAGCGGCAGCACGAACGCCTCGAACTCGCCGGTGTGCAGGATCCGGACCTCGCCGGGGGCCAGGGAGAGCACCCGCAGGCCGCAGTACGTCCAGCCCGCGGTGTCGGGAGTCAGGCGGACCGGATCGGCGTCGTCGGACAGTGTCCCGAGTGGACGGTGCAGCTTGCTCACTTCGCGGCCTCCAAGACCTTCGCGGCGGCTTCGACAGCCGCGCCGACGTCACCGTCGGGCGGGTAGAGCAGGGTCCGGCCGACGACCAGGCCGCGCACGACGTCGTGGCGCAGCGTCCGGCCCCAGGAGGCCAGGTCGGCGGCGGGATCGCCGGACGGCACCCCGCCGAGCACGACCACCGGCAGCGTCGTCGCGCCGAGGACCGCCGCCGAGTCGGTGGACGGCAGCTTCAGCCAGGTGTGCGCGGACGTCGTCCCGAGCCCGGACGCGACCGTGACCGCGCGGGCCAGCGACACGGGATCCTCCTGCAGCACGAGCTTTCCCGCCGAGCGCCGGTAGGGGAGCGGTTCGACCATCGCCACCAGCCCGTACGCGGCCAGCTCGGTGACGGCGTCGGCGCAGGCCTGCAGCGTCGGGATCGTGCCCGGGTCGGAGTCGACGAGCCGCAGCAGCATCTTGCCGCCGTCGAGGCCGCAGTCGACGAGCGTGCGGGCGTCGTAGCCGGTGAAGCGGTCGTCGATCTCCCAGTCCGCGCCGGCCAGGCCGCCGCGGTTCATCGAGCCCAAGACGACCTTGTCGTGCAGCGCGCCGAGCAGCAGCAGTTCCTCGACGACGTCGGGGGTGCCGAGGAGGCCGTCGACCGCCGGGTTGGCGAGGGCGACGAGCAGGCGGTCGAGGAGGGTTCGCCGGTCGGCCATGGCGAGCGGGTCGTCGCCGACGCCCAGCGCCCCTCGTGCCGGGTGGTCGGCCGCGACGAGGAACAGGGTGCCGTCGTCGGACAGCAGTTTCGAACGGCGTTTGCGCGTCGCGTAGGCCTGGCGGACCGCACCCGGGTTCGTCGCCCGGGTGTCGAGGAGTTCGCGCCACCGCTCGTCGGTGAGGATCACAGCAGCTCCTCGATCTCCGTCGCGGTCGGCATGGCGTCGGCGCAGGCCAGCCGGGACGCGACGAGCGCGCCCGCGGCGTTGGCGTACTCCGCGAGGCGCACCGGGTCCCAGCCCGCCAGCAGGCCGTGGATCAGCGCGCCACCGAAGCCGTCGCCCGCGCCGAGGCCGCAGACGACCTCGATACGCTGCGGCGGGACGGTCCAGCGCCCCTCCGGTGTCGCCACGAGCACGCCCTCGGCGCCCTTCTTGATCACAGCCAGCCGAAGACCGCGTTCGAGCATCCGGTCGGCGGCGGCGTCCGGGTCCGCGGTGCCGACGGCGACCTCCACCTCGGCCCGGTTGCCGACCGCGACGGTGACGTGGTCGAGCATCCCGCCGATCTCCTCGCGGGCCTGCTCCACCGACGGCCAGAACATCGGCCGGTAGTCCAGGTCGAGGACGGTGTGCGCACGGCGTCCGCGCGCTTCGAGGATCTTCCGCTGGGTCGTGCGCGCGGGTTCGGCGGAAACGCCGGTTCCGGTGACCCACAGCAGCGGCACCGACGTGACGACGTCCCACGGCACGTCGTCGTCGGTGAGCGTCAGGTCCGGCGCGATGGGGGAGCGGTAGAACAGCAACGGCGGGTCCGCGGGCGGGTTCAGCTCGCAGAACACCACCGGCGTCTGGAGGTCTTCGGAGGTGCCCACGTGCGCCGGGGACACGCCGAAGCCTTCGAGAGCCTGCCGGACGTAGTCGCCGAAGCCGTCCGGGCCGACCTTCGTGAGCACGGCCGTGCGCCGCCCGAGCCGCGCGGCGGCGACCGCGACGTTGGTCGCGGTCCCGCCGAGCGACTTGGCGAACGTGCTGACCCCGGCCAGCGGCACGCCGCTCTGCTCCGGGTAGAGGTCCACCCCGACCCGGCCCACGGTGAGCGCTTCGAGACTCACGCCTTCTCCACCTGCCGCAGCTCGTGTTCGAGGGCTTCCAGCTCAGCACCGCCCGCCATCTGCCGGGTCAGCTCATTGATGTCGATGTCCTTCTTCTCGTACGAACCGAGCGGTGCACCCCGCTTGAGCAGCAGGAACCGGTCCGCGACGGGGTAGGCGTGGTGCGGGTTGTGCGTGATGAGCACGACGCCGAGCCCGCGGTCCCTGGCCTGCGCGACGTACTTGAGCACCACCCCGGCCTGCTTGACGCCGAGCGCGGCGGTCGGCTCGTCGAGGATCAGCACCTTCGCGCCGAAATAGACCGCCCGCGCGATCGCGACGCACTGGCGTTCCCCACCGGAGAGCGTGCCGACCGGCTGCTCGACGTCCCGCAGGTCGATGCCCATGTCGAACAGTGCCTTCTTGGTCGTCTCACGGCCTTTCTTCCGGTCGAGCATCCGGAACGGGCCGAACCCCGTCGTCGGCTCGGAGCCGAGGAAGAAGTTCCGCCAGACGCTCATCAGCGGCACCACCGCGAGGTCCTGGTACACGGTCGCGATCCCGCGGTCGAGGGCTTCGCGCGGCGAGGCGAACCGCACCGGCTCACCTTCCACGAGGAACTCGCCACGGTCGTGCTGGTGCACGCCGGCCAGGATCTTGATCAGCGTGGACTTCCCGGCGCCGTTGTCGCCGAGCACGCAGGTCACCTCGCCCGCGTTGACCACAGTGGACACCTCGCGCAGGGCGATCACGCTGCCGTAGGTCTTGCCTATCTCACGAACTTCGATCAGGCTCATCGGCGGACCCTTTCCGCGCGGCGCCGGAAGGCGTTGTTGACCAGGACCGCGGCCAGCAGCATGATCCCGAGGAACAGCATGAACCAGTCGCTGTTCCACTGCGCGAACACGATGCCCTGGCGCGCCATGCCGAAGATCAGCGCGCCGATCGCCGCGCCCACCGCCGAACCGAACCCGCCGGTGAGCAGGCAGCCGCCGATCACCGCCGCGATGATGTACTGGAACTCCAGCCCGATGCCCTGGTTCGCCTGCACGCTCGCGAACCGCAGGATGTTGATCGAGCCCACCAGCCACGCGCCGAGCGCGGTGCCCATGAACAGCAGGATCTTCGTGCGCACCACCGGCACGCCGACCGAGCGGGCCGACACCTGCGACCCGCCGACCGCGAAGATCCAGTTGCCGAAGCGCGTGCGCACCAGCAGCCACGCGGCGATGGCCGTGACGACGATCCACCAGATGATCGACGACTGGAACTCCGTGCCGCCGATGTCGAAGGTGGACGCGAACAGGCCGCCCGCCGACTCGTAGCCGCTGGTCGAGCGCATCCCCGAGACCTGGACGGTGTTGGTGATCAGCCGCGTCACGCCGAGGTTGAGTCCCTGCAGCGCGAGGAACGACCCGAGCGTGACGATGAAGCTGGGCAGTCCGGTCTTCATCACCAGCCAGCCGTTGAACGCGCCGACGCCGAGGGCGAAGGCCAGCGAGACCAGCAGCGCGAGCCAGACGTTCCAGCCCGCCTGCGTCGCCAGGATCGCCGTGACCAGCGACGTCGACGCCGTCATGACGCCGGCGGAGAGGTCGAACTCGCCGCCGACCATGAGCAGCGCGACCACGACGGCCATGATGCCCAGCGTCGACGAGTCGTCGAGCCAGGTCGCCACGCCCAGCGGGCTGAGGAACTGGCCGGTGACGACGGAGAAGAACACGAACACGAGCACGGCGCCCAGCAGCGCGCCGATCTCGGGCCGGACCACCAATCGATCGGTCAGGCTCTTCTTGGCGACGCGTTCGTCGGGCTGTGCCTGGATGGCTGCGGTCATCGCGTGCCGCGCTGCGCGTACGGGGCCACGGTGTCGATGTTGGTCTTGTCGACGAAGCCGGGGCCGGTCTGCACCGGGTGGCCGCCACCGATGGTGTTGCCGTTCTCCTTGTACAGCTTGAGGAACACGATCGGCAGGTAGCCCTGCTCGTACTGCTGCTGGTCGACGGCGAAGAGGATGCTGCCGTCCTTGATGGCCGCGACGACGTCGGCGTTCAGGTCGAACGTCGCCACCTGGGCCTTCGAGTTCGCTTCCTTCGCCGCGCTCACCGCGCGGGCCGCGACCTGCGAGTTCAGCGCGAGCACCGCGTCGATCGACGGGTCGGACTGCAGCGCGCCGCGGATCCGCGACTGCGCGTCGGTCGGGTTCGAGATGTCGACCTGCAGCGTGGTGACGTTGCCGAAGGTCTGCTTCGCGCCGTCGCAGCGCTGGTTCTGGCCGATGTTGCCGGCTTCGTGGATGACGCACAGCAACTTCGTCTTGCCGGCCGCCTTGAGCCGCTGGCCCGCGCCCTGGCCCGCGAGGCCCTCGCTCTGCCCGACGTGCGCGATCGCGCCGAACGCCGCGCTGGAGTCCTCGCCGGAGTTGATGGTGACCACCGGGATGCCGGCCTTGACCGCGTTCTGGATCGACGTCTGCAGCGCCTGCGGGTTCGCCATCGAGACGACCAGGCCGCCGACCTTCTGCGCGACGGCGTTGTCGATCAGCTTGGCCTGGTTGCCCGGGTCACCGTCGGAGTAGTAGTCGACGCCGACGTTCAGGTCCTTGCCCGCCTGCTGGGCGCCGTTCTTGACGACGTTCCAGAAGGCGTCACCGGCGCTGCCGTGGGTGACGACGGCGACCTTCAACGGACCGCCCGAACTCGGCGCCGCCGGGGCCGGAGAGCTGGCGCTGCTGTTCGAGTTGTCGGCGCTCGGGCCGCTGCAGGCGGAGAGGACCAGCCCGGCGGCGGCGATCGCCGCCACTCCGGCCAGCTTCTTGAAAGAGAACACAGTCACTCCTTTGGGACCGATTACAGGGAGTCGATGATCTTCGCGAGGTGGGCCAGGCTGCGCTCGGTGTCCCGCCGCGGTGTGTCGTCGGGGCTCGAGTCGCCGAGGGCGGTGTCCTGTTCGAGGACGTACCAGCCGTCGTAGCCGGCCGCCTGGACGGAGCGCACCATCGACGCCACGTCCACGTCCCCCGCGCCGAGCGGGGTGTAGATGCCCCGCCCGACCGCGTCGGTGTACCCGAGCCGACCGCTGCGGACCTCGGCCGCCAGGTCTTCTCGGACGTCCTTCAGATGCACGTGCCCCACCCGTTCGGGATACCGCTTGGCCAGCTCGACCGGATCCGTCCCGCCGATCATCAGGTGCCCGGTGTCGAGGCACAAGCCGAGATCGGAATCGGCGAGGAAGCGCTCGACCTCGGCCTGCTGCTCGACGTGCGTCCCGACGTGCGGGTGCAGCACGGTGCGCAGGCCGTGAGCGGCGGCGATGTCACGGATCTTGGCGGCGGTTGCGATGAGCGTCGCCCATTCGGCGTCGGTGAGCTTCGGGCGGTCGTCGTAGCCGTCGAGCCCGGTCGCGGCGGCGAGCACCAGCACGTCACCGCCGCACGCGGCGAACAGGGCGGCGGACTCTTCGGCTTCCTTGAGGGCGTCTTCCTGATTTTCGTGGAGGACGACGGCGAGGAAGCCGCCGACGAGCGTCAGGCCGTGCTGCCCCAGCAGCTCGCGCAGTTCGGCCGGGTCGCGCGGGAGGTACCCGGGCGGGCCCAGTTCGGTGGCTTGGACCCCGAGCGCCGCCATCTCCCCGAGCACGGTCGCCGCGTCCAGCACCCGGCCCCAGCCCGGGACTTCGCAGACACCCCAAGAGATCGGCGCGGCGGCTACGCGGATCGTCGCTGTCACAAGGGGCCTCCGTTGGTCCGTTGGAGCGCTCTATTGATTAGAGCGCTCTAATCTTGTAGCGTCCGTCACACCAAGTCAAGGCCGAGTTTCCGGTGATCAGGGGAGGTGCGCCGCATGCGTCCGACGATGGAGGACGTCGCCGCGCGGGCGGGGGTTTCCCGCGCACTGGTCTCCCTGGTGATGAGGAATTCACCGAAGGTCTCCGACGCCCGGCGCGCGGCCGTCCTGCGGGCGGCGGAAGAACTCGGCTACCAGCCGCACGTCATGGCGCGGTCCCTGGCCAGCCGGACGTCCACGGTGCTCGGCGTGATGGTCAACGACCTGCGCAACGCCTTCTTCGCCGATGTCGTCGAGGGATTGGACGCGGCCGCGCAGGCCGCGGGCTTCGACCTCGTCCTCAACACCGGCGGCCGCAGTCCCGCGCGCGAGGGGAACGCCTTGCGCAGCCTGCTTTCCTTCCGGCCGGCGGGGGTCATCCTGCTCTCGCCGGTCGTGCCCGCGTCGGCCATCGAAGCCGCCGCCCGGCAGTGCCCGGTGGTGCTGGTGTCCCGGACGTCGCGAGCGTCCGGTGTGGACACCGTGAACGACGACGGCGAGGCGGGGTCGGCGCTGGCCGTCGACCACCTCGCGGCCCTCGGGCACCGGCGCATCGCGCACCTCGACGGCGGCGGCGCGGCCGGGGCGGCCCAGCGTCGTCGCGGGTTCCAGGCGGCGATGCGGCGGCACGGCCTCGAACCGATCGTCGTGCGCAGCGAGCACACCGACACCGCGGGCGAGAAGTCCGTGCGGGAGCTGCTGGCGACGTATTCGCGCGCCGAGCTGCCGACGGGTTTGGTGGCGGGCAACGACTTCAACGCCGTCGGCGCGATCTCGGCTCTCGAGGAAGCAGGGCTGCGCGTGCCCGAGGACGTCTCGGTCGTCGGCTACGACAACACGTCTTTGGCGGCACTGCGGCACCTTTCACTGACCACAGTGGACCAACCGCGCACCGAAATGGGCCGCCTGGCCTTCGAAGCGCTGATCGAGCGGGTGCGGGGTGAGCGGACCGAGCCGGTCCGGCACCTGCTGCACCCGTCTTTGGTGGTCCGCGCGACCACCGCCGGGATTTCTGTGACAGGAGGGCATTCACGATGAGGTTGGGACTGGCGGGCACCGGCCGGATCGGCACCGCGCACGCGGAGACGCTCAAGGGGTTCGAGGAGGTCGAGTCGGTCGTCGTGGCCGACGTCGACACCGCGCGAGCCGCGTCCGCCGCCGCGAAGCTGGGCGTCGAGGCGACCTCCCTCGAGGAGCTGTTCGCCGCGGGTCTCGACGGACTGGTCGTCACGGCAGCGACCGACGCGCACCCCGGCCTGATCATCGCGGCGGTCGACGCGGGTATCCCGGTGTTCTGCGAAAAGCCGGTAGCCGCGGACATCCCCGGCACCCTCGCCGTGATCGACCGCATCGACGCCTCGGACGTGCCGGTCCAGATCGGCTTCCAGCGCCGCTTCGACGCGGGCTACGCGGCGGCGAAGGCGGCGGTCGCGTCAGGCGAGCTGGGCTGGCTGCACACCCTGCGCGCGACGACGTTCGACCCGGCGCCCCCGCCGGCCGAGTACGTCGCCCATTCGGGCGGGCTGTTCCGCGACTGCGGCGTCCACGACTTCGACATCATCCGCTGGGTCAGCGGCCGCGAGGTGGCCGAGGTGTACGCGATCGGCGCCAACCGCGGCGAGCGGTTCTTCGCGGACGCAGGCGACGTCGACACGGCGGCCGCGACGCTGACCCTGGACGACGGCACGCTGGCGACGGTGTCCCTGACCCGCTACAACGGCGCGGGCTACGACGTCCGCCTCGACGTCCTCGGCTCGGTGTCGGGTGTCGTGGTCGGCCTGGACGACCGGGCGCCGCTGCGCTCGGTGGAGCCAGGGGTGGCGCCGCTGCCCGGGCCGGCGTACCCGGGGTTCATGGAGCGCTTCCGCCCGGCGTACACGACGGAGCTGCGAGCGTTCCTGGACGTCGTCGCGGGCCGGGCGCCTTCGCCGTGCGTCGCGGCGGACGCGCTGGAGGCGTTCTACATCGCTGAAGCGTGCGAGCTGTCCCGCCGCGAACGACGTCCGGTGGGCCTCGCGGAGGTCCGCCGCCAAGCGTCCTCGTGAGTGGGAAACAGGGTTCTAACCCTGTTTCCCACTCACGACCAGCCGCGGCAGGATCTCCGTCCGCACGTACTCCAGCGCGTCCCGCTCCGGGAGAATGTGCGGACCCTGAACCCACACCACCCCGTGCCGCACCGCCGCAGCGGTGACGCGCTCCCGCAGCGAACCCACCACCCCTGCGCCCAGCACCAGGGCGTCGACCAAGCCCAGGCGCGTCAACACCGCTTCCTCCGAAGCGACGCCGTCCGCGGCGAGACCCGCCGCGGACAGCGCCGCCGTCACCCTCGAGACCGTGGCCGGGTTGCGGCCGAACAGCAGCACCTTCATGCCGCCCAGGCTCACACCTCGAGGGCACTTGAAGTCAAGAGAGTTCGAGCGTGGGCTGGTACATCTCGATCCAGTGGTACAGGTCGAGCAGCCGGTCCAGGCCGATGCGCATCGCCGGGGCCATGGTCGCCGAGTCCACTTCGGACGCGCGGTGCGCCCAGGCCTTGTCGACCAGGCCGAACACCTCGTGCCCCGGCTCGGCCAGGACCTCCTTGACCTGCTGCTGCAGCGCCGCCGCGTAGCCCGGGTCCTGCGTCGAGGGGTACGGGCTCTTCACCCGCTGGGCCACCGACTCCGGCAGCACGTGCTTGGTCGCGTGCCGCAGGAGGCTCTTCTCCCGGCCGTCGAACGTCTTCAGCGACCACGGCGTGTTGTAGACGTACTCGACCAGCCGGTGGTCGCAGAACGGCACGCGGACCTCCAGCCCCACCGCCATCGACGCGCGGTCCTTGCGGTCGAGCAGCATCCGCACGAACCGGGTCAGGTGCAGGTTGCAGATCGTCCGCATCCGCGCCTCGACCGCGGATTCACCGTCGAGGTGCTCCACCGACGAAACCGCCGTCTGGTACTGGTCGGCGATGTAGGACTCGACGTCGAGCTTCTGCACCAGTTCCGGCGTGTACAGCGACGCCCGTTCGTCCATCATCGACGTGCGGAACGCCAGCCACGGGAACGTGTCCGCGTTGACGGCCTTCTCGTCGTGGAACCAGCGGTAACCGCCGAACACCTCGTCGGCCGACTCGCCCGAGAGCGCCACCGTCGACTGGCCGCGGATCGCCTTGAACAGCAGGTACAGCGACGTGTCCATGTCACCGAGCCCGGCCGGGATGTCGCGGGCGCGCAGCACCGCGCGCCGGACCTCGGGGTCGGTCAGGTCGGCCGGGTTCAGCATGACGTCTTCGTGCGCGGAGTCGACCAGCTGGGCGACGTCGCGGACGAACGGCGAGTCCGCCGTGTCGCGCATCTCGTCCGGCTTGAAGTTCTCTTCCTGGCCGAAGAAGTCGACCGAGAACGTCCGCAGCTGCTCGCCCTGCTCGGCCAGCCGCGCGGCGGCGAGCCCGGCGACGGCGCTCGAGTCGAGCCCGCCGGAGAGCAGCACGCACCGCGGGACGTCCGCGACGAGCTGGCGGTGCACGATGTCGGTCATCAGCTCGCGGACGCGCGCGACCGTCGTCTCCTGGTCGTCGGTGTGCTGCTTCGCGTCCAGCTTCCAGTAGGTGCGCGTCCTGATGCCCTCGCGGGACACGGTGACGAGCGTGCCCGGCTCGACCTCGCGCATGTCCTTCCACAGCGACCAGCCGGGGCGCTTGGTGAAGCCGGCCAGCTCGCGGAAGCCGTCGAGGTCGACGACCTTCTTCGCGAGGGGGTTCGCCAGGATGGCCTTCGGCTCCGACCCGAACAGGACGCCGTCGGGGGTCGGGTAGTAGTAGAACGGCTTGATGCCCATCCGGTCGCGGATCATGACGAGCCGGTCGTCGCGCTCGTCCCAGATCGCGAACGCGTACATGCCGTTGAGGTGGTCGACGACCTCGTCGCCCCACTGCAGGTAGCCGTGCAGCACGACCTCGGTGTCGCTGTCGGTCTCCCACTGGTGGCCGAGCTTCGTCAGCTCTTCCTTCAGCTCGGTGAAGTTGTAGGCCTCGCCGCTGTAGACCATCGCGACGTCGCCGTTCGGCGTGTGCACGGACATCGGCTGACGGCCGCCGGGCAGGTCGATGATGGCCAGGCGCCGGTGCCCGAGCGCGACGTGCTCGCGGACCCAGGTGCCCTCGTCGTCCGGGCCGCGGCAGGACATGGTCGCCGTCATGGCGTCGACCACGTCCTGGCGGCGGGTGAGGTCGGCGTCGTAGGAAACCCAGCCGGCGATACCGCACATAGTGAACCCCTCCCTGAATTTGCTTAGCTGATACAACTATCGGTAACACAGGTGTAACACGACCCCAAGATCTTGTCTGCCCGAATTGCACGTTCCGCGCTTGTTCGGTCACTCGGTGTGTCGCGAGTCACTAACCAACTGCATACGGTGAGTACTGGGCAAACGTTTGCGTGACGGCCGCCACCTGCCATAAAGACCGCGTAAATGGGTGTCAGGAAGGCGTCAAGGCGCCGTCAGCCGCAGGTCGGGATGGGGTCCCGGAGCCGCAGGGTGAAGGAGTCCGGTCACCGAACCCGGTGACCCGTCTTGAGAGGTGCCTGTGGCCGACTTGCTCTACGCCGTTCTGCTGATCGGCGTGTTCGTGGTGCTCGCGTTGGCGCTGCGCGGGCTGGAGAAGCTGTGAGCGGCGCGGGAACCGTGGCCAACGTCGTCGGCGGACTGCTGGCGCTGGGGCTGCTCGTCTACCTGTTCGTTGCCTTGATCAGGCCGGAGAAATTCTGATGCGCCCCGACGTACTCACCCCCGCGGAGGGGCAAGAATGACTGACACCGCGGCCGGGCTCATCCAGCTCGGCCTCCTCCTCGCCGCCCTCGCCGTGGTCTACCGGCCGTTCGGCGACTACCTGGCGCGCGTCTTCTCCACCGAGAAGCACCTGAAAGTCGAAAAGGGCCTGTACAAGCTCTTCCGCGTCGATCCGGACTCCGAGCAGCGGTGGCCGACCTACGCCGCGGGCGTGCTCGGCTTCTCGTTCGTCTCGATCGTCCTGCTCTACCTGCTGCAGCGGCTGCAGCCGCTCCTGCCGTGGAACCTGGGCCGCGGCTCGGTGAGCCCCAGCGTCGCGTTCAACACGGCGGTTTCGTTCGTCACCAACACGAACTGGCAGTCCTACGTCCCCGAGACGACGATGGGCCACTTCGTGCAGATGGCCGGGCTGACCGTGCAGAACTTCCTGTCCGCGGGCGTCGGCCTGGCCGTGGCGATCGCGCTGACGCGCGGGTTCGTCCGCGCGAAGACCGACCGCCTCGGCAACTTCTGGGTGGACCTCACGCGCGGCACGGTCCGCGTGCTGCTGCCGATGGCGTTCGTGTTCGCCATCGTGCTGGTCGCGCTGGGTGTCGTGCAGAGCCTCAAGGCCGGCGTCGCCGTCACCAACCCGGACGGCAGCCACAGCACCATCGCCCTGGCCCCCGCGGCGAGCCAGGAGGCGATCAAGGAACTGGGCACCAACGGCGGCGGCATCCTCAACGCCAACTCCGCGCACCCCTTCGAAAACCCCACCGCGTGGACGAACCTCATCGAGCTGTTCCTCATCCTGGTGATCCCGGTCAGCCTGACCCGCGCGTTCGGCAAGCTGGTCGGCAAGCCCAAGCAGGGGTACGTCCTGCTCAGCGTGATGGGCATCCTCTGGGCCGCGTCGCTGGCGATCATCTGGTTCTCCGAAGCCAACGCGAACAACCCGGCGGCGCTGGCCGCGGGCGCGAGCATGGAGGGCAAGGAACAGCGGTTCGGCATCGGGCTGACGTCGATCTTCGCCGACACCACCACCGGCACGTCGACCGGCGCGGTCAACGGCGCGCACGACAGCCTGTCCGGCCTCGGCGGCGGGGGGCCGCTGCTGAACATCCTCTACGGCGAGATCTCGCCCGGCGGCGTCGGCACCGGCCTCTACGGGATCCTCGTGATGGCGATCATCGCGATGTTCCTGGCCGGCCTGATGGTCGGGCGCACGCCGGAGTACCTGGGCAAGAAGCTCGGCAAGCGCGAGGTCACCTGCGCGGCGATCGCGATGCTGGCGATGCCGACCGTGGTCCTTCTCGGTTCGGGCATCGCGCTGCTGCTGCCGGACACCGTGAGCGCGCTGGGCAACCCGGGCGCGCACGGCCTGTCCGAGATCCTCTACGGCTACGCGTCCACCGGCAACAACAACGGCAGCGCGTTCGGCGGCCTGACCGCGACGAGCGACTGGTTCCAGTCGTCGTTCGGCGTCGCCATGGCGATCGGCCGGTTCGTGCCGATCCTCGCCGTGCTCTGCCTGGCCGGTTCCCTGGCCGCGCAACGCAAGGTGCCCGAAACCGCGGGCACATTGCCCACCACCGGGCCGCTGTTCGCCACGATGCTCACCGGCACGGTGGTGCTCGTCGCGGCCCTCACCTTCATCCCGGCGCTGGCGCTCGGGCCCATCGCGGAGGCACTCGCATGACCGTCACCGAAGAACGACCCCAGGTGACTCCCGCCCCAGAGGCGCCGGGCCGGGTCGGCGCCGGGGTGTTCAGCCCCCGCCAGCTCTGGACGTCGCTGCCCGACGCCTTCCGGAAGCTCAACCCGAAGCACCAGCTCGGCAACCCGGTGATGTTCGTGGTCTGGGTGGGTTCCGCGCTCACCACGGTCTTCGCGATCACCGGCCCGAGCGTGTTCACCATCCTGATCGCCGTCTGGCTGTGGTTCACGGTCCTCTTCGCGAACCTCGCCGAAGCCGTCGCGGAAGGGCGCGGCAAGGCGCAGGCGGAGTCGCTGCGGAAGTCGAATAAGGAGACCGTTGCCCGCCGGCTCACCGAAACCGGCTCCGAAGAACAGGTGCCCGGGGTCGAGCTGAAGATCGGCGACCTGGTCGTGGTCGAGGCGGGCCAGGTGATCCCCGGCGACGGCGACGTCGTCGAGGGCATCGCGACCGTCGACGAGTCGGCCATCACCGGCGAGTCGGCCCCGGTCATCCGCGAGTCCGGCGGCGACCGGAGTGCCGTCACCGGCGGCACGACCGTGCTGAGCGACCGGGTCGTCGTGCGCATCACCACGAAACCGGGGGAGTCCTTTGTGGACCGCATGATCGCCTTGGTGGAAGGCGCGTCCCGGCAGAAGACGCCGAACGAGATCGCCCTGACGATCCTGCTCTCGACGCTCACGATCATCTTCCTGCTCGCCGTGGTGGCGCTGCAGCCGATGGCCCGCTACTCCGGCAGCGAGCAATCGGTGATGGTGCTGACCGCGCTGCTGGTGTGTCTCATCCCGACGACGATCGGGGCGCTGCTGAGCGCCATCGGCATCGCGGGCATGGACCGCCTGGTGCAGCGCAACGTCCTCGCGACCAGCGGCCGCGCGGTCGAAGCCGCCGGTGACGTCTCGACGCTGCTGCTCGACAAGACCGGCACCATCACCTTCGGCAACCGCCGCGCCACCGAGCTGATCCCGGTCGGATCGTCCACTCCGGACGAACTCGCGCGCGCCGCCCGGCTGGCCAGCCTCGCCGACGAGACCCCCGAAGGGCGCAGCGTCGTCGAGCTGACGGCGGATTACGCCGCCCAGGACGAGCGCGGCGAGTTCGTCCCCTTCACGGCGCAGACGCGGATGAGCGGGCTCGACATCGGGAACCGGCGGATCCGCAAGGGCGCCGCGTCCGCGGTCCACGCGTGGGTGCGGGACAACGGCGGCGAGTTCCCCGACGAGACCGAACGCGTCGTCGACGAGATCAGCGCCCAGGGCGGCACGCCGCTGGTGGTCGCCGAGGACACCGTGGTGCGTGGCGTTATCCGGCTCTCCGACGTCGTCAAGCCGGGCATGAAAGAGCGCTTCGGCGAGCTGCGCGCGATGGGCATCAAGACGGTGATGATCACCGGCGACAACCCGCTCACCGCGAAGGCCATCGCCGCGGACGCGGGCGTCGACGACTTCCTCGCCGAGGCCAAGCCCGAAGACAAGATGGCGCTCATCAAGCAGGAGCAGGAAGGCGGGCGGCTGGTCGCGATGACCGGCGACGGCACCAACGACGCGCCCGCGCTCGCGCAGTCCGACGTCGGCGTCGCGATGAACACCGGCACCTCGGCCGCCAAGGAGGCCGGGAACATGGTCGACCTCGACAGCGACCCGACGAAGCTGATCGAGATCGTGGAGATCGGCAAGCAGCTGCTCATCACCCGCGGCGCGCTGACGACGTTCAGCGTCGCCAACGACCTCGCGAAGTACTTCGCGATCCTGCCCGCGATGTTCACCGGCATCTACGCCCAGCTCGGCGGGCTGAACATCATGCACCTGGCCACGCCGAAGTCGGCGATCTTGTCGGCGGTCATCTTCAACGCGCTGATCATCGTCGTGCTCATCCCGCTGGCCCTGCGCGGCGTGCGGTACAAGCCGTCGTCGGCCTCGGCGCTGCTGCGCCGCAACCTGCTCGTCTACGGCCTCGGCGGGATCGTCAGCCCCTTCCTCGGGATCTGGCTGATCGACCTGCTCGTGCGCCTCATCCCTGGAATCGGGTGACTTCGTGAACACTCTCGTCAAGCAGACCTGGGCCGGGCTGCGCGTCCTCATCGTGCTGACGGTCCTGCTGGGGATCCTCTACCCCCTCGCCGTGTGGGCGATCGCCCGGATCCCCGGGCTCGAGGGCAACGCCGAAGGCTCGGTCGTCACGCAGAACGGCCAGGCGGTCGGGTCGTCGCTCATCGGCATCGACCCGGTGCCGGCCGACCCGGCGCACGACCCGTGGTTCCACAACCGCCCGTCGGCGCTGTCCAAGGACGCGCTCGGCCCCGGCGACCCGTCGACCTCCGGCGCGTCCAACAAGGGCCCGTACAACGAGGACCTGGTGAAGACCATCCAGGAACGCCGTGACGCCATCGCCAAGCGCGAAGGCGTGTCACCCGGTCAGGTACCGCCGGACGCGGTGACGGCGTCGGGGTCGGGCCTCGACCCGGCGATCAGCGTGGCCTACGCCGACCTCCAGATCGCCCGCGTCGCCCGGAACACCGGGCTGCCGGTGGACCGGGTGAAGCAGCTGGTCGAGCAGAACACCTCGGGTGCGGGGATCGGCGTCCCCGGCGTGAATGTGCTCCAGCTCAACTTGGCCGTGCAAGGTGCGGCCGGAGGGGCACACTGACAGCGTGACCACCGAAAACACGACGTCCAAGCCGCGCCGCGGGGAGCTGAGGATCTACCTCGGCGCGGCTCCGGGCGTCGGCAAGACCTTCGCGATGCTCGGCGAGGCGCGGCGGCGGCTCGACCGCGGCACCGACGTCGTCGTCGGGCTGGTCGAGACGCACGGCCGCGAGAAGACCGCGGTGCTGCTCGACGGCCTCGAGGTCGTCCCGCGGCGGCACGCCGGGCACCGCGGCCGCGAGTTCGACGAGATGGACGTCGACGCCCTCCTCGCCCGCGCGCCCGAGGTCGCCGTCGTCGACGAACTCGCGCACACCAACGTGCCGGGATCGCGCAACGCCAAGCGCTGGCAGGACGTCGAGGAGCTGCTCGAAGCGGGGATCGACGTCCTGTCCACGGTCAACGTCCAGCACCTGCAGAGCCTCAACGACGTCGTCGAGCGGATCACCGGCGTCACGCAGCAGGAAACCGTGCCGGACGAGGTCGTCCGCCGGGCCGAGCAGCTCGAGCTGGTCGACATCACGCCCGAGGCGCTGCGGCGGCGGCTCGCGCACGGCAACGTCTACCCGGCCGAGCGCATCGACGCCGCGCTCGGCAACTACTTCCGCCCCGGCAACCTGACCGCGCTGCGCGAGCTGGCCCTGCTCTGGGTCGCCGACCAGGTCGACGTCGCGCTGCAGCGCTACCGCGCCGAGCAGCGGATCACCGACACCTGGGAGGCGCGCGAACGCGTCGTCGTCTCCATCACCGGTGGCCCGGAAAGCGAAACGCTCATCCGCCGCGCCAGCCGGATCGCCACCCGGGCCGGCGCCGAGCTGCAGGTCGTCCACATCCTGCGCGGCGACGGTCTGTCCGGGCTCGGCCCGGCCGCGATCGCCCGCTGCCGGACCCTGGCCGAAGAGGTCGGCGCCACCTTCCACACCGTCGTCGGCGACGACGTCCCGACGGCGCTCCTCGACTTCGCCCGCGGCGTCAACGCGACGCAGCTGGTGATCGGCACTTCGCGGCGCTCGCGCGTGGCGCGGCTGTTCGACGAGGGCATCGGCGCGCGGGTCGTCCAGCAGTCCGGCGCGATCGACGTCCACATGGTGACCCACTCCCAGGCGGGCGGGCGGCTGCGAGCCCGGCTGGGCGCGAGCCCGCTGGGCTTCTCGCGGCTGGTCGTGGGCTGGGTGCTCGGCTTCGTGCTGCCGATCCTGGTCACGGCGATCGGGGTCTTCGTGCCGACGGGCCTGGACTTCGCCACCGACGTCATCTCCTACGTGCTGGCCACCGTCGTCGTGGCGCTGGTCGGCGGGCTCGGCCCGGCCCTGGCCGCGGCCGTGCTCGGCGCCGGGCTGCTCAACTTCTTCTTCACCCCGCCGCTCTACACGCTCAATGTGCACACCCCGCAGAACCTCGTGACGCTGATCGCGATGGTCGTGGTCGCGGTGCTCGTCGCGCTGGTCGTCGACCAGGCGGCGCGCCGGGCCACGCAGGCGGCGCGGGCGCGGACCGAAGCGGCGCTGCTCGCCTCCTACGCCCGGACCGTGCTGACCCACACGAACCCGATCGAACGACTGCTGGAGAAGGTGCGGGAGAACTTCGCGCTGACGTCGGTGACGCTGCTGGAGAAGCAGGCGGGGGAGTGGCGGTGCGTGGCGGTCGCGGGGGAGCACCCGTGCGCCGACCCGGACGAGGCCGACGCCGACATCGCCGTCACCGCCGACGTCCACCTCACGCTGCGGGGGCGGGCGCTCCCGGCGGCCGACCGGCGGGTGCTGGAAGCCGTCGCCGGCCAGGCGTTGCTCGCCCTGCGCCAGCAGCGGACGGCCGCCGCCGCGGCCCGCGCCGAGCGGAAGGCGGAGGCGACCGAGCTGCGCACGACGTTGCTCTCGGCCGTCGGGCACGACCTGCGGACGCCGCTGACGTCGATCAAGGCGTCGATCGGCAGCCTGCGCGCGCCCGACCTCGCACTGTCCGAAGAGGACACCGCCGAGCTGATGGAGGCGATCGAGCTGTCGGCCGACCGGCTGGCCGGGCTGATCGACAATCTGCTGGATTCGTCGCGCCTGGCCACCGGCGCGGTGAAGCCCCATCTGCGTCCGGTCGGCTACGACGAGGTCGTCGCGCACGCTCTGTCCACTGTAGACTCTTCGGACGAGGTGGAGGTCGCGGTCGACGACCGGCTGCCGTCGGTGCTGGCCGACCCGGGCCTGCTGGAACGCGTGGTGGCGAACGTGCTGGACAACGCACTCCGGCACGGCGGGGCGCCGGTTTCGGCCCGGGCGTCCGCCCATTCGGGCCACGTGGAGCTGCGGATCGTCGACCACGGCCGGGGGTTGCGCAAGGGCGCCGCGGATTCGGCGTTCGCGCCGTTCCAGCGCCTCGGCGGCGACCGGGACGCGACGCCGGGCGTCGGGCTCGGGCTGTCGGTGGCGAAGGGGTTCACCGAGGCGATGGGGGGCACGATCCGCGCCGAGGACACGCCCGGCGGCGGGCTCACGGTGGTGGTTTCGCTGCCCGAGCACAGCGTCACGTTCGAGGAAGTCGAGGAGGGGGTGCGATGAGCGACCCGGGTGCCACCGTGCTGGTGGTGGACGACGAGCCGCAGATCGTGCGGGCGCTGCGGATCAACCTGAACGCCCGCGGCTACAAGGTGATCACCGCGCACGACGGCACGGCCGCGTTGAAAGCGGTGGCCGAGACCAAGCCCGACGTCGTCGTGCTCGACCTCGGGCTGCCGGACCTGGACGGCACGGAGGTCATCGCGGGCCTGCGCGGCTGGACGACGGTTCCGATCATCGTGCTGTCCGCGCGCGGCGATTCGGCCGACAAGGTCCAGGCTCTCGACGCCGGTGCGGACGACTACGTCACGAAGCCGTTCGGGATGGACGAGCTGCTGGCGCGGCTGCGGGCGGCGGTCCGCCGCTCGGCGGTGACGGGCGCGGACGACGTGGACGCGGTGGTGGAGACGGCGTCGTTCAGCGTGGACCTGGCCGCGAAGAAGGTCCGCCTCAGCGACGGCGCGGAGGTCCACCTGACGAAGACGGAGTGGGGCGTGCTGGAGCTGCTGGTGCGCAACCGCGGCCGGCTGGTCGCGCAGAAGCAGCTGCTGCACGAGGTGTGGGGTCCGTCGTACGAGCGGGAGTCCCACTACCTGCGGGTCTACCTGGCCCAGCTGCGCCGCAAGCTGGAGCCGGAGCCGTCGCGGCCCCGGCACCTGCTCACCGAACCCGGCATGGGATACCGCTTCGAGGTCTGAGCCGGCCTTGCAGCGGGTACCTCACCGGGCATGGACGGGTCGAAAACGTGGCTGAGCGGCGGCGAGCGCACGTCGCCGGTGATCGTCCTGACGCTGGCCGTCGGGGCGACCTTCGGTGTGTCCGGATGGATCCTCACGGCCTTCGACGGCGACGACGTCGGCTGGGCGAGGTGGCTGCGCGTCGCGGCCACGGGCGCCGGGGTCTTGTTGACGGTCTACCTGTGGACGCTGTTCGCCCACCGGCTGCGGCGCTGATCCCACCGGCAGCGGCCGAGGAGCGCAAGCGGTCGTGCACGGCCGCGAACGCCGTGCTCGGCAGTGAGAAGCCGTGGGTTCGCTAGAACCAGAACGTCGGCTGGTCGATCCCGAGCCGCAGCTTCGCGTACCGCTTGGACGCCGCGGCGGAGAAGTAGATGTGCTGGGACGCCGCGTGGAGGTCGCGGAAGCAGCGCTGCATCGGCTGGTCCGCGTGCAGCGCGCCCGCGCCCGCGAAGCCGAACGCGATGTTCACCGCGCTCAGCGAAGCACGCATCGCCTGCTGCGTCGCCAGCAGTAACTGGCCGCGCTCGCGGACGTTCGGCACGTCGCCCGCGCACGCCGTCTCCCACAGCGAGCCGAGCGCGTCGAAGACGAACGCGCGGGCCGAGCGCAGCCGTCCTTCCGCACGGGTCAGGGCGATCTGGACGTCGCCGTCCTCGGCGATCGGACCCGGGCCGGGCGGCCGGAACTTCGCCGGCGCGAACGCGGTGAACTCGTCCAGCGCGCGCCGCGCGATGCCGAGCGGGACGCCCGCCATCAGCGTGCCGATGAACGTGAAGAACGGGAACCGCCACAGCGGCCCGTCGTGGCGCGCCGGCTCGGTGAACGGCGAGATCGTGTGCTCCTCGCGCACGATCGCCTCGATGGCGACGTCGTGGCTGCCGGTGCCGCGCAGGCCGCTGACGTCCCAGTTCTCGAGCACCCGCACCTCGGCGGCGGGGACCACGGCGAGCCGCCAGTCCCGCGGGTCGCCGCCGGCGAAGGCGCCGTTGAAGAACAGGTCGGCGTGCGGGCTGCCGCTGCAGAACGCCCACCGCCCGGCGAGTGCGAACTTCCCGGCGCCGTCCGGGGTGAGGCGGCCCGTCGGCGCGAAGACGCCGCCGCCGATCGGGTCCGGAGTCCCGGTCAGGAGGTCCGCCGCGACGGCCGGGTCGAGCCAGGCGAGGAACGCCGAGCCGTTGCCGATGGTGATCGTCCAGCCCGCGGACCCGTCGGCGCGGGACAGCTCCTCGATCACTTCGACGATCGCGGCGGGCGGCAGCTCCTGCCCGCCCAGCGCGCGGGGTGTCGCCAGGTGGAAGAGCCCGGCGGTCCGCGCCCGCTCGACGAGGTCGCGCGGCATCGTCTGGAGCTGTTCGCCTTCGACGGCCCGCGCGCTCAGCTCGGGCGCGAGCTCCCGCGCGGCGGTCACGGCGTCGGTGGTGGCTTGTCCCATCATGGTCAGCGCCCCCTCAGGGTGTCATGATAGATGGACGTCTATTCGATAGAGGAGTCTCTACTCAAATGGTCGATCCTGTCAAGCGCCGGTACGACACGTCTCGGCGGCAGGAGCAGGCGCGCGAGAACCGCCGCCGGATCCTCGCGGCGGCGTCGGGGCTGTTCCGGGAGAAGGGGTACGCGGGTACCGCGATGCCGGAGGTGGCCAGGACGGCGGGGGTGTCGGTGCAGACCGTCTACAAGGCGTTCGCGAACAAGGCGACCCTGCTCAAGGCGGTCTTCGACGTGACGGTCGCCGGCGACGACGAGGACGTCCCGATCGCCGGCCGCGACTTCATCGCGGCGATCCAGGCCGAGCCGGACGCGACCCGGAAGATCGAGATGTACCTCGACCACTTCGCGGCGGTCGCGCCGATGGTGATCCCGGTCCAGCTGCTGGCCCGCGACGCGGCGGCCGCCGACCCCGCGGCCGCCGAGGTCTGGGCGCAGATGCGGCAGGAGATGCTGATGGCGATGACGTACTTTTCGGCCGACCTGGTGGCCACCGGCCAGGTCAAGCCGGACCTGGCCGCGGACGACGCCCGCGACATCCTGTGGACCTACCACGCCCCGGAGCAGTACGAGCTGCTGTGCCTGCGGCGCGGCTGGACCCCGGAGCGCTACCGCGGGTTCCTGCGCGACGCGATCGTAGCGGCGGTACTGGTCTAGACATGCCGGAGGCCACCGCCGCGGCGGTGGCCTCCGAAGCTTCCCAGCCGGCGAAGCGAATCCCGGTCACGCCGAGGTCATGCTCCAGGGCGAATCCGCCTGCCCCAGCGGCTCTCAGTCCGCGTGACCCGGCGTCGCCTGCCTCACTGGGCGTGCGTGGTGCTTCCGCTCGCGGTCGGGGAGTCGCTCGTGCTCGGCGACGGGGAGCCCGCGGTGCTGGTCCCGCCGCCTCCGGTCGTACTGGTCGGCGGTTCGGGTGTCGTGGTCGGCGGGGGAGTCGTCGACGTCGGCGGCTTGGGTGTCGTGGTGGGGGGTGGGTTCGAGTGCGACGGCGACGGAGACTGCGGCGGCGGGTTGCCCGTGTCGTCGCGCGGCGGCGGGGGCGGGTCGGCGTGGGTGACCACCGTGGTCGTCGTCTTGCCGTCCGGGCTGACCGACACGACCGTGGTCGGCGCGCTCGACGACGTCGTGGCCGAGGTGCTCGGCGGCACGCTGCCGATGGTCGACGGGCCGGCCGACGACGGGGTGTTCGGGACCGTCTGGAGGCCGGCCTGCGAGGTGCCCTGGCCGCCGGTGCCGCCGGTGCCGCCCGCGGTGGTGGCGGGGTCCGGGCCGGCCAGCTCGGCGACCGCGGCGAACGCGGTCGCGACCACCAGGCCGGCCACCCCGAGCACGACGTACCCGGTGCGGTTCGGTTTGCTGCTCTTCGGCGGGGCGGTGTCGATCCTGGTCACGGGCGAGTTCGAGGCGGACCCGTCGGGGCGGGGCATTACAGGCTCCTCGGGGGTTCGGGAAGGCGCGGGGCGAGGCCGTGAATCGATCACTGCTTTCCCGGGCGGGGGAACCCGGGAGGACGACCTCGGCGGCGAGGTTATCACCGTCGGTGCCGTATTCGCCCAGGTAGTGGGCCTGCGTGATCACTGTGCGCAGTCGAGGAGTCCGGAAAGGATGAAAGCGTGAGTGAGGAACAAACGAACACGCGGTTGACGGCGTGGGTCCGCGGGCGGGTCCAGGGTGTCGGTTTCCGCTGGTGGACCCGGAGCCGGGCGCTCGAGCTCGGACTGGTGGGCAGTGCCCGCAACATGCCGGACGGGCGTGTCGAGGTCATAGCGGAGGGTGATCGAGACCACTGTGAGCGGTTGCTGACCGCCCTGCGGTCCGGAGAATCACCCGGAAGTGTGGAGAACGTCGTCGAGCGCTGGTCTGACCCGAAAGGGGGACTCAGTGGCTTCCTCGAACGCTGACGCGGGTCTTGGTACTTCCGGGGCCGGAGTGACGCAGGAGGTTGCTGAGGCTGCCGAAGATGTGCTAGGGCGCGCCGATGAGGGGGCGCGTCCGGCGGGCCCCGGAGGCCCCCGGGTAGCCTGGGACGATTGAAACGCCCGTACCGGCAGCCAGAGGGGTCAGCACCCAGTGCACCTGAAAAGCCTGACGCTCAAGGGCTTCAAGTCCTTCGCCTCGGCCACCACGCTGCGCTTCGAGCCCGGCATCACCTGCGTGGTCGGGCCGAACGGCTCGGGCAAGTCCAACGTGCTGGACGCGCTGCGCTGGGTCATGGGCACCCAGGGCGCCAAGGACCTGCGCGGCGGCAAGATGGAGGACGTCATCTTCGCCGGCACCGCGGGCCGCGCCCCGCTCGGCCGCGCCGAGGTCACGCTCACCATCGACAACGCCGACGGCGCGCTCCCCATCGAGTACGCCGAAGTGTCGATCACCCGCCGGATGTTCCGCGACGGCGCCAGCGAGTACGAGATCAACGGCGACCGCTGCCGCCTGATGGACGTCCAGGAGCTGCTCTCGGACTCCGGCATCGGCCGCGAGATGCACGTCATCGTCGGGCAGGGCCAGCTTTCGGCGATCCTCGAATCCAAGCCCGAAGAGCGCCGCGCCTTCATTGAAGAAGCCGCCGGCGTCCTCAAGCACCGCAAGCGCAAGGAACAGACCCTGCGCAAGCTGGCCAACATGCAGGGCAACCTCGACCGCCTCGGCGACCTCACCACCGAGTTGCGCCGCCAGCTCAAGCCGCTGGGCAAGCAGGCCGAGATCGCCCGCAAGGCCCAGTCGGTGCAGTCCGAGCTGCGCGACTCCCGCCTGCGCCTGCTCGCCGACGACCTGGTCACCCAGCGGGACACCATCGCGCGCGACGAGGCCGACGAGAAGACGGCCCGCCAGCGCCGCGCCGAGGTCGAGCAGCACCTCGAGATCGTCTGCGCCGAAGAAGCCGAGCTGGAGTCCTCGCTCGCGGAGGACGCGCCGCTGCTGCAAACCGCCCAGGAGACCTGGTACAAGCTCTCTGCGCTGGCCGAGCGCCTGCGCGGCACCGTCCGCCTCGCCATCGAGCGGCAGCGCCACCTCTCGGCCGACGTCTCGACGTCGACCGGCGGCCGCGACCCGGAAGAGCTGCTCGAAGAGGCCGAACGCGTCGCCGAGCAGGAGGAAGAGCTCAACGAGGCCGTCATGGAGGCCCGGGAGCTGCTCGCCCAGACCGTGCTGCGGCGCGAAGACCTCGAGCAGCGCGTCCAGGCCGCCGAGCGCGCGCACTGGGCCGCCGTCCGCGCCATCGCCGACCGCCGTGAGGGCATGGCCAAGCTGACCGGCCAGGTGGAGGCGCTACGCAGCAAGAACGGCGCCACCTCCGACGAGATCGACCGCCTCAGCGTCTCCCTCGAAGAGGCCGCCGAACGCGCCGAGATCGCCGTCGAAGAGCTGGAGACGGCCAAGGCCGAGGGCGGCGCGGAGGAATCCGACGACGCCGGCCTGATGGACCGCCACGACCGCGCGGTCGAGGCCAACAACGCGGCCAAGGCGCGCGTCGAAGAGCTGGTCAAGGCCGAACGCGCCGCCGAGCGCGAGATCGCGTCGGAGAAGGCGCGCGTCGAGGCGCTGTCCATGGGCCTGCGGCGCAAGGACGGCGCGGGCGCGCTGCTCGGCGCGTCCCACGAGCTGCCGGGCCTGCTCGGCTCGGTCGCCGCGCTGCTCACCGTCGAGCCGGGGTACGAGGTCGCGCTGGCCGCGGCGCTCGGCCCGGTGGCCGACGCGGTCGCCGTCACCGGCGGCGAAGACGCCCTGCGCGCGCTGAAGTACTTGAAGGAAACGGACTCCGGCCGCGCGGGCATCCTGCTGGGCGGCCCGGAGTCCACTGTGGACACCTACTCGTGGCCCTCGCTGCCCGAAGGCGCGCGCTGGGCGCGTGAGGTCGTCACGGCGCCCGCGCAGCTGCGGCCCGCCGTCGAGCAGGCCCTCGACAAGCTGGCCCTGGTCCGCGACCTGGAGGCCGCGCGCCACCTCGTCGCAGTGCACCCGGACGTCCGCGCGGTCACGGCCGAAGGTGACGTCTTCGGCGCCCGCTGGGCGATCGGCGGCTCCGGCAAGCGCGAGAGTGTCATCGAGGTCCAGGCCGCCGTCGACGAGGCCGGGGCGCGGCTGCGGACGGCCGAACGCCAGCTGGAGCAGTACGCGGCCGAGCTGGAAGGCGCCCGCGCCGAGCAGCAAGCGCGGCGCGAAGAGGTTTCGCAGGCCAAGGACGCGCTCGGCGACGCCAAGGTCCGCAAGGCCCGCTCGTCGGAGCGGCTCAGCCGGCTGCAGCAGGCGGCTCGCCAGGCGCAGGCCGAGGTCGAACGCTTCAGTGGGCAACGCGCGAAGGTCGAGCAGAGCCGCGTCCAGGCTCTGGCCCAGCTCGCCGAGCTGGAGGAGCGGCTCGCCGCCGTCGCCGAACAGCCCGTCGAGGACGACCCGGACACGGCCGAGCGCGACCAGGCCGTCGAAGAGCTGGCCGTCGTGCGGCAGGAGGAGATGGAGGCGCGGCTCGCCCAGCGCACCGCCGAAGAGCGGGCGCGCAGCATCGCGGGCAGGGCCGAAGGGCTCCGCCGCGCCGCGCACGCCGAGCAGCAGGCCCGCGAGCGCGCCGAGCGGGCTGCCACGGCCCGCAAGCGGGGCGCCGAGATCGCCAACGCCGTCGTCAACGGCGGCGAGATCGCGCTGGAACGCATCGAACACTCCGTCCAGCGCGCCGCCACCGAACGCGACCAGGTCCAGGCCCGCCGCCAGACCCGCGAGCAGGCGCTGACCGGCGTCCGCGCCAAGGTCCGCGAGCTGACCGGCGAGCTGGAGAAGCTGACCGACGCCGTCCACCGCGACGAGGTGCTCCGCGCCGAGCAGCGGCTGCGGCTGGAGACCCTCGAAGCGAAGATCGCCGAGGACTTCGGCATCGGCCTCACGGACTTGGTGCAGGAGTACGGCCCGGACGTCCCGGTCCCGCCCAGCGCGGGCGAGATGGCCGAGTACGAGGCGGCCAAGGACCGCGGCGAGGACGTCACCCCGCCGCCGCCGATGCCCTACGACCGCGACACCCAGGCCCGCCGCGCCAAGCGCGCCGAGAAGGACCTTTCCCTGCTGGGCAAGGTGAACCCGCTCGCGCTGGAGGAGTTCGCGGCGCTGGAGGAGCGGTACAAGTTCCTCTCGACGCAGCTCGAGGACCTCAAGGACACCCGCAAGGACCTCGAAGCCGTCATCAAGCAGGTCGACGAGAAGATCCTCGAGGTCTTCGCCGGCGCGTACGCGGACGTGGCCCGCGAGTTCGAGACGGTGTTCAGCGTGCTGTTCCCCGGCGGCGAGGGCCGGATGGTCCTCACCGAGCCGGACGACCTGCTGGCCACCGGCGTCGACGTCGAAGCGCGCCCGCCGGGCAAGAAGGTCAAGCGGCTGTCGCTGCTCTCGGGTGGCGAGAAGTCACTGGTCGCGGTGGGCATGCTGGTCGCGATCTTCCGCGCCCGGCCGTCACCCTTCTACGTGATGGACGAGGTCGAGGCGGCGCTCGACGACACCAACATGCGCCGGCTGATCGGGCTGCTGGAGCAGCTGCGCGATTCGTCGCAGCTGATCATCATCACCCACCAGAAGCCGACCATGGAGATCGCCGACGCGCTCTACGGCGTGAGCATGCAGGGCGACGGCATCACGAAGGTGATCTCGCAGCGCCTGCGCACGGCCGAGGACGAGCCGGTCCCGGCCGGCTGAGCCGACGCTGAAAGGGCGGCCGCACTCGCAGGTGCGGCCGCCCCTTTCGCGTCACATCTCGTCCTGGCGCGGCGCCTGCTTATCCGGCGACCCAGAAGGCGTAGTCGGCCGAGTAGCGGACCGCGGTCTGGGCTCCCGCCGCGCACGTTCCAGCCGGGGCGACCCCACCGCGGGTGTTCAGGCGCTGGACGTAGGTCACCTTGCCGAAGACCCCGTCGCCGGTGTTCAGGTTCGCCTTGAGCAGCAGCTCCGGGATCGCGCCTTCCCGCGGCGCGTTCGCCACCGCCGCCGCGCCGACCGTGCTGCCGTCCACAGTGGACGTCCACACCGGACCCTTGCTGTGGAGGGCCACCGGGCGGCCGTGGTTCGACAACACCGCGGCGGGCTGGATCAGCGTCCACGCGCCGTTCGTGCAGCCGTAGATCTGCACACCCTCGCCGAGGTAGGTCGCCAGCGGGCGGTTGCCGTCGGGGACCTTGATCGTGTCCGGGACCTTCGCCGCCGCCGGGGTGGCCGAAGCCGTCGCCGCGCCGCCGACGAGCAGGGCGCCGACTGCGAGCGCCACCGTCATCCGTTTCATGTTCCCACCTTCGATTCCTCCCGCCGCTTTCCGGCGGGCTCCCGCAGTGAACACGGGAGCCCGCCGGAAACGGTTCAGCAGGATCAGGCGGCGGCGACCTCTTCCGCCTCGCCCGTGGCCTCGGCTTCGGCCGCCTTCGGGTCCGGCGTCCGGTGCCGCAGCGAGAGCAACCCGCCCACGACCAGCGTGATCACCACGCCGAGCAGCGTGTACCACGGGTACGCGAGCGCCACCTTGTCCCCGGCCGCCTTCGAGAAGTCGACCCCGATCAGCCCGCCGGTCTTCGCGCTGAACTTCACCCCGAGGATGACGAAGGCCATCACGATGACCGTGGCGACGAACGCGATGATCGCGTCCGCCTGCCGGGCCTTCTTGATCAGCAGGCCGAGCAGGAACGACCCGAGCAGCGCGCCGTAGGTGTAGCCGGTGATGGCCAGGCCCAGCTCGATCACCGAGTTCTTCGTGGTGGAGAACAGCGACGCGAACACCGCGAACACCACGGCCCAGATGAGTGTCCACATGCGACCGTGCTGCAGCAGCTTCGAATCCTCCGCCGAGCGCTTGGTGAACCGCTGGTAGAGGTCGGCCACGGTGGACGTCGAAAGCGCGTTGAGCGCCGACGCCAGCGCGCCCATGGTCGAGGCCAGCACACCGGCGATGAGCAGGCCCGACACGCCGACCGGCAGGTCGTCGATGATGAACCGCGAGAACACGTCGTCCGGGCTCTGCAGGCCGAGCTGCGCGACCGACTTGCGCCCGTCGAACACCCACAGCATCGCTCCGACCAGCAGGAACAGCGCGAACTGGATGGTCACGATGATGCCGCTGCCGATGAGTGCCTTCTGGCCGTCACGCAGGCTGCGCGTGGCCATCAGCCGCTGCGCGATCAGCTGGTCGGCGCCGTGCGAGGCCATCGACAGCGCGGCGCCGCCGAGCACCGCCGTCACGAACGCGTACGGGCTGGTCAGCAGGTTCTTCGTGAAGTCGACGAGCATGAACTTGCCGTCCGCCGACGCTTGGGAGGCCCAGTCGCCCGGTAGCTTGTTCAGCAGCACGATCGCGGCCACCGCCGCGCCGCCGAGGTAGAGCGTCAGCTGGATGACGTCGACCCAGACGACCGCCTTGATCCCGCCGATGTAGGCGTAGATCAGGGTCAGCGCGGTCAGGATCACCACGATCACCCAGTAGTCGAGGTGGACGTTGTAGTGCCCGAGGATCACCTTGATCGGGATCGCGCCGGCGAACAGGCGCACGCCCTCGGCGAGCAGCCGGGTGATCACGAACGTGACCGACGCCGTGCCCTGCAGCCCGGAGCCGAACCGCTTGCCCAGGAACGCGTACGCGCTCACGAGGTTGCCCTTGAAGTACCGCGGCAGCAGCACGAACGCGGCGATCGTCCGGCCGATGATGTAGCCGAAAGCCAGTTGCAGGAACAGGAACGCGTTGCCGAACACCAGGCCCGGCGTGCTGATCACGGTCAGCGTCGAGGTTTCCGTGGCCACCACGGACAGCATCACCGCTCCCCACGGCAGGCTGCGCTCGCCGACGAAGTAGTCGGCCGCCGACCGTTGCTTGCGGCCGACGAGCACGCCTATCAGCGGCATCGCCGCCAGGTAGACCACGATGATGGCGAGGTCAACACCGCGCATGGACTTCTCCTACTGTCATACCTTCTCCGCGACTCGCAACCGCGTCACGGTGCCCCCCAGCGGGGCGGGAAGGATCAGGGGCCCGGCACCGGGGACGAGCGCGCCGAGCAGGCGCGGCCCGTGGGCTCCGGTCGCGGACGGCACCGTACCGGGTACGCCGCACCAGGTGAGCCAGCCGAGCAGCGCGGTCAGGTACGCCTCCTTGCCGGCACCGGGCAGACCGAGGTCGTCGCTGGTCTTGAGCACCATCTCGGGGAGGTTCCGGGCCAGCGCGGCCATCAGGGCCGGGTTCGCTACGCCGCCGCCGGAGGCGATCACCGTCGTGACGCCGTGGCGCCGGCACTGGTCGGCCACGGTCACCGCGGTGAACTCGGTCAGCGTCGCCAGCAGGTCGCCGGGGTCGACCGGCGGCAACCCGGCCAGGGCGGCGTCGAGGTAGGGCGCGTGGAAGTGCTCCTTGCCGGTGGACTTCGGCGGCGCGGCGGCGAAGTACGGGTCGGCGAGCAGCCGCGTGAGCAGGTCGGAGCGCACCGACCCGCTGAGCGCGAGCCGGCCGTCGACGTCGCGGTGCTGCCCGGTGACGCGGTGGGCCGCGACGTCGAGCAGTGCGTTGGCCGGCCCGGTGTCGTAGGCGATCGCCGGTTCGCCGTCGGCGACGACGGTGATGTTCGCGATACCACCGAGGTTGAGCGCGGCGACCGGGTGACCGGCGTCCTCGGCCAGGCCGCGCAGCCACAGCCGGTCGAACGTGCTCGCCAGGGGAGCGCCGTGGCCGCCCGCGGCGACGTCCCGCGCGCGCAGGTCGGCCACTACCGGCAGCCCGGTGCGTTCGGCGATCCAGGCGGGCTGGCCGAGCTGCAGCGTGCCGCGGACGTGGCCGTCTTCGACCCAGTGGAACACCGTCTGGCCCAGGGAGGCGACGAGGTCCACGCCGCCGGCCAGCTCTTCGGCCCCGCGCAGGGCCGCGTCGGCGAACGCCTGGCCGACGCCGGTGTCGAGCCGCGTCAGCTCGCCGGCGGTGCAGGGGTTCGGCGGCAACGCGGCGAGCAGGCCCGCGCGCAGCGGCTCCGGGTAGGGGACCTCGAGCTCGCCGAGCGGGGTCAGCACCACGGTGTCGTCCTCGGCGTGCAGATCGGCGGCGGCCACGTCGATGCCGTCGAGCGACGTGCCCGAAATCAGCCCGATCACCCGGAAGCCGTGACTCGCGCTCATCCCCATCCGGAGGGGTTTAGTGCAGGGTCCCTGGTGGCGCAACCCGCGTGGTGAAGTCTTGCCCCAATCGGGATCTACGTCGTTACGAATTGCCTGTGCGGACGGGGTGTCCGGCACCGGCGGGCGCGGATGAAAGGATGGGCGGGTGTCGAGCACCTGGTTCCTGTTCGTAGTCCTCGCCGTCGTCGTGCTGGTCGCCCTCCTGGTGACCGGCCTGCTGGTCGCGCGCAGGCGCCGGATCACCCTGGACGCCCAGCGCGAGGTCGAGGAGAAACCGAAGGGCGGCTCCTACGCCGCCAGCGGGGGCATCGCGCTCGCACCCGGCGGCGAGGCTCCCGAACACCCCGTCGAAGACCGGCCGGAAACCGACGGCCAGCCCGCGGTGGGCGACGACGCGGCGGTGCCGCGCGACTCGGCGCAGCGCACGGTCCGCGACGTTAAGCTGCCCGAAGAGCCCACGGCGGCTCCGGTCACCGAGGAGATCGAGCCCGCGACCGGCCGCCTGGAGCGCCTGCGCGGCCGGCTGTCGAAGTCGCGATCGGTGTTCGGGACCAGCCTGCTCGGCCTGCTCGGCGCGGGTGACCTCGACGAGGACTCCTGGCAGGACGTCGAAGACACGCTCCTGATGGCCGACCTGGGCGCGGCGACCACGAACCAGATCGTCGAGCGCCTGCGCGACGAGCTGTCCCGGCGCGCGATCCGCTCGTCGGCCGAAGCCCGCGAGGTGCTGCACGAAGTGCTGACGGCGCAGCTGTCCACCGACAGTGAGCGCGCGGTCCGGGCGCTGCCGCACATCGTCGACGGCAAGAAGCAGCCCGCGGTGGTCCTGGTGGCGGGCGTGAACGGCACGGGCAAGACGACGACCACGGGCAAGCTCGCCCGCGTCCTGGTGGCCCAGGACAAGACGGTGGTCCTGGGCGCGGCGGACACGTTCCGCGCGGCGGCGGCCGACCAGCTCCAGACGTGGGCCGAGCGCGTGGGCGCGGAGGTCGTCCGCGGCAAGGAGGGCGCGGACCCGGCGGCGGTGGCGTTCGACGCGGTCAAGCGCGGCATCGACACCGGCGTCGACGCGGTCCTGGTCGACACGGCGGGCCGCCTGCACACGAAGACGGGCCTGATGGACGAGCTGGGCAAGGTCAAGCGCGTCGTGGAGAAGCAGGCGAAGGTCGACGAGGTCCTGTTGGTCCTGGACGCGACGACGGGCCAGAACGGGCTGATGCAGGCGCGCGTGTTCGCGGAGGTCATCGACGTGACGGGCATCGTGCTGACCAAGCTGGACGGGACCGCCAAGGGTGGGATCGTGTTCCAGGTCCAGCGTGAGCTGGGCGTGCCGGTGAAGCTCGTCGGGCTGGGCGAGGGGCCGGACGACCTGGCGCCGTTCGAGCCGGGCGCTTTCGTGGACGCGCTCCTGGGCTAGGTGATCGGCTGCCGGGTGCTCCAGTCGTACACGGTTTCGCCGCGGGTGAAGGCGTTGTAGTGCGTCATGCACAGCCCGGTGTTGCCGATGCCGAAGGGCTGGTGGAAGCAGCGCCCGCCGAACCGGCTGATCGCCGCCCGGCACTGCCTCCGCCCGGTGCCCTGGGCAAACCGGCCGAACCGGTTCGCGCTCGCGGCGAACGTCGCGTGGCGGGCGGCGGCGGCCGCGATCGCCGCGGCGCCCGCCGCTGCGTCGCCGGCGCTGGGTAGCTGCCGTGGAGCGGCACTGGGCGTGGTGGTCCGCGGGGCGATTTCGAATGGGCTGGTCCCGTCCGCCGAGCGCAGCCCCAGCTTCTCGAGCAGCTGCTGCGTCGGGGCCTGGCTCGCGATGGTGAGCCGCTCGGTCCCGTTGCTCGCGACCCAGTGGCGGACCCAGCCGACGCCGTGCAGCACCGGCTTGCCGCCGAGGTCCGCGGGCGGGTCGAGGACCAGGGCGCTGATTAGGTAGTCGTCGCGGGGCAGCGTGAGGTGCGCGGTCTCGCCGAGCACCATCGGCACGGTCACCCCGCGCGCCAGCTCGCCGTCGCGGGGTGCGGTCTGGAAGGCGAGCAGCACGGACCGCGGCAGCGGCGCGGTGCGGTGCCGCACGAAGATGTCGACGTCGCTGGTCACGTCCCCGAGCCGGTGCCGCCTCGGCGCGGCGGGGGTGTCCGGTACGAGGACCGTCTGGCGCCGGCCGTCGAGCAGCCGGTCGACCCCTCGCTCGGCGAGCCGTCCGACGATGGCGGCGCCGGCCGCCTGGCCCAGCCAGATCAGCGACATGGTGAACGGTTCGGGCACTTCGTCTCCTCCGCAGGCACGTGCTGTCGAATCAGACGCTCCAGCCCCGCGGAGTGATACCGATCGCCGGTCAGAGCCGGAAGAGTGGTGTCCCGTCCGCCTTGCGCAGGCCCAGCTGCAGCAGCACCGGCGCCGTCGGGCGCTGGACCGGGATGAGGAACGGCGACGTCCGGCGCGCCGCGACCGTCAGCCGGGCCCAGCCGATGCCCTGCAGGGTGTGCCCGTGCGGGTTGACCACCATCGCCGCCCCGAGGTAGCGGCCGCCGGGCAGGGCGACCCGCGCGGTGTGCCCGAGCACGATCGAGAACGCCGTTCCGGTGCGGCTGCCGTCCTCCTGCAGCGTGAGGATCACCGGCGTGCGGATCTTCACCGCCGGGTGGTACCGCACGGTGATTTCGACCGTCCCCGCCGCTGTCTTGGCCGGGCGCGGCCAGGCGGGTGCTTGCGGCGGGCCGTCGAGCGCGCGGTCGACGAGCCGGTCCAGGAGGTTCGAGGCGGCGCCTTGCGCGAGCCAGGCGAGTGCACCGCCGGGGTGCGGGTCCATGCGGTCCCTCCGATATTCGGATGACGGGCCGCGCGCGCCGGCGCAGAATCCGGGCATGCCCGGTTGACGCACGTCCGCTCGTGCCCCTCCTCGTAGCAGACGCCCCGAAGCCGTCATGCGTTACGAGAGAGGACAATCATGACTGTCATCACCGGCGAACGGGTGCGGTTGCGCCCGATCGTCGCAACCGACCGCGCCCGGGCCCGCGAAATCCTCGCGACGCCGGAGGTCGCCCGCTGGTGGGGCGACCCCGACCACGAGACCGAAGGCCTCTTCGCGGTCGAGGAGGGCTTTTCCTGCTACATCATCGAATTCGACGGCGTGGCGGTGGGGCTGATCCAGAGTTCCGCGGAGCTGGACCCGCAGTACCGCCACGCGGGCATCGACATCGCGGTACACCCGGACTTCCACGGCCGCGGCATCGGCACGGACGCCCTGCGCGCCCTCGCCCGGCATCTGTTCGGCGAAGGCCACCACCGCCTGACCATCGATCCGGCGGCGTCGAACGAGACGGCGATCCGGGTGTACGCGAAGGTGGGATTCCGCCCGGTCGGCGTGCTGCGCAGGTACGAGCGCGGCCCGGACGGCACCTGGCACGACGGCCTGCTCATGGACCTGCTGGTCGGCGAGCTGACTTGAGCGGTCAGTCCCTGTCGGCGAGCTGGACGAGCCGGGTGATCTCGAGCAGGTCTTCACGGACCGTCAGACCGTGACCGCAGACTGGGACAGGCTCGCACCCAGGGCGTCGGCCACCCGCTGCACCGCCGGGGCGATGTGCGCCACCGCCTCGGCGGTCAGCCGCCCCGACGGCCCGGACACCGAAACCGCCGCCGGCACCGGCGCGCCCGGCACCGCCACCGCGACGCACCGCACACCCAGCTCCTGCTCCGCCTCGTCCAGCGCGTAACCCTGCGAAGCGATCCGCGAAAGCTCGACGGCCAGCAGGTCCGCGTCGGTGAACGTGTGCTCGGTGTACGCGGGCATCCCGGTCCGCTCCAGCAGCGAACGGACGTCTTCCGAAGGGAGGTGGGCCAGCATCGCCTTGCCGACGCCGGTACCGTGCGGCAGCAGCCGCCGGCCGACCTCGGTGAACATCCGCATCGAGTGCTTCGAGGGCACCTGGGCCACGTACACGACCTCGTCGCGCTCCAGGACCGCCAGGTTCGCCGTCTCGCCGACCTCCTCGACCAGCTCCGCCAGCAGTGGCCGCGCCCACGCGCCGAACTGCATGCTCGCGTTCTCGCCGAGGCGGATCAGGCGCGCGCCCAGCGCGTAGCGGCGGTTCGTGTTCTGGCGGACGTACCCCAGGTCGACCAGGGTGCGGATGAGCCGGTGGATCGTCGGCATCGGCAGGCCGGACAGCGTCGCGAGCTCCGACAGGCTGGCCTCCCCGCCGGTGTCCGCGAGGTGTTCCAGCAGCTCGAAGGCACGCTGCAGGGACTGGACGCCGCCGTCGCGTCCGTTCTTCTCCGCTGCCACCGGTGGCCCTCCTTACGTCGGCGTTGAGGTTCCGCTATGCAGAAACTATAGTCCGGCTGGTAGAAAACCGTAGGGCCGTTATCCAAAGATCCGAACCTTCGAGGTGTTTCCCCATGTCTTCTGAAGTCCAGGTGCTGGGCGAGCCGGTCGAGCGCGGTGACGAGATCCTCACGCCCGAGGCGCTCGACTTCCTCGCCGGCCTGCACGACGCGTTCGCCGGCCGTCGCGACGAGCTGCTCCAGGCGCGGAGCAAGCGGCGCGAGGAGGCCCGGACCACCGGCAGGCTCGACTTCCTGCCGGAGACGAAGGAGATCCGCGAGGGCGACTGGCAGGTCGCCGGCGCCCCGCCCGCGTTGCGCGACCGCCGCGTCGAGATCACCGGGCCGACCAGCCGCAAGATGACCATCAACGCGCTCAACTCCGGCGCGAAGGTGTGGCTCGCCGACCTCGAGGACGCCAACACGCCGCACTGGGCGAACGTCGTGTCCGGCCAGGTCAACCTGTACGACGCCGTCCGCGAGACGATCACGCTCGAGAGCGGCGGCAAGAGCTACGCGCTCAAGGACGACGTCGAGCACGCCACGATCGTGGTCCGCCCGCGCGGCTGGCACCTGCCCGAGCGCGGCCTGTCCTTCGGCGGCCGCGAGGCCGTCGGCGCGCTCGTCGACTTCGGCCTGCACTTCTTCCACAACGCGGCCGAGCAGCTCAAGCGCGGCAAGGGCCCGTACTACTACCTGCCCAAGATGGAGAGCCACCTCGAAGCGCGGCTCTGGAACGACGTCTTCACCCACTCGGAGAAGGCGCTGGGCATCGAGCACGGCACCGTCCGCGCGACCGTGCTGATCGAGACCATCCCGGCCGCGTTCGAGATGGAAGAGATCCTCTACGAGCTGCGCGAACACGCGTCGGGCCTCAACGCGGGCCGCTGGGACTACCTGTTCAGCGTGATCAAGTACTTCCGCGACGCGGGCGAGAAGTTCGTGCTGCCGGACCGCAACTCCGTCACCATGACCGCGCCGTTCATGCGCGCCTACACCGAGCTGCTGGTGCGCACCTGCCACAAGCGCGGCGCGTTCGCGATCGGCGGCATGGCCGCGTTCATCCCGAGCAAGGACCCCGAGGTCAACAAGGGTGCCTTCGACAAGGTGCACGCGGACAAGTCGCGCGAGGCGAACGACGGCTTCGACGGCTCCTGGGTCGCGCACCCGGGCATGGTCGAGCTGTGCAAGGAGGAGTTCGACAAGGTCCTCGGCGACGAGCCGAACCAGCTCGGGCGCACCCGTGACGACGTCAGCGTCACCGCCGACCAGCTGCTGGACGTCGCTTCGACGCCGGGCGGCGCGACGGCGGCCGGCCTGCGTGCCGCGGTCGATGTCGGCGTCCGCTACATCGCGTCCTGGCTGAGCGGCAACGGCGCGGCGGCCATCCACAACCTGATGGAGGACGCGGCGACGGCGGAGATCTCGCGGTCGCAGGTCTGGCAGTGGGTCAAGAACGGGACGACGCTGGACACCGGCGACGTCGTGACGAAGGAGCTGGTGCGCGGCGTGCTGGCCGACGTCCGGGGCGAGCTCGCCCGCGAGCTGCCCGCCGACCGGCTGCTGCCGGCCGTCGAGCTGTTCGAGCAGGTCGCGCTGGCCGACGAGTTCCCCGACTTCCTGACGCTGCCCGCCTACGAGCGGATCAAGTAGTGCGTCTTCCCGACGACGTCTACGACGCCGCCGACGCGCGCCTGGCCGAGGCCGACGCGCGCGTCGCGGCGTCGTACCCGGGCGAGCGGCCGGGGCGGCAGCCGGTGCACACGGTGTACGTCCCGGCGTCGCAGTACCGGACCCGCCTGGTCGCCGACTGGGGCAAGCAGGCGATGCGCGTCTTCATCGAGCACGGCGACCTGCTCGGCGTCGACGCGGACGTGTACGAGCGCGTCCGCGCGAAGCTGCTGACCGAGCCGATCGAAGACCTGCGGATCGACTTCGAGGACGGCTTCGGCCGCGTGCCCGACGACGTCGAGGACGCGGCCGCGCTGGCGGCCGGGCAGACCCTCGCGACGACCGGCGGGACACCGTTCTGCGGCATCCGCTTCAAGAGCTTCGAAGCGGCGACCCGCCGCCGCGGCATCCGGACCCTGGACCTGTTCCTGGGTTCGCTGCTCGACAACGGGCCGCTGCCGCCCGGGTTCGTCGTCACGCTGCCCAAGGTGACGGCGGTCGAGCAGGTGTCGGTGGCCGCGGAAGTCCTGGAGCGCCTCGAATCCGCGTACGGGCTCGCCGCCGGGACGCTGCGGTTCGAGGTCCAGATCGAGACCGCTCAGTCCATTGTGGACACCGATGGGACGTTGTCGGTGGCGCGCATCGTGCAGGCGGCGTCGGGCCGGTGTTCGGGGCTGCACTACGGGACGTACGACTACAGCGCGGGCCTGGGCATCGCGGCCGCGTACCAGAGCATGGAACACCCGGCGGCGGACCTGGCGAAGGGCCTGATGCAGGTCGCGACGGCGGGCACCGGCGTCCGGCTGTCCGACGGTTCGACCAACAAGCTTCCGCTCGGCGACGCGCTCCCGGACGCGTGGGCCGAGCACCTGCGGCTGGTGCGCCGGTCGCTGGAGCGCGGCTTCTACCAGGGCTGGGACCTGCACCCGCACCAGCTGCCGACGCGGTTCGCGGCGACGTACACGTTCTACCGCTCGGGGTTCTCGGCGGCGGTGGACCGGCTGCGGGCGTACGCGGACAAGCAGGCCGGGGGAGTCCTGGACGAACCGGCGACGGCCCAGGCCCTGGCGGTGTACCTGCTACGGGGCGTGGACTGCGGTGCACTCGACGAGGGCGAGCTGCCGTTCGGGCGGCCGGAGCTGGAGAAGTACGCGCTGCGGCTCGCGTGAGGGTCGTGAGTGGGAAACAGGGCTAGAACACTGTTTCTCACTCACGAGCGGGTGTCGCCGAGCCGGGCGCGGTCGGCGGCCTCGCGGCCCGCGTCCCAGCCCTCGTGGCTGCGCACGGTCACCGATTTGCCCACCACCTGCGGGAAGAGTGTGGTGAAGGCCGCGTTCACCCTCAGCTCGTGCGACGCCAGCACCGGCAGCAGCCGGTCCGGGTCGGGCGTGGCCTTGAGCGTCGCCGCGGCGGCCCGTTCGAGACGCTCGCCGATCCGGGTGGCGTAAGCGACGAGGAACGACTTCCGGAACGCCCGGTCCCGGCCGGCGGGGTCGGCGATCATCGCCCGCGTCGCCTGGACGAGCAGGGACGTCGTCAGCAGCGCGACGGCGTCCAGGTCGTCCTCGTCGCCGACCACGGTGACGAAGTCCCAGCGCGCGTCGAAGACGGCGCGACAGCGGTTGGCCTTCGCGACCACGTGGACCAGCAGCGACTTGGCGTCGACGTACGGGGTGTCGAGCCAGATCCGGCGGGACGCGGGCACGTCGGGCCGGGACTCGCCGGCCTCGACCAGCACGCGGTCGAAGGCGTACCGGGTCATGAGTTCCTGCGCCTTCGCCGTAAGGGCTTCGGCCTCCTCCGGGAACGAACTCGACTCGGCCTTGGCCAGCAGCGCGCGGACCCGGCTCAGCTTCTTTTCGTCGACGGCGTGGTGCGCCGAACGGTCCGGTGTCGCCGTCCCCGGCGGGGTCAGGACGGGCAAGGTCATCAGGAAGCCGAGGGCTTCGATGACGGAGGTCAGCGCCTCGGCCGGGGTCAGGATGTGCTTCGCCGCCCACTGCGCCAGGTGCGGCTCGGACGCCGTCCACCACCGGACGGCGCCCACCTCGTCGAGCCGGTCCCGCCAGGATGGGGCATCGAGCTGCTCGGCGTACGCGACGAGTGCGTCGAGTACGAAGGACCGGGCGAACTCGTCGACCCGCCGCCGGGCCGCCTGGCCGAGGTCTTCGGGCAGCCAGCCGCTCCGGCAGGCCCGGGAGATCAGGAAGTGCCCGGCCCGGCGGGCACCTTCGGCCGCCTCGGCCGGCAGCTCGACATCCGGCGCCAGCTGATCAGCATGGTGCCCGGCCGCGCCGCGGACTCCCTTCGCGGTCTCGGAGGCAGCGGCCAGCAGCGCGTCGCCGAACTCTTCGGCGGTCCGAGGCCGCTGGGTCCCTTCGGCCGGGACGCGTCGCTTCTGCTTGCCCACGGGGCGAGTGTGCCGCAGGCCGGTCACCTTCCCGGCGCCCGGCCCGTCGGGAGGGCATGCACACCGCCCTCGTCGTCACCGTGATCGTCCTGAACGCCGGAATCGGCGCCGCCGACCTGGTCAAGGCCCCGTTCGTGCTGGCCACCTCGAACGCCGTCGACGTCCCGCCGAGCTGGTTGCCCGTGCTGGGCACGCTCAAGCTCGCCGGCGCGGCAGGCTTGCTCGCCGGCCTGCTGGGCTTCGCACCGCTGGGCGTGGCCGCCGCGATCGGTCTCGTCCTCTTCTACGTCGGCGCGATCGTCGCGCACCTGAAAGCCCGCAAGTTCGCCACCGGAGCCGCTCCGCTGCTGTTCCTCGGGCTGGTCGCGGCGACGCTGCTCTAACGCAACCGCGGGAGGGCGTCCCGGGCGAAGTGGCTGAGCCTCCGCAGGTCCTCGGCGAACCGCTCGCGGTGGTCCGGCGGCAACGGCCGCAAGAAGAACTGCTCGATGTTCTCGACGTGCAGCCGGCTCGCCCGGACCGTCGTCTCCTCACCCAGTGACGTCAGCCGCACCAGCTGCACCCGGCGGTCGCGCGCCGACGCCGTCCGCGTCACCAGGCCGAGTGATTCCATCCGGTCGACCAGCCGGGTCGCGCCGCCGGTCGTGAGCACCTGCTCCTGGGCGATCGAGCGCATCGTCAGCCCGTCCGCGCCCGCGCGGCCCACGATCAGCAGCACTTCGTACATCAGGTGCGTGATCCCGCATTCGCGTTCCAGCGCCCGCCCGAGCAGGTACTCCAGCCGGTTCGCCGCGCCCTGCAGCCGCCCGAAGGCCAGCACGCGCGGGTCGTACCCCGCCTGCCGGGCCGTCGTGATCTCCGGGTCCACGCCGTCCATCATCCCGCTTGATCGCCGGCGCGCAGTGCGAGGTAGACGTCGAGCTGGTCGGTGAACTCCGTCAGGTCCGCGCCGAGCAGCTCGCCCGCCCGGCCGATGCGGTAGCGCAGCGTGTTGACGTGGACGTGCAGGGCCTTCGCCGCCCGCGTCGGCGACCCCGAGCACTCCAGGAACACCCGGACCGTGTGCACCAGGTCCGTGTGCTGCTCGGCGTCGTAGTCCAGCAGCGGCCCGAGGACGCGCCGCCGCACCGCCGCGCGCAGCCCGTCGGGGGCCCCGGCCAGCAGCAGCTGGTGCACGTCCACCTCGGCCGCCGGGACGACCACGACGCGTCCCGGCCGCCGGGCCGCCACGGCCAGCGCGTACCCCGCGACCTCGCGTGCCTCCCCGCGTGACGCGGGATCGCTGACACCGCAGAGGATCCGCCGCGCTCGAAGCAAAGGTTCCACAGTGGACAGCTCAACCGCGGAAGGCCGGCCCGCGGTCGCCGCGTACGAAGTGTCCCCAGTGGACTCGAGCAGAAGTCCGTCCGGCAGCAGCTCCCGAAGGACGTCCCGGCTTTCGTCGCTGCCTTCGGTCCGCAACGCGACCACGCGCGCCGAGTCGGGCAACTCGACGTCAGGCGACGACGAACGAGCCCGCGTGACCCCCACGAGCCCGGCCAGCTCCTCGGCCAGCTCGGCCTGCGCGGTGCTCAACGACCCGCCGACGGCGACCAGCCACGGCACCGCGTGCCGTCCCTCGACCGGGACCACCGTCAGCGACCCGGATTCCTTCGCCGCGTACCGCCGGATGACGTCCGGCGCCGGTACCGGCAGCGCGGCGGCCCCGGCGACCACCCGGCCGAGGCCGGACAGCACCCAGCAGGGCAGGCCGAGCTCCGCCGACGCGCTCGCCAGCAGCGTCTCGACGGGCGCGTCCGCGGCGGCCTGCAAACGTTTGCGCGCACTCTCGGACGCGGCCGCGAGCGCGAGCACCACCTGCTCGGTGATCACCGAGAACGACAGGTCCGCCGGCACCTCCAGCAGCGGGATCCGGTGCCGCTCGCAGGCCTCGACGACCTCGTCCGGGATCCCGCCGGAGTCGGCGCCGGACGCGGCCAGCGCGGCCGCACCCGCCCTGGCCAGCGCGGCCACGAACGGCTCGGCGTCGCCCGGGCGCCGCCACCAGAGCAGGCCGGACAGCACCAGCTCGCCCGCCGACAGGTACCGTCCGGGGTCAGGCAGCTCCGTGACGTAGATGCGCGTCACGGGCCGGTCGAGCAGGTCGGCCCCGGCCAGCGGGCGCAGCCGCAGCCCCGGCAGGCCGAGCAGAGTTTTCACCGTCGTCATGAGGCTTGTAGGAAAGCACAAAGCCCCCGGGTTTCGCTCGGGTGCGTTTCATGCGTCGTGCCGTTGCCGCCCGGACCGGGTTCGGCGTCTACTGGTCTATCGCCCTCACGAAGGAGCAACGACGGTGGAGTTCCTGCGTCCCGCGACGCTCGCCGAGGCCCTCGCCCTCAAGGCCGAGCGGCCGGACGCCGTGCCGATCGCCGGCGGCACCGACGTCATGGTCGAGCTGAACTTCGACCACCGGCGCCCCGAAGCGCTGCTCGACCTGACCACGGTCCCCGAACTGGCCGAATGGTCCACATCGGACGGCACGATCCGGCTCGGGGCCGGCGTCCCGTACTCCCGCGTCATCGCCGAAGTGGGTGAATCCGTCCCGGCGCTCGCCATGGCGTCCCGGACGGTCGGGTCGCCCCAGATCCGCAACCGCGGCACCGTCGGCGGCAACCTCGGCGCGGCCTCGCCCGCCGGGGACACCCACCCGGTGCTGCTCGCCCTGGACGCGCGGATCGAGGCGGCCTCCGTCCGGGGGACCCGGATCCTCCGCGCGGAGGAGTTCTACGTCGGCGTGAAACGGCACGCGCTCGACCCGGACGAGCTGATCACCGCCGTCCACCTGCCCGCGCACGCCGGGCCGCAGCAGTTCGCCAAGGTCGGGACGCGCAACGCCATGGTCATCGCGGTCTGCTCGTTCGCGCTTTCCCTGCGGCAAGGCCGGGTCGGCGCCGCGATCGGGTCCGCCGCACCGACCCCGCGCCGGGCTCGCGCGGCCGAAGACTTCCTCGCGGCCGAACTGCCGTGGGGCTCGACGGAGGCGTTGCCGGACTCCCTGAAGCGCCGCTTCGGCGAGCTGGTGGCCGAAGCGACGTCGCCGATCGACGACGTCCGGGGCAGCGCCGCGTATCGAAAGCACGCGCTGAGGGTACTCGCGCGGCGTACGTTGACGTGGGCCTGGGACGACCACCGGACGGGGGAGCGCGCATGCGCCTGAATGTCAGGATCAACGGCGAGCAACGGCAGGCGGACGACGTCTGGGAGGGCGAAAGCCTGCTGTACGTGCTGCGTGAACGGCTCGGCCTGCCGGGCTCGAAGAACGCCTGTGAGCAGGGCGAATGCGGCTCGTGCACGGTCTACCTCGACGAAGTCCCGGTGTGCGCCTGCCTGGTCGCGGCCGGGCAGGCCGAGGGCCGCGTCGTCCGCACGGTCGAGGGCCTGGCCGACGGCGACACGCTCGACCCCGTCCAGCAGTCCTTTGTGGACCAGGGCGCGGTCCAGTGCGGCTTCTGCACGCCGGGCCTGGTCGTCGCCGCGCACGACCTGCTGAACCGCGTCCCGGATCCGTCCGACGAGGAGATCCGCGAGGCTCTGGCCGGCAATCTGTGCCGCTGCACGGGCTACGAGAAGATCCTCGACGCGGTGCGCGCGGCGGCAAAGGGTCCGGTCGGAAAGGATGCTGTCGCGTGAGGACGCTCATCAGCGGCGGCGCGATCGCCACGGTCACCGGCGAGGAGTACGCGAGCGGGCACGTCGTCGTCGAGAACGACCGGATCGCCGAAGTCGGCGAAGGCATCTACACGGGCGAGTTCGACGAGCGCGTCGACGCGTCGGGCTGCCTGGTCACGCCCGGCCTGGTCAACACCCACCACCACCTCTACCAGTGGGCGACCCGCGGGCTGGCCGCCGACCACACGCTCTTCCAGTGGCTGGTCGCGCTCTACCCGGTCTGGGGCCGCCTCGACGCCGAGATCACGCACGCCGCCGCCACCGCCGGGATGGCACGGCTGGCGCTGACCGGCTGCACGACCGTCGCCGACCACCACTACGTCTTCCCGCGCGACGGCGGCGACCAGGTCGCCGCGCTGGCCGCGGCCCGCCTGCGGATCGGCGTCCGGCTGCACGTCGTGCGCGGGTCGATGGACCGCGGCGAGTCCGACGGCGGCCTGCCGCCGGACAACCTCGTCGAGTCGACCGAGGACGCGCTGACCGGCACCGAAGCCGCGATCGACCGCTTCCACGACGCCGCGCCGGAAGCGCACCTGCAGATCGCCGCGGGCCCGTGCTCGCCGTTCTCGGTCACCGAGCGGCTGATGTCCGGCGCGGCCGAGCTGGCGCGGCGCAAGGGCGTCCGCCTGCACACCCACCTCGCCGAGACCCTCGACGAGGAGAAGCAGTGCCTCGCCGAGGTCGGCTGCACACCCGCCGAGTACGCCGACAAGCTCGGCTGGCTCGCCGACGACGTCTGGCTCGCGCACACCATCCACCTCGCGCCCGAGGCGATCCGCCGCTTCGGCGCGACCGGCACGGGTTCGGCGCACTGCCCGACGTCCAACGGCCGCATCGGCGCGGGCATCGCGCCGATCCGCGACCTGCTCGACGCCGGAGTCCCGGTCGGCCTCGGCGCCGACGGGGCCGCGTCCAACGAGTCCGGCGGCCTCGGCGAGGAACTGCACCAGGCGTTGCTGCAGGCTCGCCAGCGCGGCGGCCCGCGCGGGCTGACCACGCGGGAAGCGCTGTGGATGGGCACGATGGGCGGCGCCCGCTGCCTGGGCCGCGCGGACGACCTGGGGTCGATCGAACCCGGGAAGCTCGCCGACCTCGCGGTCTGGGACCTGACCGGGCTGAACCACGCCGGGATCACCGACCCGGTCGCGGCGCTGGTGCTGGGCACCACCCCGCCGGTGCGCCGGCTGTTCGTCGGCGGCAAGGCCGTCGTCGAGGACGCCACGCTGCGCGAAGCCGACGAGTCCGAAATCGCCCGGGACCTGTCGGCCGCGAGCGCCAGGCTGCGGGAGGACCGATGACCACCACTTCCGTCACCACGCAGACGGTCAACGGCGTCGGCACGTCGCCGCGTCGTCCGGACGGGACGGTGAAGGTCCGCGGTGAGTTCGCGTACTCCTCGGACCTGTGGCACGAGGACATGGTGTGGGGCGTGACCCTGCGCAGCCCGCACCCGTACGCGCGGATCACGGCGATCGACATCACTGACGCCCTCACGGTGCCCGGCGTCTACGCGGTGCTGACGCACGAGGACGTTCCCGGTGTCAACCGCTACGGCCTCGAGCACTCCGACCAGCCGGTGCTCGCGTCCGAAGTCGTGCGCTACCAGGGCGAACCGGTCGCGCTGGTCGCCGCCGACCACCCGGAAACCGCGCGCCGCGCGATGAAGCGGATCGTCGTCTCCTACGAAGAGCTTTCCCCGGTGACGGACTCCGAAGCCGCCGTCGCGGGCGAAGGGCCTTCGCTGCACGACGGCGGCAACGTCGTCCGGCACGTGAAGATCCGCCGCGGTCCTCAGGACCTGCGCGCCGACGTCGTGGTCTCGGGCGTCTACGAGGTCGGCATGCAGGACCAGGCGTTCCTCGGGCCGGAGTCCGGGCTCGCCGTGCCGGACACCGAAGGCGGCGTCGACCTGTACGTCGCGACGCAGTGGCTGCACGTCGACCAGCAGCAGATCGTCGCCGCGCTGGGGCTGCCGGTCGAGAAGGTGCGACTGACGCTCGGCGGCGTCGGCGGCGCGTTCGGCGGCCGTGAGGACCTGTCGATGCAGGTGCACGCGTGCCTCCTGGCGCTGCACACCGGCAAGCCGGTGAAGATGGTCTACAACCGCGAAGAGTCCTTCTACGGTCACGTCCACCGCCACCCGGCGAAGATGTACTACGAGCACGGCGCCACCCACGACGGGCGGCTCGTGTACGTGCGTACGCGCCTGTACCTCGACGGCGGTGCGTACGCGTCCTCGACGGGCGCAGTCGTCGCGAACGCCGCGACGCTCGGCGTCGGCCCGTACGAAGTGGACAGTGTGTCGGTCGACTGCTGGGGCACCTACACGAACAACCCGCCGTGCGGCGCGATGCGCGGCTTCGGCGCGGTGCAGGCGGCGTTCGGCTACGAGTCGCAGATGGACAAGCTCGCTCTCGCCTGCGGACTCGATCCCGTCGAGATCCGCGTCCGCAACGCACTGAGCGAGGGCGACCTCATGCCGACCGGCCAGGTCGTCGACTCGGCCGCCCCCGTCGCGGAGCTGCTGGAGCTGGTGCGGGCCAAGCCGATGCCGCCCGAGCGGCCCTTCGACCTGCGGCACATGCCGGGCGGGGTGTCGAACACGACGCACGGCGAAGGCGTCGTCCGCGGGGTCGGGTACGCCGTCGGGATCAAGAACGTCTGCTTCTCCGAAGGCTTCGACGACTACTCGACGGCCCGGGTGCGCCTGCAGCTCGTCGGCGGCGAACCGGCCGCGACCGTGCACACCGCGGCCTGCGAGGTCGGCCAGGGCCTCGTCACGATCATGCAGCAGATCGTCCGGACCGAGCTGGGCGTCGACCAGGTCACGGTCCTGCCGATGGACACCTCGATCGGCAACGGCGGCTCGACGTCGGCGTCACGCCAGACCTACGTCACCGGCGGTGCGGTGCAGGCCGCCTGCGTGGCGGTGCGGGCGCGGCTGCTGTCCCGGTTCGACCAGCGGGTGCGCGTGGTCGGCGGCAAGCTCGTCGCGGCGGACGGCCAGGTGCTCGCCGACCTGGTGGACGTCCTCGGCGACGACGTCCACGACGAAACCGTGGAATGGCGGCACCGGCCGACTTCTGCGCTGGACCCGGAAACCGGGCAGGGCACCGCGCACGTGCAGTACGCCTTCGCCGCGCACCGGGCGGTCGTCGACGTCGACACCGAACTGGGCTTGGTGAAGGTGGTCGCGCTGGACTGCGCCCAGGACGTCGGCAAGGCGCTGAACCCCCAGGCCGTGCTCGGCCAGATCCAGGGCGGTTCGGCGCAGGGACTCGGGCTCGCGGTGATGGAGGAGATCCAGACCTCCGGCGGGAAGATCCGGAACCCCTCCTTCACCGACTACCTGATCCCGACGGTCCTGGACATGCCGCCGATGAGCATCGACGTCCTGGAGCGCCCGGACCCGCACGCGCCGTACGGCCTGCGCGGGGTGGGCGAGCCGCCGACGATCTCGTCGACCCCGGCGATCGTGGCGGCGATCCGCGCCGCGACCGGGCTCGCGCTCACGCGCGTCCCGGTGCGGCCGGAGCACCTCACGGGGACTTGAGCTGCCAGTTCTGGTTGGCGTCGTCGTTGCAGCCCCAGAGTTCCAGCTGGACGCCGTTGACGTTGCCGGCGGGCTTGTCGCCGCCGGTGACGTCGACGCACAGGCCGGTCTGGGTGCCGGTGATCGAGCCGTCCGGGTTCAGCTTGAACTTCTGGTTCGCGCCGCCGTGGCACGTCCACACGATCAGCTTCGTCCCCGCGGCCGTACCGCCGTCGTAGGCGTCCAGGCAGAGGCCGCCGGCCTTCAGCTCCCCGGCGCTGGTGAAGGTCCAGCTCTGGTTTGAGCCGCCGTCGCAGTCCCAGATGTCGACCTTCGTGCCGGGCGTGGTGACGTTGCCGTTGATGTCGATGCAGCGTGACGACGACGCGCCCTGCAGCGGCTGGGCGGTGCCGATGCTGCTGCCGCTCGCATTGGCTTTCACCCGGTAGATGACGGTGCTGTGCGACGGCACGTTGGCGCTGATCGTCCCGGTGCTGGTCGTCAGCTCCTTCGACCACAGGTTGGTCAGCCGGTAGTTCGACGCGCTGGGCAGCCCGGCCGCGGCGGCCGTCGTGGAGATGGTCTTCGTGGTGCCGTTTTCGTTCAACAGCACGACGGCGACGTCGCCGCCCTGGAGTGGCTTCGCGAGGACGTCGAGCCCGCCGCCGGTCGCGATGCGCGTCGCCTGCTTGCCGAGCGGGTCCTGGTCGACGGCGATGACGTCCGAGTTGAGGTACGTCGAGAAGGTGGCGACGCTGGCGCTGCGCAGGTCGGCGCCGGCGATCAGGGGCGCGGCCATCGCCGCCCAGAGCGTGAAGTGCGCGCGGTCTTCCTGGAAGTCCATGCCGTCGCCGACTTCGAGCATGTCCGGGTCGTTCCACGCGCCGGGCTTCGCGGCGGACGCGAGACCGACGTTCTGGTGGTAGATCGAGTCGATGCTGCCCCAGTTGTTGGTGATGTCGCCGGTGGTGCGCCACAGGTTGCCGACGTCCGGCGCCCACGTCGACGGGCTGAAGTTCCCCCATTCGCAGATGCTGTAGGCGATCGGGCGGCCGGTGGCCTTGAGCGCGTCGCGCATCGCGGAGTAGCGGCGGACGTAGTCCTGCTGGGTTTCGCCGCTCGGGCTGCCGCAGTTGTCGTACTTGAGGTAGTCGACGCCCCAGCTCGCGAAGCTGTTCGCGTCGGTCTGCTCGTGCCCGAGGCTGCCGGGGTAGTGCTGGCAGGTTTCGCTGCCGGCGCTCTCGTAGATCCCGAACTTCATCCCGCGTGCGTGGATGTAGTCGCCGAGCGCCTTGAGGCCGCTGGGGAACTTCGCGGAGTCGGCGACGAGGTGGCCGGCGGCGTCACGGCTGTGCGTCATCCAGCAGTCGTCGAGGTTGACGTAGGTGTAGCCGCGGTCGCGCATCCCGGAGCTGACCATGAGGTCGGTGGTCTGCTTGACGAGCGTCTCGTTGATGTTGCACTCGAAGGTGTTCCAGGTGTTCCAGCCCATCGGCGGCGTCCGGGCGAGCCCGTTTTCGAGGGCGTCGGCGGGCGGGCTGCTCAGGGCGGCGGCCGCGAGGGCGGTGGCAAGGACGGCGAAGACTCGGCGCATGGCGGCTCCCAACCGGACGGCGGTGTGAGGCAGGAGGACTAGACCACTGGTGGACCAGCACTGCGCAGCATCCGTGTCGGATGCTGCGCGGTCAAGCGCCATTTTGAGTATTCGTGTTGGATTACCGACTAAAGTTGTGCGTTCTCGTTGAGAAGTCGACGGGCAACGTCCACGGTCGCTGCCCCCGCGACGGCCATGGCCTCGGTGTCCCGCAGCGACCGGCAGAGGACGAAGGCGCCTTCGAGGTTGTTGACGGCGGTGATGGTGAGCGTCCGCGCGGCTTCCCGGGTCAGCCCGAACTCGCCGAACTTCTCGGTCCCGGCGTCGATCCACGCGGTGAAGACGTCGGCGGTGGCCTGCCGCAGCGGCTCGTTGGTCGCGGCGACCTCCAGGGCGACGGTCGCGATCGGGCACCCTTCGACGTAGTCGGTGGCTTCGAGCGTCGCGATCCCGGCGGCGAAGAAGGCCTCGATCCCGCTGACGAGATCGGGCGCGGGCGCGATGAAGAGGTCGAAGAGCTGGATGTAGGCGAGCCCGGAGGAGCGGATGACCTCTTGGCCGAGCTGCTCCTTGCCACCGGGGAAGAAGTGGTAGAGCGACCCGAAGGGAGCATTCGCCTCGGTGACGATCTGCTTGAGCCCGGTACCGCTGTAGCCGTTGCGCCGAAACAGTTCCGCGCCGGCGGCCATGATGCGTTCCTTGGTCCCTGCCACGGATCCGAGGATACTCGCTCACTAGAGCGTTCTACCGATTCCGGCTTGTCCACACCCCGGCGGCGATGTGGACAAGCCGGCGCCGACCACGGCTTTTCGCGGGTTTCGTCGGCCACCCCCGATACACTGGATGCGGGGCCGTCCCCCCGGAGAGGGCGGGGGCTGCGTTAGTGGATGTCCCAGGCCGGACCGGCGTCCTCGGCGTCGTCGCGCACGATGGTGCCCTCGATCAGCCCATACGGCCGGTCCGCCGCGTAGAACACCTCGTTGTCGTTCTTCAACCCGAACGGGCTCAGGTCCACCAGGAAGTGGTGCTTGTTCGGCAGCGACAGCCGGACCTCTGCCACCTCCGACCGCGCCTCCAGCACGGCCGAACCCATCGCGTAGAGCGTCTGCTGCAGCGAAAGGCTGTGCTTGGTCGCGAACGTCTCCAGCATCAGCCGCCGGATCTCGCGGTGGCTCTCCGCCCAGTCGATGCCCTCGCCCTGGTAGCGCCACTTCGCCGTCACGGCCGTCGCGAGGATGCGGTCGTCGGTCTCGGCGAGGGTCGTGTACTGGTCGCGCGGGAAGCCGTGGAACTCCGAACCCGTCGACTTGAGCAGGGTCAGACCGTCGATGCCGGAGACGACCCACGCGCGCCCGTCCCGGACCGTCACCGCGGTGGTGCGCCGCTCGTCGCCGGAGCGGCTGAACGCGTGGTCGTGCGGCTCGCCGCCGACCGCGATGCGGTCCCAGCCGTGCTCGTCGATCTTGATCCGCGCGCCGGTGATGTTCTCCTGCGTGCCGACGAAGTGGCGGGCCAGGCGCAGCGCGAAGTCCTCGATCTCGCCGACCGGCGCCTCCTTCGCGAAGGCGTACACGGTGTTCTTCTGCGTGTCCGTCGCGAGCACGCCGGCGTTGTCGCCGGTGAGGTGCGTCGCGGCGAGTTCGCCGCGCAGCGACGTCGACACGGTGAGGTCCTTGAGGTGGTGCACGGGGCCGTCGCGGCGCACCGTCACCAGGCGGACCTCCGCCTTGCCGTACTGGTTGGGGCCCAGGGTGATGGCCACGGTTCAGCTCCCTCGGTAGGTCGAATAGGCGAACGGGCTGAGCAGGAGCGGCACGTGGTGGTGCGACGTGCCGTCGGCGATCCGGAAGGTGAGGGCCACCTCCGGGAAGAAGGCGTCCGGGCCCAGGTAGGCGCCGGTGTCGAAGACGAGCCGGTAGGCGCCGGGGTCCAGGGTCTCGGGGCCGAGGTCGCGGATGCGGCCGTCGTCGTCGGTGCGCCCGTCGGCGATCGGCTTCCCCTCGGCGGTCTCGAACCGGACGGCGATGCCCTTGGCGGGGCGTCCGGTCGCCGTGTCGAGGACGTGGGTGGTCACGAGGCTCACGCGGTCACCGCTTTCGCGAGTCGGAGTTCGGCGATCTTCAGGAGTTCCCGGCCGGCGACGGCCAGCTCGGTCGCGGCGTCGTTGTCGAGCCTGGCCTGCAGGATCTTCAGCAGCTCTTCGCCGCTGCGGCCGCTGGCGCAGACGAGGTACACGTGTCCGAACTTGGCCTCGTACTCGGCGTTCGCCGCGACGAACGCGTCGGCGTTGTCCACACCGGACTGTTCGGAACGGGCCCAGCCGTCCGCCGGCTGTTCGCCGATCCGGGGGTGCGCGGCCATGGCCTGCCGGATCTCGTCGCTGCTCAACGGACGCTCGGCGGCGGCGATCAGCGCCTCCCGGCTTTCGTAGGGCCGGTGCTCGAGAATCGCGTCCACCCAGCGGGGGACGGCGAGGCAGGCGGTCAGCGCCGGACGCACGTCATCGGCGTCGGCGACGTTGAAGTCGGTGAGGGTGAGCGGCACGGGGACTCCTCGTGAGTGGCGTCCCGCTGACCGTACGTTGGCGCCGGAGCTCCGTCAACATTTTGTTGAACGCGCTGGTCAGTCCGCTTCCCGGTTGAGGTAGTTGTAGACGGTGAACCGCGTGACGCCCAGCGCGTCGGCCACCGAGGAGACGGATTTCCGCAGGCCGAAGGCCCCGCGTTCGCGCAGCAGCCGGACCGCGCGCTGCTTGCCGGGCCGGTCGAGCTCGCCCAGCTTGGCGCCGAGTTCCCGCTCGACGTCGGCGATCAGCCGGGCGAGCGCGTCGTTCAGCTCGACGACGGGGGCGCTCCGGTCGTCGTCGGCGCGGCGCAGCTGCAGCGTGACGCGGGTGGCGCCGCCGTCCAGCGCGGCCTTCGCGATCGCCGGAAGCGCGGCGTACAGCTCCTTCGCCTCGCCTCGGGCGAGCGTCCCGAGCGGTCCGAAGTCGGTCTCCAGTCCGGCTTCCGCGGCGGCGTCGCGCGCGGCGACGGCGTGCTCGGGCGGCGAACCCTCGCCGTGGAAAGGTTCGCTGGTGAACTCCGCTTCAAGCCGCACGAGGATGACCGTACTGCGTCGACTGTTGCCGTTCGACCGGCAGCCACGGCGGAACGAGTGCCGGCGAGCGGGTGGACTTGGGACCGTCTCCGCCTGCTTTCGGCCGGATTGGCAACGCGCCGCGTCCGTCGTTGACGAGCGGCGCGCGCCGTGGTTACTGTCGTTGTGCGAAACCGTCTTTCCGTTCTGTGGAATCGACGGTGGTCAATCCTCCCGGAGAAGGGTTTTCGGATGGATCTTGTGGTGCGCGCAGCCCGGGCCGTGACGGCCGACGGCGAGGTTCCGGCGACCGTCGGCGTCGACGGCGGCCGGATCGTCGCGGTCGAACCCGGCGGCGCTTCGCTGTCCGGCGACCGCGTGCTCGACCTCGGCGACGACGTCGTGCTGCTGCCCGGACTCGTCGACACGCACGTCCACGTCAACGATCCCGGCCGCGCGGAGTGGGAGGGCTTCGAGACGGCGACGCGAGCGGCCGCTGCCGGCGGGGTGACCACGATCGTGGACATGCCGCTCAACAGCCTGCCCCCGACCGTCGACGTCGCGGCCCTGGAGATCAAGCGCCAGGCGGCGACCGGCCGGGTGCACGTCGACGTCGGTTTCTGGGGCGGCGCGATCCCGGGCAACGTCGCGGATCTGCGCGGCCTGCACGACGCGGGCGTGTTCGGCTTCAAGTGCTTCCTGCTCCACTCGGGCGTCGACGAGTTCCCGCCGCTCGACCCGGCCGGCCTCGACGAAGCGTTGCGGGAGCTGAGTTCCTTCGACGCGCTGATGATCGTCCACGCCGAAGACGCCCACGAGATCGACGAAGCGCCAGAGCCGCACGGCGGTCGCTATGTCGACTTCCTGCGGTCCCGGCCGCGGCTCGCGGAGAACCTCGCGATCTCGCACGTGATCGACGCGGCCCGCCGGAACGACGCGCGGGCGCACATCCTGCACCTGTCGTCCGCGGAGGCCCTGCCGCTGGTCGCGGCGGCGCGCCGTGACGGCGTGGCGCTGACGGCCGAGACGTGCCCGCATTACCTCAGCTTCATCGCCGAGGAGATCCGCGACGGCGCGACGCAGTTCAAGTGCTGCCCCCCGATCCGGGAGGCGGCCAACCGCGAGCTGCTCTGGCAGGGGCTCGCCGACGGCTTGATCGACACGATCGTCAGCGACCATTCGCCGTGCACGCCGGAGCTGAAACGCTTCGACAGCGGCGATTTCGGGCTCGCGTGGGGCGGGATCTCGAGCCTGCAGCTGGGGCTGCCGGCGATCTGGACGCAGGCGCGCCAACGCGGCTTCGCGCTCACCGACGTCGTCCGCTGGATGGCGGAGCGCCCGGCCGCGCAGGCCGGGATGCGCCGCAAGGGCCACCTCGCGGCCGGCTACGACGCCGACTTCTGCGTGTTCGCGCCGGACGAGGCGTTCGTGGTCGACGTCGCGAAGCTGAAGCACCGCAACCCGGTCAGCGCCTACGACCGGCGGCCGCTCGCCGGCGTCGTGCGCTCGACCTGGTTGCGGGGCACCGAAATCACCGGCGACGAGCCACACGGTGAGTTGCTGACCCGGGGGGACTGCTGAAATGGAGGCTGTGTTGTCGTCTGATCGTCCTGAGTGGACAGAACTGCCCGACCTCGCGTCACGCCGCTTCGGCGGGACGGTGATGTGGGCAACCGACGAGCTGTTCGCCGAGAAGGAGAACCTGGTCAACCCGTGGGCGCCGGCGCACCGCGCCGAGACGTTCGGCCCGAAGGGCCAGGTCTACGACGGCTGGGAGACCCGCCGTCACCGCGAACCGGGCGACGACCAGGCCGTGGTGCGGCTCGGCCTGGCCGGCACGGTCACCGGCGTCGTCGTCGACACCGCGTTCTTCAAGGGCAACTACCCGCCGTTCGTCTCGGTGGAGGCGGCGTCGGTGCCGGGCTACCCGTCGGCGGCCGAGGTGACCGAAGCGGACTGGGACGTCCTGGTCGACCGCGCCCCGGCGGCCGGGCACACGGAGAACTTCTACGCGGTCAACGGTTCCCGCCGGTACACGCACGTGCGGCTGACGCAGCACCCGGACGGCGGCGTCGCCCGGCTCCGGGTCCACGGCGCCCCGATCCCGGACCCCGACCTGCTCGACCTCGACGCGCTCGACCTGGCGGCCCTGGAGAACGGCGCCCTGGTCACCGGGTGCAGCAACAAGTTCTATTCGTCGCCGAACAACGTGCTTTCGCCGGGTCTGGCCGCGCATCAGGCCGAGGGCTGGGAGACGGCTCGCCGCCGCGACGACGGCAACGACTGGCTGACGCTGCGCCTGGCGGGCGCGGGCATCGTCCGGTTCGCCGAGCTGGACACGAGCAACCTCAAGGGCAACGCCCCCGGCTGGGCGTCGATCAGCGGCCGCGACACGTACGGGGAGTGGGTCGACCTGCTGCCGAAGACTCGCCTGCAGCCGGACACCCGCCACCGGTTCGCGCTGAAGGACGGCCCGGAGGTCACCGAAGCCCGCCTGGACATCTATCCGGACGGTGGATTGGCCCGGCTTCGCCTGTTCGGCCGGCTGACCGAAGCGGGCCGGACGAACCTGAAGGCCCGCTACGCCAAGACGCGCTAGCTGTTCGCGCCGGGGCGGTTGAGGTAGGCGGAGGCCAGCGACAGGACGCATGCGCACCCGACGATCGCGCTCACCCACCACGGCAGGCCCGTCACGATGCTCCAGACGAAGCACGCCGCCGCCAGGAGGGCGACCAGGAGGTTGCGGAACTGCAGCGGGGTCGGTTTGGCCATGTCGCCAGCCTCTCACGGACGCTCGGTGGTGCGCCGCGCGCCCGGGAGCGACAGGGGCTGGGCTACGGCAGTCAGTCCGGACGGCCCCGCGGTCTCGAGGCAATCAGCCGTCTGCCCGCCGGTGGGCAGACGGCTGTAGGCGTCGAGGGCGGAGTCAGCCGTCTGTCTGGATCCGATCGGGATGCCCCGCGGCGCTCATGGTCGGCGTTGGCCCTGCGCACTCGCGGTTGGCGTCGGCCCTCCGCGGTCGTGGTCGGCATCGGACCGTCGCGCGCTTGCGGTGGAGTCGGCCGTCCGCCTGGTTGCGGTGGAATCGGCCTTCCGTGCACTTCCGGCGTCAGACCTCCGCGTGCTCCCCGGGTTCCAGGAGGACCAGCCGGTCGGCCAGGCCGGCCGCCTCGAACTCCTTGCGGAGCGCGTCCGGGCCTTCGCTGAAGTGCTGCCAGCCGCGGAAGTGCAGCGGGACGACCTTCGCCGCGTCGAGTACCTTCGCCGCTTCGACGGCGTTCGCACTGGTCAACGTCAGGGGAGCGCCGTCGAAGAAGACGGTCCGAGCAGCGCCGGCGAAGAGCACCGCGATGTCGACGCGGAACCGTGCGGCGATCTCCCGCACCAGGTCGACCGAGGCGTTGTCGCCGCTCACGTACACCGTCGGCAGGCCGTCGCCGGTCAGCACGAACCCCGTCACGTCCCCGGTGAACCGCTCAGCGCCCGCCGGTCCGTGCAATGCCGGGACGGCGGTGACGGTCAATGGTCCTATTCGCGTTTCCTCCCAGGGCGCCAAGCCTTTGGCGGTCCCGCCGAGCCTCGCGGCACCGACGGGCGTGATCAGCGTGAGCGGCACCGTGGCGAGGTACGCGCGGCCGCGGTCGTCGAGGTTGTCGGGGTGCTGGTCGTGGGAGAGCAGGACGGCGTCCACCACGCCGACCGCGTCCTCGGTCAGCACCGAGTCCTCGGTCTTGACCAGCACGCGCTCGCCGACCGGGTGGTCACCGGGTGGGTCGAAGGTCGGGTCGGTGAGCAGCCGGACGCCGCCCAGTTCCAGGAGTGCGGTCGGGCCGCCGGACAACGTGATCCCCAGGGTCATAGTCGGGCCAACAGCGGGAACGGTCGTTCTCTTCCCTAGGGCGCCGACTGCCGCCGTGAGCTGATCACGCCGGTGTTGAACCCGGCCAGGTGCAGCCCGCCCGCGAAACGCGCGTGCTCGATCTTCACGCACCGGTTCATCACGACGTCCAGCCCGGCGTCCCGCGCCCGCTCGGCCACGGGCTCGTGCCACAACCCGAGCTGCAGCCACAGCGTCCGCGCGCCGGCGTCGATCACCTCTTCGGCCACCTGGGGCAGGTCGTCGTGCTTGCGGAACACGCTGACCAGGTCCGGTTCCCCGGGTATGTCCTTGAGTGAGGCGTACACCGGCTTCCCGAACAACGTCTCCAGTCGCGGGTTGACGAAGTTGACCTCGTAGCGCGTCGACGAGAGCAGGTACGTCGCGACGAAGTAGCTGGGCCGCGCCGGGTTGGCGGACGCGCCCACCAAGGTCACCGACTTCGTCCGGCCGAGGATCGCCCGCCGCTCGACCGCTCCGACCGCGGGCATCATCCGGCCACCGCCTTCCCCAGCGCCTGGTCGAGGTCCCAGAGGATGTCGTCGACGTCCTCCAGGCCGACCGACAGCCGGATCAGGTCGGGCCCGACGCCCGCGGCCGCGAGCTGGTCCTCCGACAGCTGCGCGTGCGTGGTCGACGCCGGGTGGATCACGAGCGTCCGCGCGTCGCCGACGTTCGCCAGGTGCGACAGCAGCTCCACCGATTCGACGAACTTCTCGCCCGCCGCGCGGCCGCCGTCGATGCCGAACGAGAACACCGCGCCCGGCCCCGCCGGCAGGTACTTCTTCGCCAGCTCGTGGTGCGGGTGGGAGGGCAGCCCGGCGTACGAGACCCACGCCACCCGCGAGTCCGCTTGGAGATACTCGGCGACCGCTCGGGCGTTGGCCACGTGCGCGTCCATCCGCTGCGGCAGTGTCTCGACCCCTTGCAGCAGCAGGAAAGCCGAGTGAGGTGAGAGGACCGCACCGATGTCCCGCAGCTGCTCGGCGCGCAGCCGCGTGCAGAACGCGTACTCGCCGAAGTTCTCCCAGTACCTGAGGCCGCCGTAGCTGTCCACGGTCTCGGTCATCCGCGGGAACTTCCCGTTGCCCCAGTCGAACTTGCCGGACTCGACGACGATCCCGCCGAGCGTCGTCCCGTGGCCGCCGAGGAACTTCGTCGCGGAGTGCACCACGATGTCGGCGCCGTGCTCGATCGGGCGGCACAGGTACGGCGTCGCCAGCGTCGCGTCCACCACCAGCGGGATGTCGTGGGAGTGCGCGAGATCCGCCAGCGCCGCGAGGTCGGCGATGCCGCCGCCGGGGTTGCCGATCACCTCGGTGTAGAGCAGCCGGGTCCGATCGGTGATCGCGGCCGCGTAGTCGTCGATGCCGCCGCTGACGAACGTCGTCTCCACGCCGAACCGCCGGAGCGTGCCGGTGAGCTGGGTGACCGTGCCGCCGTAGAGGCCGCTCGCCGACACGATGTGGTCGCCCGCCTCGGTGAGCGCGCTGAAGGTGAGGAACTCCGCGGCCTGCCCGCTCGCGGTGGCGACGCCGCCGATGGCGCCTTCGAGGCTGGCGATCCGCTCCTCGAACGCGGCCACGGTCGGGTTCCCGATCCGGCTGTAGATGTTGCCGTACTTCTGCAGCGCGAAGAGGTTCGCCGCGTCGGCGGCGTCCTCGAAGACGAAGCTCGTGGTCTGGTAGATCGGCACGGCCCGCGCGCCGGTCGCCAGATCGGGGGTGCCGCCCGCGTGCAGTGCGCGGGTGCGGAAGCCCCAGGTGCGTTCACTCATCGGTTCTCACCGTAACCGTCCTCCCCTCCGGGTGGCCACGCCTTCCAAGTGGTGGGCGAGGCCATTTCGTGCTGCCGAGCGTAGCACGATTTCAAATTCCGTGCGCTACACTCGAAAGCATGAAATGTGCTGCGTGTGGCAAGCCGCTGCCACCTCGGCGAGGAGCGGGCCGGAATCGCCAGTACTGCGACGCCACCTGCCGAAGCGCCGCCCGCCGCCAGCGGGCGCACGTAAAGAACGACTTGACAACTCGGCCGCGTCAATCCACTCTTGACACCGTGCAAGGAAAGCCCTTGGCCGCCGTCGGCGAGGCGCTGCGGAAGGTCCGTGACGCCGAAGCGACACTGCGGGACGCCGTGGACGCGGCCAGGGCGGCCGGGCACACCTGGCAGGAGCTCGGCGACCTGCTGGGCACCAGCCGGCAGGCCGCCTTCCAGCGGTTCGGCCGGCCGGTCGACCCGGCGACGGGCGCGTCGATGACGGAGTTGAGGCCGCCCGACGTGATCCACCGCGCCGAGGGGCTCGTGGCGGAGCTCGTCGACTGCCAGTGGCACCAGGTACGCCGGGACTTCGACGACCGCATGCGCGAAGCCGTCGGGGAAGACGAGCTGCGGCTCGCCTGGGCCCAGGTGGCCGGGTCGGTCGGCCGGTACGAGCGGATGGGGGAGCCGTATGCGCGGTCCACGGGCGAGTACACGGTCGTCCACATGCCGCTGGCTTTCGAGGCCGGTGACCGGACCGTGCTGGTGACCTACCGCGAAGACGGCCAGGTGGCCGGGTTGTGGATCCGGCCGCCCGAAGAGTAGCCGGTGACCAAGGGGGAACGATGGCAGCACAGGGGGAAAGATGAAGACAGCGATAGCGGGCGTGCTGGCGGTCCTGGCGCCGCTGGTGGCTCCGGCCGCCCAGGCCGCCGAAGTGCCCACGGCGGCGAACCAGCTCGAATGGGTCGTCGACGCGACCGGGCGCGTCCCGGTGTCCGACGCCGAGGTGCGCGAGCACGTCGCCCAAGTCCTGCTGACCGCCGTCGGCGGCCCGGCGGGCGTCAACGGCGGCCTGGCCAAGCTCGGTCCGAGCGAGGTCGAACGGATCGTCACCGAGGCGCCGGATCACGTCGAGGCCGCGGTTCACGGGGCCGCCGACGACTACCTGCTCGATCTCCACGTCGACCAGGCCGGGCTGATCGACGGGCTCAAGACGAGCCCGGACGACCCGGTCCCGGCATCCTGGCCGGAAGTCGACACGCAGCTCGCGGAGCTCGGCGCCCGCGTGTCGTTCGGCGCGTCGGAGATCCTCCCGGACGGGCGCTGCCGGGACGTGCACGGCGTCCGCGACGACGTGCAACGGCCGCTGGGCTCGGCCTTCAAGCTCTACGTCCTGGGTGCGCTCGGCAAGGCGGTCGCCGAGCACAAGGCGTCCTGGACCGAGCAGCTGGCGATCCGCGACGACTGGAAGAGCCTACCGTCCGGCGTGCTGCAGAACGAACCGGCCGGCACGCAGCTCCCGCTCTCCGCGTACGCCGACAAGATGATCTCGATCAGCGACAACACCGCGACCGACCACCTGATCCGCCGACTGGGCCGGGAGGCCGTGCAGCGGCAGCTGATCGCCTTCGGGAACCAGCGGCCGTCGGCGAACATCCCGTTCCTGACCACGAAAGCGATGTTCGAGCTCAAGGCCACGCAGTACCCGGCTCGCGCCGATGCCTACCTGGCGTTGCCGCGCTGGGCGCGTCCGGCGGCGGTCGCCGGACTGGAACGGCTCCAGCTCACCGGTCTCCAAGGCTGGCAGGCACCCGAGAAGATCGACGACATCGAGTGGTTCGGTTCGCCGGACGACATCTGCCGGGCGTTTTCCGGACTGCAGAAGGAAAACCAGCCGGAGATCGGGCACGCGCTGTCGCTGAACGACGGCAGCCTGGGGCTCGATCGGGCGAAGTTCCCGGACGTCTGGTTCAAGGGTGGCAGCGAACCCGGCGTGCTGACCTTGAACTACCTGGCGCGCACCGCGGACGGCCGGTCATTCGTCACCAGCGTCATGGTTTCGGACCCGGCCGCGCCGCTGGACGAAAACCACGTCGCGGCACGGGGGATCGCCGTCGCGAAGGGCGCGGTGGCGCTTCTCGCGGCTACGCTTCGTCCGTGACGGTGCGCTGGAGCCTGACGATCGACTGCGCGGAACCTCGCGAGCTCGCGAGGTTCTGGGCAGTGGCCCTCGGCTACATCGAGCGCCCGCCACCAGCGGGGTTCGCGAGCTGGGAAGCGTGGTTCGAGCAGCAGGGCGTGCCCGAGGCGGAGTGGGACGGCGGCGCGTTCCTGAGCGATCCCGAGGGCGTCCTGCCGAGCATGAGCTTCCTGAAGGTTCCCGAGGCGAAGGTCGTGAAGAACCGTCTCCACCTGGACGTCCAGGCCGGCGGGGGTCGCGAGGTGCCGTGGGAGACGCGCTGGGAGCGGGTCGTCGAGGCGGTCGCCCGGCTCACGGCGGCCGGGGCGACCGTGCTACGTGAAGACCGGTTGGACGGGCGTCCCGACCACTTGGTGATGGCGGATCCCGAAGGCAACGAGTTCTGCGTGCTCTGAGCGGTCGGCGGCACCGGTGCCGTCCTGGCGACCCGCAAGTTCCGGAACGTCGCCGCCGGCCGCCGGAAGGTCGCGCTGGTGGTGGACGACCGGCGCGGCGGACGAACCCGTGGAACGGACGGGCTTGGTCGGGCTAGGGCTGCGGGCGACCTTGCCGGTACGAGCCGAGGAGGGCGGTTCACCGCCGGGAATGACCCGGATCACTCGCGTTCCGGTCACATCGGCCGCCGCCGCGGGGTCTACTGCTACGGAGCCGGCGGGAGGAACAGGACACTGTGGACACGCTGACCGAGCGGTTCGAGCAGGAGCAGCCGCGGTTGCGCGCGGTCGCCTACCGGATGCTCGGTTCGGCGAGCGAAGCCGACGACGCCCTCCAGGAGGCCTGGCTGCGGTTCGACCGCACCGAGCTCGGCGAGGTCGAGAACGTCGGCGCGTGGCTGACGACCGTCGTCGCACGGGTGTGCCTGTCGATGCTGCGGACCCGTCGCAACCACCGCGAGGAGTCGCTGGACGGCCGGCCCGAGCAGGGTACGGACCGCCGGGACCCCGAGCAGGAGGCGGAACTGGCCGACACGGTCGGGCTGGCGCTGCTGGTGGTGCTCGACGCGCTCGCGCCGGCCGAGCGGGTCGCGTTCGTGCTGCACGACATGTTCGCCGTGCCGTTCGACGAGATCGCGCCGATGATCGACAAGACCCCGGCCGCGGCGCGGCAGCTCGCGAGCCGGGCCCGGCGGCGGGTCAAGGGCGGCTCGACGACGGACGCGGACTTGCCGAGACGACGCAAGGTCGTCGAGGCGTTCCTGGCGGCGTCCCGTGGTGGCGACTTCGACGCGCTGCTCGCCCTGCTCGACCCGGACGTCGTGCTGCACGCGGACCGGTTCGTCGGCCCGAGCCCGGCGCCGGTGGTGCTACGCGGTGTCGAGAACGTGCGCAAGGGCGCGGTGCTGGCCGCCGAACGGGCCCGCGCCAGCGAGCTGGTCCTCGTCGACGGCTCGCCCGGGCTGCTGTGGATCCAGGACGGCCGGCTGTCGGTCGTCCTGGCGTTCCAGGTGGACGGCGACCGGATCAGCGGCATCGAGGTCATCGCCGACCCCGACCGGCTGCGGGGGCTGGAGCTGACCGTCCTCGACTGACGCGGGTCAGCCCAGAGCGGCGCGCAGGCGTGCTTCGCGCTCGGCCGGCGTCTGGCGCGGGCAGCTGACGCACTTCGGGTTGCCGACCTCGTAGATCAGGCAGCACGAGGCTCGGCGCACGGCAGGCGTCCGGCCGACGCGCACGAAACGGGGCTTCGGCAGGTCCAGGCCGATCGCGGCCACCAGCGGTTCGGCCAGGGCCATCGCGCGCTCCGGGTCGGGCGTCCACAGCAGCCGGTTGCCGATCGAGTCGGTGGCGATGGCGCCGAGCGCGCGGGCACGCGCCCCGGTGACAGCGGCGATCGTGGCGATGGCGGCCCCGAGCGCCTGGCCGAACGCGGCGCCCAGCTCGGGCAGCCCGCCCGAGAGCAGACGGGTGGACCGGGCGCCGAGGACCCGCCCGTCGGCGAGGAGGTCGATCTCCATGGCGTCGAGCGACGGGTCGGCCAACGCCAGCCGAGGCGAATGGTCGGCTGGCGCGGGTCCGGGGGAGTGATCGGCAGGGGTGGATTGGACGGTGCGACTTGCGGGTCCGGGGGAGTGGTCGGTGGGGGTGGGTTGGGCGGTGCGATTGGTTGGTGCGGGTCCGGGGGAATGGTCGGTGGGGCCGCCGGGTCGGGCAGAGCGATTAGTTGGTGCGGATTGGTCGGAGTGATCGACTGGCACGGGTCCGGGGGAGTGGTCGGCGGGGCCGCCGGGTCGGGCGGAGCGACTAGCTGGTGCGGGTTGGTCGGAGTGATCGACTGGTGCAGGTTCGGGGGACCGGTCGGCGGGGGAGGGTTGGGGCGAGTGGCCAACGGCCGGTCGGCCTGTCGACCGGAAGCCGTCCGACTCCGCGGTCGACGGTGCTGCCCACGCCACGTCGGCCGCCGCGGCCAGGGTCTCCACCGCCGGGGCCACCAGCACCGATGAGAGCGAGTACCACCAGATCGTGCCGAGCACCTCCGGCCGGGCGCAGCCGTAGAGCTTGGCCGCGCCGCCGATGCGGGCGCGTACCCACTCCGGGTCCGCGAGCAGGGTCGCGGGCGCGGTCCAGTCGGGCTTCACGGCACCCAGCCTTCCAGACCGTCTTCACAGCCGCCGGTAGGTGGAGACCGTGAACGAGACCGTCACCGGCTGAGCCTCCGTCAGCGCGTCCAGGCGCGCACGGCGATCGCCTCGATCCAGGTGGAACGCCGTCGGGCCCATCTCCACCGCCTGGCGGATCTGCCCGGGCGTCAGCTCCACCGTCCGGCGGACCTCCGTCCGGCCCGTGCGGGCGAAGTACTCGCCGAGGGTGCCGTCCAGGCGCTCCTCCTTGCGGTCGTCGACCGACAGCACCAGGTCGCCCAGCTCACCGAGGTGGTCCGGGGCCGGGGACGCCACCGTCAGCAGGCCGCCCGGCCGCAGCACCCGGTGGAACTCCGGCCCGTTGCGCGGCGCGAAGACGTTCAGCACCACCGATGCCACCTCGTCGGCCACCGGCCACGGCTCCCACAGGTTCCACACCGCCGCCCCCAAGCGTGGGTGGGCGCGGGCCGCGCGTCGCAAGGCCACCGCGGAGACGTCCAGCGCGAGGCCGAAAGCCGCCGACGCGTCCAGGACCCGGGCCAGGTAGTAGCCCGTGCCGGCGCCCGCGTCGATCACGAGGCCGTCGGCGTCCGCGCACACGCGGGCCAGTTCGTCCGCCAGCGGCCGGTACGCGCCGGACGCCAGGAAGTCCGCTCGGGCCGCGACCATCGGCGCCGTGTCCGCCGTCCCGGCCGGGATTCGCGCGTGCAACAGGTTCACGTAACCCTGGCGGGCTAGATCGAACGAGTGGCCCGTTGCGCAACACAGCGTGCGATCGACCGCCTGCAGTGGCTCGGCGCACACCGAACAGCGCAACGCTTCCACGACCCGGGGTGGCAGTGGGTCATTTCCGTGGTCGCTCGCGGTCATGGGGATATTCGACCACGACGTAACGCAACCGGACACTCCAGGACACGTCCCGGGAAACCTGGCCGTAACAACCGGGCGCGGACAGTTCACGCGGGCGAAACCTCTCGCGCCGCCTCGTGAAACACCGCGCGCCAAAACTGCCTTCGCAGAACACCCAGGGCACGGGAGGACGATGTGCTGAACGCAGGAGACACCGCATGGGTACTGGCCAGCGCCGCGCTGGTCATGCTCATGACCCCAGGATTGGCGTTCTTCTACGGCGGCATGGTCCGCGCGAAGAGCGTCTTGAACATGCTGATGATGAACTTCATCGCGCTGGCCGTGGTGGGGGTGCTCTGGGCCCTGTACGGCTTCTCGATGTCGTTCGGCGACGACGCCTTCGGCGGCTTCGTCGGTAACTTCCACTTCGCCGGCTTGGAGAACACCTTCGGGAAGCTCGCCGGCTTCGCGGTCGCCGCCACCGACTCGGCACCCGCCGTCGCGTGGCCCGGCACCGACGCGCTGCCGGTGCTCGCGTTCGTCATGTTCCAGCTGATGTTCGCCATCATCACCCCCGCGCTGATCTCCGGCGCCATCGCCGACCGCGCGAAGTTCTGGGGCTGGACGCTGTTCGTCGTCATCTGGGTGACGGTCGTCTACTTCCCGGTCGCGCACTGGGTGTTCTCGTTCAACGGCTTCGTCGGCCCGAACGCCGTCGGCGGCTGGATCGCCAACAACCTCAAGGCACTCGACTTCGCCGGTGGTACCGCGGTCCACATCAACGCCGGTGCCGCGGGTCTCGCACTGGCGATCGTGCTCGGCAAGCGCAAGGGCTGGCCGAAGGACACCGGCCGCCCGCACAACGTGCCGTTCGTCCTGCTCGGCGCGAGCCTGCTGTGGTTCGGCTGGTACGGCTTCAACGCCGGTTCGGCGCTGGCCGCCAGCGACCTCGCCGCCGTCGCGTTCACCAACACCACCGTCGCCACCGCGGCCGCCGTCCTCGGCTGGCTGATCGTGGAGCAGCTGAAGTTCGGCAAGCCGACCACCCTCGGCGCAGCTTCCGGCGCGGTCGCCGGCCTGGTCGCCATCACCCCGGCGTGTGGTTTCGTGAGCCCGCTGGGGGCCATCGCGATCGGCCTGGTCGCCGGTGTCCTCTGCGCGCTGGCCATCTCGCTCAAGTTCAAGTTCGGCTTCGACGACTCGCTCGACGTCGTGGGCGTCCACCTGGTCGGCGGCATCGTCGGCACCCTGCTGATCGGCTTCTTCGGCACCACGAGCGTCAACGCGCTCGGCGCCGACGGCCTGTTCTACGGCGGTGGGTTCACCCAGCTGGGTCGTCAGGCGGCGGCCGCCGGTGCGGTGCTCGCGTACTCCTTCGTCCTGTCCTTCATCATCGGCTTCGCCATCAAGAAGGCGGGCGGCTTCCGCGTCAGCACCGAGGACGAGGTCACCGGCATCGACGAGGCCCAGCACGCGGAGAGCGCGTACGACTTCACCGGGTTGTCCGGCGGTGGCGCTCCGTCCACCCTTCCGGTCAAGACCGCCCCGGCCGCGAAACTCGAGGAGAGCAAGGCATGAAGCTCATCACGGCGATTGTGAAGCCGTTCACGCTGGACGACGTCCGCTCCGCGCTGGAGCAGCTGGGCGTGCTGGGCATGACGGTCAGCGAGGTCCAGGGCTACGGCCGGCAGAAGGGTCACACCGAGGTCTACCGCGGCGCGGAGTACTCGGTGGACTTCGTGGCCAAGCTGAAGATCGAGGTCGTCACCGACGACACCAACGTGGAGAAGGTGCTCGACGCCGTCACCACGGCCGCGCACACCGGCAAGATCGGCGACGGCAAGGTGTGGGTGACCCCGGTCGAGACGGTGATCCGGGTACGGACCGGCGAGCGCGGCACGGACGCGCTATAGGCGACCGGGACATGGCCGACGGGGGCGAACTGGTCAAGGCCACCGAGCGTTTGCTCGAGGGCAGGCACGGGAGGCTGGGGGCGTCCGCACTGCGGGCGGCCCTGGTCGACCTCTACGAGTTCTGGCTGGGCAGGGGAGCCTCGGCGGCCGGCGTCGACACCGCGGAACCGGGTGTCGCGCTGGTCGCCGTGGGCGGGCTCGGCCGCCGGGAGCTGGTGCCGTTCTCCGATCTCGACCTGCTGCTGGTGCACAACGGCACCAGCGGCGTCGCCGAGATCGCGGACGCGCTCTGGTATCCCTTGTGGGACGCGAAAGTCGGGCTGGACCACTCGGTCCGTACGCCCGGCGAAGCGCTGAAGGTCGCTTCGGAGGACCTTCGCGTGGCCATGGGCCTGCTCGACGCCCGGCACCTCGCCGGGGACGCCGAGCTGAGCGGACGGCTGGTTTCCGCGGCGCGTGACCAGTGGCGCCGCACCGCGCGCAAGCAGATCCCGGACATGACGGCGTCGGTCCGGCAGCGCTGGGCTCGCAGCGGCGAGATCGCGCAGTCCGCCGAGCCCGATCTCAAGCACGGGCGGGGCGGGCTGCGGGACTTCGCCGTCCTGGAAGCACTGGCCGCGGCGCAGCTCACCGCACGGCCCGGCGAGGAGCTCCTGGAAGCGAAGGGACTCCTGCTCGACGTCCGCACCGAGCTGCGGCGGGAGATCCGGCGCGAGCGGGACATCCTGTCCGCTCCGGAGGCCGAGCTGGTGGCCGCCGAACTCGGCTTCGGCGACCGGTTCACCTTGGCCCGCAAGCTTTCCGGGGCGGGCCGCACGATCGCGTACGCGCTGGACGTCGCCCTCCGGTCCACTGTGGAGCCGCCGAAGCCGCGGTTCGGACGGCGTCCGGCGCGGACTCCGCTCACCGAAGGCGTGGTGCTGCACGGGAACGAGGTCGCGCTCGCCCGTGACGCCGTTCCGGCCAAGGACCCGGCGCTGCTGCTGCGGGTCGCCGCCGCGTCGGCGCGCACGGGCAAGCCCATCGCGCTCGGCACGCTCAAGGCGCTGGCGGAATCGGCCCCCGAGCTGCGGGCGCCGTGGCCGCCCGACGCGTTGAACGCCCTGATCGAGCTGCTGGGCGCGGGGGAGGGCCTGGTCGACGCGGTCGAGTCGCTCGACCGGACCGGCCTGTGGGCCCGGCTGTTCCCCGAGTGGGGGGCGGTCCGCGACCTGCCGCCGCGCTCGCCGGTGCACCAGTGGACCGTCGACCGGCACCTCGTGCGCACCTGCGTCGAGGCGGCCAAGCTGACCACGACGGTGTCGCGGCCGGACTTGCTGCTGGTCGGCGCGCTGCTGCACGACATCGGCAAGGGCCGCGACGTCGACCACTCGGAGCTGGGCGCCAAGATCTCCGCCCAGGTCGCGACCCGGCTCGGGCTGAGCCCGGCGGACGCGGCGACGGTGTCGGCGATGGTCCGCCACCACCTCCTGCTCCCGCACACCGCGACGCGCCGCGACATCAGCGAGCCGGAGACGGTTTCGCGGGTGGTCAAGACGCTGGATGGCGACATCGTCCTCGTCCAGCTGCTGCACGCGCTCACGCAGGCCGACTCGCTGGCCACCGGCCCCGGCGTCTGGACGGACTGGAAGGCCCGGCTGCTGGCCGAGCTCGTCACCGGGTGCGAAGAAGTGTTGCACGGCAAGGGGTTCACCGCGCCCGAGCCGATGGACGACGACCAGCGCGAGCTCGTCGCCCAGGCCGTGGCTTCGGGCACCGGTGAGATCCGGATCAGCGCGCACGGCAAGGTCGTCACGGTGCTGCTGGCCGTCCCGGCCCGCGCGGAGCTGCTGGCGCCGGCCGCGGGAGTGCTGGCGCTGAACTCGATGGAAGTGCACTCGGCGGTGCTGCGCGGCCACGACGGCGGGCGCGCCGGCGTGTTCACGGCGTCCCCGAAGTTCGGCTCCCTGCCGGACGCGACGCTGCTGCGCGAGCAGTTCGCCCGCGCGGTCGCGGGCACCCTGCCGCTCACCCAGCGCCTGGCGGCGAAGGAACGCGACTACGGCTCGCCGGCCCCCGTCGCGCCGAAGGTCCTCTGGTTCGACGACGAGACGAGCGGCCCCGACACGGTGGTCCTCGAACTGCGTGCCGCCGACCGGATCGGCCTGCTGTTCCGCGTCGCGGGTGCGTTGCGCCGCTGTGACGCGGAGGTCAGCTGGGCGAAGGTTTCGACGCTCGGCGGCGCGGTGGTCGACTCGTTCGCGGTGACACCCCGCAGCGGCCGCATCGAACCGGGCTGGCGGCGCGAGGTGGAGCAGGCGATCCTGGCCGCGGCTTCGTAGCCGGCGGCTACCCCGCTAGGCAGGCGCTCCGAGCCACCGGCGGAGCGCTTCGTCCAGGCCCGGTCCGCCGTCCCACGCGACGTACCCGTCGGGCCGGACGAGCCGAGGTGCCGCCCCCTCGCGGCCCTCGACCCGCCCGGCCCAGCCCGCCGGCACGGTCGCGCCGACCAGCACAGCGCGGCCGTCCGCCGAAGCCGGGACGTCGGTGGCGCGCCCGGTGGTCCCGGGGTAGGCCACTCCGATGCCCGACAGCTCCGAAGCGACGGCGCGTCGGGCCTCGGGGACGGCCAGCAGCCCCGTGACGATCTCCCGGACGGCCGCCGCGTCCGGGTCGGGCACGCCGAGCACCGCCTGCGCGCGGGTGCTGACCAGCACGCGGGCGGCGACCGGGTGCCGCTCGTCGTGGTAGCTGTCGAGCAGGCCCTCCGGTGCGGTGCCGCGGATCGTCGCGGCCAGCTTCCAGCCGAGGTTGACCGCGTCCTGCAGGCCCAGGTTGAGCCCCTGCCCGCCGACCGGGAGGTGGACGTGCGCCGCGTCGCCGGCGAACAGCACCCGGCCGTGGCGGTAGCGCTCCAGCTGCCGGGCCGCGTCGCCGAAGCGCGACGCCCACAGCACCTCGCCCACCTCGATGTCCGGCCCGTGCGCGGCGGTCAGGGCCCGCTGCAGCTCGTCGGCCGTGACCGGCTCGTCGCGGCCGAGCCGCTGCTGCTCCTCGCCGAACACGATCGTGCGGTGGCGACCACCGGACAGCGGGACCAGGTAGCCCGAAGCGCCGGCCGGCAACGACCAGGCGTCCGCCACGCCGGCGGGCTTGGCCGACAGCGTGAGGTCGGCGACGACCAGCGAGATCCGTGCCGCGCTGCCGGGGAATTCCACGCCCAGCAGCGTGCGCACCGTGCTGTGCCCGCCGTCGGCGGCGACGAGCCACCCGGCCCGGTGCTCGCGTCCGCCCGCGGTGACCGTGACGCCGTCGGCGTCCTGGGCCACCGCGGTGACGGCCGCGTCGCGCAGCACCGGCGTGCGCAGCCGCGCCTCGATCGCCGCCGCGACGTGCGCCTGTTCCACGCCGAGCTGGTACGGGAAGCACGTCGGCAGGTCCGTGTAGTCGATCGGGACGCCGGAGAAGTGCCCGGCGGGCAGCTTCGCCTGGACGTGCGGCTCGATCGCGGCGAGCAGGCCGCGGTCGGCCAGCACCTCGACCGACCGGGGCTGCAGGCCGAGGGCCTTCGACTGCGTGGTGGGCCGGGAGTCACGCTCCAGGACCAGCACGTCCAGCCCGGCGCGCTCCAGCTCGAACGCGGTGAGCAGCCCGGTGGGGCCGGCGCCCGCGACCAGGACGTCAGGCATCGAGGTTCTCCTTCTTGAGGTACCAGACGTGCCAGGCGATCAGGAGGGCCAGCGCGCCGAACCACGTCACGTTGGTGACCAGCGCGATGAGGTCGATCGGCAGCGTGTAGACGAGCACGATGTGCAGCACCGCGCCGGCCAGCAGCACCGCACCCCAGGCGGCTGTGTTGATCCGCAGGCCGCGCCGGAACCGCGCGTCGGTGTCCCAGCGGCCTGCCCACGCGTCCGCCCCCTCGGCGCCGCGCTTGACCTCGGCGATCGTGCGGCCCAGCGTCAGCTGCGCCGGCCGGCCGACGAACACCGAGACCAGCATCCACGCGCCGAACACGCCGCCCAGCGCCGCTGTCCAGCCTTCGCGGATCACCAGCGTGCGCGGGTCGTCCGAAAGCAGCCCCAGCACCACCGACAGGACCATGACGCTCAGCGTGACCAGGGCGACGAGGTCGACCTTGCGGTTGCGCACGATCGTCCACACCACGTACGGCGCGGCCACCAGGACGCCGGCCATCAGCGCCCACCACTGGCTCACGCCCGCGGCACGCAGGCCGTAGAACAGCGCCATCGGCACGAGCACTTCGAACACCACGGTCCGCACGTTCGCGCGGATCACCCGGCGCAGGCCGGCGTCGGGCACGGTCTTCTCTTCGATCATCATGTGGATCCCCCAGTGGATTCCGGTGCGGTCGCCCGCACGTACAGGTCGGCGAGCTCACGGCCGATGCGCGCGAGCTCGGCGGGTTCGGGCACGGCCGCCGCCGCGGTGGCGACGACGGCGTCGAGCCCCGCGGTGAAGGACAGCGCCGCGGTCCGGGTGTCGAAGGAGCCGAAGGCGCCGGCCGCCTGACCGGTGCGGAAGTGCTCTTCGAACAGCGCGAGCCGCCCGTTGACGGCGGCGCTCTGCGAGCCGGCGTTCTTCACCAGGTCGATGAGCGCCCGGACCTCGGCCGGGTACTCGCCGACGAGGTCGACGTTCGATTCGACGTAGGCCCGCAGCTGCGCGACGTGCCCGACGGCGGCGTCGATGCGCGGCTGCATGAACGCCCCGGTGACCACTTCGATCTCCGTGACGACCGCTTCGAGCAGGTCGTCCTTGCCGGCGAAGTGGTAGCTGATCATGCCGGTGCTGGACAGGCCCGCCTGCTTCGCGATCCGGCTGAACGACGCCTTGGCGTAGCCGGCCTCGGCGATCACCTCGATCGCCGCCCGCACGATCTGGGCCCGGCGACCGGACTCCGTGAACGTTCTTGCTCGCATGAGCAAAATTTAGCTCAGCCGAGCAAATCGTGCAAGTCGACTGGTCCAGGCCAGGAAGCGGGGGGAATGGGTCAGGCGGTCGCGGTGCCGTCGACGACCTGGTTGCGGCCTGCGTCCTTGGCTCGGTAGAGGGCCTTGTCCGCGGCCTGCAGAAGCCGTTCGACGGCCGTGCCGCCGTCCGGGTAGGTCGCCACGCCGATCGAGGCGGACAGCGCGTCGATGACGCGGACGCGGCTGCCGTCCTCGTACTCGACCCGCAGGCTCTCGATCGCCGACCGGATGCGCTCGGCGACCGTGAGCACCGCGGCCGGGCCGATGTCCGGCAGCAGGACGACGAACTCCTCGCCGCCGAACCGGCCGACCGAGTCGTAGTCGCGCACCGCGCTCTTGATCGTCGCCGCGACCGCGCGCAGCACGGTGTCGCCCGCCAGGTGACCGTGTTCGTCGTTGATCAGCTTGAAGTAGTCCAGGTCGATCATCAGCACGCCGAACGTGCTGCGCGTGCTGCGCTGGGCACGCGCCAGTTCGCGTGAAGCGAGCAAGTGCCATCCGGTCGTGTTGAACAGACCCGTCTTCTCGTCGGTCGTCGCGGCGATCTCCAGCTGCTTGATCAGCACCGCCCGGTGCAGCACCAGCAGCGGCGGCACGATCGCGACGGCGAGCGCGGGCAGCGTCGCCAGCGTCAACGCCGTGAGCAGGCCCAGGCAGAGCGTCGCGACCTCGAGGAGGTTGTCGCCGAGGCCGCCGAAGAACGCCTTGACCGTGCGCTTCGTGATCGTCAGCGCCGGGAGGATCGTGATCGCCGCGACCAGGAAGTACGCGACCGCGGCCAGCGCGATGGCGGTGACGCCGCGCCAGCCCGACGTCAGCGCCGCGTACATGTCGGGGATGCCGAGACGGTTCAGCACCAGCTCGGCCGAGAAGCAGGTGACGACGACCAGCGTCGCGTTCAGCGTCGTCCGGAACGGCGGCACGCGCTTCATCCGCGCGAGGCTGCGCGTCGCCAGGTGCAGGTAGAGGACGGCGACCAGGGCGGTGACGAGCGCGGGCGGCAGGAGCAGCACCCCGGCGAACGTCCAGACCGACGTCAGGTTGATGTGCGGGGTGTCGGACACCAGCCGCCGGACCCGCTCGATCTGCCGGCCGAGTTCCGCCTGCAGCACGCCGAGGGCGGCGAGGACGCCGAAGACGACCAGGTCCCACTCGTGCACGGGCACCACGGCGGCGGTCCAGGCGGTGGCCACGAGCGCCACGGCCTCGACGAGGAAGCAGTAGGAGATCAGCGACCCGCGCTGGCGCCAGAGGGTCCAGCGAGCAGGATTCAGCGCCCCACGGATCCGGCCCACGCGGGGTTCGGCCGGACGGGCGCCGTCCATACTCAAGGCGGTGCAACTCCCCTGGGTGATCCGACGATCCGCGTCCACCCCATCACATCGGGCGGCCGCGATCGATGATGACCACACGATCGGAGCAGTGAAGGGAGGCCGCCGCCATGCGCAACCGCGAGTCCTGAGGCACCGAGTCCGAATTTTTCGCCGCGGACCAGCGAGGAGGTCGTCGTGCGCAATCGCGAGTCGTGAGCCCACGCCACCCGTCATCACACGCCGGAAGGAGACGTGTCGTGCGTAACCGCGAGTCCTGAGGTCCGATGTCCCGCCGCAACGTGCGAGAGGAGTGCCCTGTGCGTAACCGCGAGTCCTGAGCCGCCGCCAGCCCTGCCGGAACGCCGCGAGAGGAGAAGGCCCGTGCGCAATCGCGAGTCGTGAATCGCCGCCAACCCTGCCTGGACGCCCGAGAGGGGATGCGCCGTGCGCAACCGCGAGTCCTGACCCTGCCGAGCACCCGAGTCCGTCCCAGTAGGAGAGGGGAACGTCACCATGCGCAACCGTGAGTCGTGAACTCCCGCCGGACCAGCTCCGGCCGACCCCAGTACCCGCGGGTCCGGGTGGGCCGCTCAGGCGGTCGCGCCGCCGTCGACCACCAGGTCGTGCCCCACGGTGAAGGCCGCTTCGTCCGAAGCCAGCCACAGCACCGCGGCGGCCACCTCGGCGGTGGCGCCCACCCGGCCCAGCGGGATCGCGTCCTTCAGGCGCGTGGCACGCTCCGCGTCCGTCTCGCCGGGACGCAGCGACATGTCCGTGGCGGTCGCCCCCGGGCTGACCGCGTTGATGCGGACGCCGTCGGCGATGTGGTCGCGCGCCGCCGTGCGGGTCAACGCGCTCACCGCGGCTTTCGACGCCGCGTAGGCCGCCATGTTCGGCAGCCTGCCGTGCGCGCCGATGTTCGACGCCATGGTGACGATCGCGCCGCCGCCGTGGGCCCGCATGTGCGCGATCTCGTGCTTCAGGCAGAGCCAGGTGCCGGTCACGTTCGTGGCCAGCACCGCGGCGAAGTCGTCCTCGTCGAGGTCCGCGACCGGGCCCGGCGATCCGAGGATGCCCGCGTTGTTGAACGCGACGTCCAACCCGCCGTGCCGCGAGACGATCGTCTCGACCATCCGCGCCACGTCCGCCGAGTCGGTCACGTCGACGGTCACCGCGCTCGCGTCGCCGCCGATCTCCTCGACCGCGGACGCGAGCCGCCGCTCGTCCCGGCCCGCGACGACGACCGTCGCGCCCTCCGCCGCGAACGCCCGCGCCGTCGCCCGCCCGATGCCCGAGCCGCCGCCCGTCACCAGGACGACCTTGCTCGCGAACCGTGCCCCCATGTCTGCCTTCTTTCTGGTCCGATCAGTCTTGAATGAGTACGCGCATGGCCTGCGAGACGGCCGCGTTCAGCCGGCCGGCCGCGTCGGTGCCCTTGCCCAGGACGCGCAGTCCCTGGAGCACGGTGAGCAGGAACCGGGCGAGCGTCGCCGGGTCGCTGCCGCCGGGAAGTTCGTCCTGGGTCCTGGCGCGTTCGAGCGCCATGGTCAGGGCGACTTCGAGGGTGTCCCAGCTGCGCTCGACGATCCGGGCGACCGCCGGGTCGCGGGGAAGCAGCTCGATCGCCGCGTTGACGACGAAGCAGCCGACGGGCCCGTCTTCGCCGAGGATGTCCGCGACGTACCCCTCGAGGAGCCGCCGCACTGCGGCCACGCCCGGTCCCGGCTTCGACAGCTCGGCCATGACCCGGGTGTCGGTCCGCTCGGCGTAGCGCTTCAACGCCGTGACGTAGAAGTCGTGCTTCGTGCCGAAGGTGGCGTACAGGCTCGCCTTCGCGACGCCGAGGTGCGTGACGAGGTCGCTGACCGACGTCGCCTCGTAGCCCTGGCGCCGGAACAGCGCGAGCGCGGCGTCGCAGGCTTCGTCGACGTCGAACTCCTTGACCCGGGACATGATCGAAACCCTAGCCGATTCGAGAACGGTCGGTCAAATAAAGAGTCGACGGTGTGTCGGCTCCGATCACGGCGGGTGCGGTGGCACCATGACGGGCCTGACCGGTCGGAGGGGGTGCGTGATGCAGGACCTGACGCTGCCGCCGACGGTCGTCGCCACCCACCTGCGCTCCTGCGCCGAGGAGCTCGCCGCGAGCCTGCGCTGCGGCGGCCCGGGCGCCACCACCGCCGAGCTGACCGACGTCGTCGCGCAGCTGGTCGCGGGCCAGGAGGCCATTTCCCACGCGCTGGCCGGTCTCGCGGCCCGCGTCGAAGGCGGCTCGAACGCGCTCGCCGCGGCTCCGCCCCTGGACGTCGAGGTCGTCACCGAAGTGCTCCGCGCGGCGGCCATCGCGGCCCGCTGTTCGGCCGAAGCGCTCGACGAAGTCACGCCGTCGTTCGAATGTGTGAGCGAATCCGTCGCGCCTGACACCCGTTTGTAGCTGTCGGCGCGTCCGCCTGCCTGCCTAGCCTGGGAGCTGCGGAGGTGGTCGCATGCGTGCGGTGTGGACGGGCAAGATCGGGTTCGGCAGTTACGCCGTTCCGGTGAAGGCGTACAGCGCGACCGAGGATCGCGAGATCCCGCTGCACCAGGTGCACGAGGCCGACGGCGGCCGCGTCCGGGTCAAGCGGGTGTGCGAAGTCGACGGCGCCGAGGTGCCGCCGGAGCAGATGGTCCGCGGGTACGCGGTCCCCGGCGGCGACGTGGTGCTGCTGTCGGACCACGAGCTGGCGTCCCTCCCGATGCCCGGGCGCACGATCGCCATCCGCGGCTTCGCGCCGCTGGCCGACGTCGACCCGATCTGGTTCGCGAAGAGCTACTACCTCGAGCCGGAGCCGGCGGGCACCAAGCCGTACGTGCTCTTCAGCGAGGCGTTGCAGCAGTCCGGGCGGATCGCGCTGGTCACGGTCGCGCTGCGCCGCCGCGAGACGCTGGGTGCGCTGCGCGTGCGCGACCAGGTGATCGTGCTGGAGACGATGCTGTGGCCGGACGAGGTGCGCGCGCCCGACTTCCCGTTCCGGCACGCCGACGTCGACATCCGGCCCGGTGAGCTGCGGCGCGCGGTCAACCTCGTCGAAGAGCTGACCGGCGAGTTCGACCCCGGCCGGTACCCCGACCGTTACCGCGAGGCGTTCCAGGCGTTGGTCCAGGCGAAGATCGACGGTGCCGAGGTCGTCCAGCCGACGGCCGCCGAGCAGGCGGAGGGTGTCACGCGCCTGCTGGCGGCCCTGCAGGAGACGGCGTCCGAGGCCGACGACGCACGCAATGCGGCCGTCGCGAAGGCGAAGGCTGCCGCGTCGAGGGCGGCGAAGGCGCGTACGACGGCGAAGCGAGCCGCGACGCGCAACCGCACGAAGACGCCTTGAGTAGTACTACCCACGGGTAATTGAGGGTTCTCCCACTGCTGGCCGGGTGCCGGGCGCGGCAGACTTCGTCCTGCCAGCGGGTACCGGACCGCTGGTGAGGGGGGAGAACCGGACGGCCCCTGGGGAGGTGAGCCGTCCGGGGACCAGGGTTCCGGGGCGGGCCGACGGAGGAGCGGCCCGCACCCGGAACCCGCACCGCACCGCACCGCGGGGAGGCGGTACGGACGCCGAAGCCGCCGTGGAGGGATCGAGGGGTCTCCGCGGCGGCTTTCAGGCGTCCGCGACCCGGAGCATCAGCTCCGACGCCAGCTTCAGCAGCTGCCGTTCGGTCGGCGACAGCGTCGTCTCGATCGCGCCGGCCAGCCAGCGTTCCCGGCGGACGCTGTACTCCCGCAGCACCGCCAGCCCGGCCGGGGTGATGCTCACCAGCGAACGGCGGCCGTCCGCCGGGTCCGGCGAGCGCGTCACCAGCTCGCGCTCGGTCACCCAGGCCAGGATCCGGGTCAGCGACTGCGGCTGCAGCCGTTCCGCCTCGGCCAGCTCGGTCGGCGTGTGCGTGCCCGCCCGGTAGAGGCGGCTCAGCACCGCCAGCACCGCCGGGCCCGGGCCGCCCAGGTCCCGCTCTGCGCGCATCCGCCAGTTCAGCCGTCCGACGCCTTCGCGCACCCGCCAGGCCAGGTCGGCCAGCTCGGGGTCCGCGCTGACCGGTGGTGCGACGTCGGGTTCGGGCTGCATGGACCCAGGTTAGGCGGTTCCCCGGACCAGCCGGGCATAACGCCCGCCGCGCGCCAGCAGCTCGTCGTGCGTCCCGCGTTCCACGATCCGGCCCTCGTGCAGCACCACGATCTGGTCGGCGTGCTCCACAGTGGACAGCCGGTGCGCGATCGTCAGGGTCGTGCGGCCCGCGGCGAGCCGGTCGAGCTCGGCCTGCACCGAGCGCTCGGTGCGGGTGTCGAGCGCGCTGGTCGCCTCGTCGAGGACGAGCACCGGCGGGTTGCGCAGCAGGATCCGCGCGATCGCCATCCGCTGCTTCTCGCCGCCGGAGAACCGGTAGCCGCGCTGGCCCACGACCGTGTCGTACCCCTCGGGCAGCCCGGCGAGCGTGTCGTGGATGTGCGCGGCCTTCGCCGCCGCCTCGATCTCTTCGTCGGTCGCGTCCGGCTTCGCGAAGCGCAGGTTCTCCCGGACGGTGTCGTGGAAGAGGTAGGTCTCCTGCGACACCATCCCGACGCCCGCCGCGAGCGAGGCCAGCGTGACGTCGCGGACGTCGGTGCCGTCGATCTCCACGGACCCGGACGTCACTTCGTACAGCCGCGCCACGAGGTAGGCGAGCGTCGTCTTGCCCGAGCCGGTCGAGCCGACGAGCGCCGTCGTGGTCCCGGCCGGGACGTCGAGGTCGATGTCCTTCAGCGTCAGCGGGCCGTCTTCGTCGTAGCGGAAGGAGACCCCGCGCATCGAGACGTCGCCGCGGCGCACCTCGAGCGACCGCGCGCCCGGCTTGTCGCCGATCTCCACCGGCAGGTCCAGCACCTCGAAGATGCGGCCGAACAGCGCCTTCGACGTCGCCACGTTCTGCCCGATGGTCTGCATCGCGCTGGCCGGCGCGACCAGCCGGTTCAGCATGCTGGTGAACGCCACGACGGTGCCGAGCGAGATCGGCGACGCGCCGCCCGCCAGCGCCAGCCCGGCGATCCAGTAGACGAGCGCCGGGATCACCGTCAGGCTCATCGCCCGCGACGCGATCTGCCAGCGTCCGGCCAGTGCCGCCGCGCGTTCCAGCGACGCGATCTCCCGCGACTCGGCGCCGAACCGCTCGCGCATCGCCCGTTCGTTGCCCATCGTCTTGGCGAGCAGCACGCCGGTGACCGACAGGGATTCCTCGACCATCGTGGTCAGCCGGGCCATCCGCCGGGTCCGGCCGCGGGCCAGGTTCCGCCGCTTCTTGCCCAGCCGGAGGGTGAACAGCAGGAACAGCGGCACGACGATCAGCGAGAGCGCCGCGAGCTGCCAGTCGAGCAGGACGAGCGCCACCGTGATGGCGGTCGTGGTCGTCAGGTTCTGCACCATCGACCCGGCGGTCGTGGTGATGACGTTGTCGACGCCGCCGATGTCGTTGAACACCCGCGAGAGCACTTCGCCGCTCTTCGTCCGGGTGAAGAAGCCGAGTGACATCCGCTGCAGGTGGCCGTAGACCGAGACGCGCAGCTCGTTCATCACCCGCTGCCCGATGGTGTTGGACAGGCCGGTGGTGGCGACGCCGAGCGAGGCGCTGCCGACCGCGCAGGCGATCATCCCGCCGGCCAGCAGGCTGATCAGCAGCGTGTCGCGGTTCGGCAGGGCGTCGTCGAGGATCTCGCGGAGCAGGAACGGCGAGGTGACGCCGAGCCCGGCCTGCACGACGATCAGGGCGAACAGCGCGGCGAGGCGCCGGCGGTGCGGCCGGAACAGGCCGGCGATCCGCCGGAAGGGGACCGGCTCGTCGGTGTCGGTGGCCGGTTCGGCGAGCGACGGCCGGGGTCTGGTCGCGGAAGTCATACACGCATGTTTACCGATCTCGGCGAGGTCGGCCAGTGAATTTCGCGGGAGTAAAGCCATTTTTACTTGATTTCGCGCGCGTAGTAGTACACCTCTGTGTACTAATCGCGCGCGCGACTTTCGCGTACCCGCGAGGGCGGGCAGACGGAGCGACTACCCTCGGAGGGGCCGGCCTCGTCCGGCGCGCCACTCTCGACCCAGCTGGAGCGTGCACACCCGTGTTCGACACCCTGTCCGATCGGCTCACCGCCGCCCTGCAGACGCTCACGCGCAAGGGGAAGCTGTCCGACGCCGACATCGACGCCACCGCGCGCGAGATCCGGATCGCGCTGCTGGAGGCCGACGTCGCCCTCGGCGTGGTCAAGGCCTTCATCGCGCGGATCAAGGAGCGGGCGAAGGGCGCCGAAGTCTCCCAGGCGCTCAACCCCGCGCAGCAGGTCATCAAGATCGTCAACGAGGAGCTCGTCGGCATCCTCGGCGGCGAGACGCGCCGGCTGAACCTGGCCAAGAACCCGCCGACCGTGATCATGCTGGCCGGCCTGCAAGGTGCCGGCAAGACCACGCTCGCCGGCAAGCTCGCGCTGTGGCTGAAGAAGCAGGGCCACGCGCCGATGCTGGTCGCCTGCGACCTCCAGCGCCCGAACGCCGTCACGCAGCTGCAGGTCGTCGGCGAGCGCGCGGGCGTCGTCACCTTCGCCCCCGAGCCCGGCAACGGCGTCGGCGACCCGGTCGACGTCGCCCGCCGCGCCATCGCCGAGGCGAAGCACGCGCAGCACGACGTCGTCGTGGTCGACACCGCGGGCCGCCTGGGTGTCGACGAAGAGCTGATGAAGCAGGCCGCGGACATCCGCGACGCCGTCCAGCCGGACGAGACGCTGTTCGTCGTCGACGCGATGATCGGCCAGGACGCCGTGACCACGGCCCAGGCGTTCCAGGACGGCGTCGGCTTCAGCGGCGTCGTGCTGACCAAGCTCGACGGCGACGCCCGCGGTGGTGCCGCGCTGAGCGTCCGCGAGATCACCGGCCAGCCGATCCTCTTCGCCTCCAACGGCGAGAAGCTCGAGGACTTCGACACCTTCCACCCGGACCGGATGGCTTCGCGCATCCTCGGCATGGGTGACGTGCTGACCCTGATCGAGCAGGCCGAGCAGGCCTTCGACCAGGACCAGGCCGAGAAGGCCGCCGCGAAGCTGTCCAGCGGGCAGCTGACGCTGGAGGACTTCCTCGAGCAGATGCTCGCCGTCCGCAAGATGGGCCCGATCGGCAACCTGCTCGGCATGCTCCCGGGGGCCGGCCAGATGAAGGACCAGCTGGCCCAGGTCGACGACAAGCACCTGGACAAGCTGCAGGCGATCATCCGCGGCATGACCCCGGCCGAGCGCGACGACCCGAAGATGATCAACGGGTCGCGCCGGCTGCGCATCGCCAACGGCTCCGGCGTCACCGTCCGCGAGGTCAACGACCTGGTCAACCGGTTCTTCGAGGCCCGCAAGATGATGGCCCAGATGGCCGGCCGGTTCGGCTTCGGCGGCGGGGGCGGCGGCTCCAAGTCGCGCAAGGGCAAGAAGGGCAAGAAAGGCCGCGGCCCGACGCAGCCCAAGGTCCGCGGTGGCTTCCCCGGCGGCATGCCGATGCTGCCCCCGGGCGGCAAGATGCCGGGCGGGCTGCCCGACCTGTCGCAGCTGGGCGGCATGAACGACGTCCCGGGCTTCGACCCGACGAAGTTCAAGCTGCCGAAGAACCCCAAGGACAATTGAGCCGCGCGCTGCACGCCGCCGGAGTGGTCCTGCCCGGCGGGGAGTCCCGGGACCTCTGGATCACCGACGGCCGGATCTCGTTCGAGCCGGTGTCGGACGCCGAGATGCTGGGCCGGGACGTCTTCCTGGTGCCGGGGCTGGTCGACGCGCACTGCCACCCCGGCATCGGCATCGGCGGGCCGGTGACCCTGGAGGAAGCCACCGAGCAGGCCATCGCCGACCGCGCCGCGGGTACGTTGCTGATCCGCGACTGCGGCCTGCCGATCGACGTCCGGCCGCTGCAGGAGCGCGCCGACCTGCCGACGATCATCCGCGCCGGCCGGCACCTCGCACTGGCCAAGCGCTACGTCCCCGGCCTCGGCATCGAGCTGGACGACCCGTCCCAGCTGCCGGCCGCGGTGGCCGGGCAGGCGCGGGACGGCGACGGCTGGGTCAAGCTGGTCGGCGACTGGATCGACCGCGGCGTCGGCGACCTCGCGCCGCTCTGGCCGGACGACGTCCTGGCCGAAGCCGTCAAGGTCGCGCACGACCACGGCGCCCGCGTCACCGCGCACGTGTTCGGCGAGGCGGCGCTACCCGGGCTGATCGCGTCGGGCATCGACTGCCTCGAACACGGCACGGGCTTGCGCGCGGACCAGCTCGCGGAGCTGGCGCGCACCGACGTCGCGCTGGTGCCGACCCTGATCAACATCGAGAACTTTCCGGGCATCGCCGACAAGGCGGGCAAGTACCCGGCGTACGCGGCGCACATGCGGGCCCTGCACGCCGGCGTCGGCGAGATGGTCGCAACGGCCGTCGAAGCGGGCGTACGCGTCTTCGCGGGCAGCGACGCGGGCGGCCTGGTCGAGCACGGCCGGCTCGTCGACGAGATCGAAGCGCTGCACCGCGCGGGCATGACCCGCGAGGCGGCGCTGGCGAGCGCGTCCTGGGCCGCCCGCGACTGGCTCGGCCACCCGGGCATCGCCGACGGCGCACCCGCCGACCTGCTCGTCTACGCGAGCGACCCGCGCGAGGACCTGGGTGTCCTCCGGCATCCTTCGCACGTCGTGCTGGGCGGCGTCGTCTACGCCTAGACCCCCGCCGATTTCCTTGCGGGGACGGCACTTTAGCGTGGGGCGCGTGACGGACGACGACGGCGCACGGCGCGTGCTGAAGGCGCACTGGTGTTTCGTCGCGTTCTTCGCGGGGATCGCCGGCTACTACCTCATCAACCTGATCATCGCCGCGGCGGTCAACCGCAACGTCGGCGAGTTCGACCCCCTCGAGCTGCACGACATCGGCCCGCTGCTGCTCCTGGCGTTCGTGCCCAACCTGCTGCTCGGCCTCGGCCCGGCCGCCGGCTCGTGGCTCTGGGGCGAGGGCCTGCGCGCGGACTTCGGGCTCAAGCCGACCTGGCGCGACGTCCGGATCGGCCTCGCCTGCGGGGCGCTCGCGCTGGTCGTCGGCTACGGGCTCAACCTGGTGCTGATCGCCGTCTACGGCGCCGACGACGTCTCCGACAGCCCGCTGAGCGACCTCGCCGACACCTTCGACGGCGACACCGTCTGGCTCGTGCTCGCCGCGGTGATCGTCATCGCCGGCGCGCCGATCACGGAGGAGCTGCTGGTCCGCGGCACGCTGTGGAACGCGCTGTCGTTCCACCGGGTCCCGCCGTGGGTGGTGCTCGTGCTCACCTCGCTGGTGTTCGCCCAGCTGCACGGCGAGCCGACCCGCACGATCGCCCTCTTCGGCCAGGGCATCGCGATCGGGCTGGCCCGGCACCTCTCCGGCCGGGTGAGCGCCGGGGTGATCGCGCACGCGGCCAACAACCTGCCGCCGGCGGTCCTGCTGTTCGTCGCGCACTGAGCGCCTGCGAAGATCGATGGACAGTAGTCGGACGGATACTGTGCGATCACCCTCCGGCGGCTAGGCTCGAGGCCAGGAGCCGACCGATCGCGGAGGGCAACGCGTGACCACTTCCCAGCCCCGGGACCCGGCTCCCGACGCCACGCCGTTCCCCGAGCCCGAGGAGCCCGCCGCGACCGCGTTCCTGCCGCCCGCGCGGCGGCACCGCTGGGGCTTCGGGGCCTTCCTGCTCGTCGAGGCCGTGCTGCTGGCGTCGGCGGCGTTCGTGTCCGTGCTGGTCGGCGACACCGGGCCCGGCCCGCTGCCGATCCGGGTGGTGCTGCTCGGCACGATGCTGCCGACGATGATCGCGGCCGCCGTTGCGGTGCTGATCACCTACCTGCGCGGCAACGGCCCCGTCGCCGACCTGCGGCTGGAGTGGCGATGGGCCGACGTTCGCACCGGGTTCCGCTTCGGCTGCGTCGGGCTCGTCTTCACGACCATCGGCGCCTACCTCTGGACGCGGCTGGTCGGCAACGCCAACGCGACATCCGCGATCAGCGCGCTGGTCGAGGACCGGAAGATGTCGATCTCGGCGGCGATCGTGATGTTCGTCTACCTGTGGCTGCTCGGCCCGATCTGCGAGGAGATCATCTACCGCGGTCTGCTCTGGGGCGCCGCCGAGCAACTGCAGTGGCGGAGCGAACGCTGGGGCCGGGTCGCGGCGTTCCTGCTGTCGACGGCGGTGTTCGCGGCCAGCCACCTCGAGCCGCTGCGCACGACGTTGCTGCTGGTCATCGCGGTGCCGATCGGCCTGGCCCGGCTGGTCACCGGGCGGCTGCCCGCCAGCATCGTCGCGCACCAGGTGAACAACTTCCTCCCGGCGCTGACGATCCTGCTCGGCGCGCTCGGGGTGGCCTCTTTCTGAGTGCGCGGGGCCCGTCTGGCAGAATGGGTCACTGCCTGCTTCCGCCGGACCCTCTCACCGTGCGAAAGCTCCTGACCTTCGGGTGCCCGCGACCGTGTCCCCACTCGGCCCGCGTGCGCCCAGCCCAGCACCAGAGAGATTCGAGGAGAACCCACACCCGTGGCCGTCAAGATCAAGCTGCAGCGCCTCGGCAAGATCCGTGCGCCGTACTACCGCATCATCGTCGCCGACGCGCGCACCCGCCGGGACGGCAAGGCCATCGAGACGATCGGCAAGTACCACCCGAAGGAAGAGCCGAGCCTGATCGAGGTCGTCTCCGAGCGCGCCCAGTACTGGCTGGGAGTCGGCGCGCAGCCGACCGAGCCGGTCCAGCGCCTGCTGGAGATCACCGGTGACTGGCAGAAGTTCAAGGGCCTGCCGGGCGCCGAGGGCACCCTGAAGGTGGCCGAGCCGAAGCCGTCCAAGCAGGACCTGTTCAACGCGGCGCTGGCCGCCGCCGGCGAGGAGCCCTCCACCGAGGCCACCACGCCGAAGAAGAAGTCCGCCCCCAAGAAGGCCGAGGCCGAGAAGGCCGAAGCCGCCGAGGGTGAGAAGGCCGAGTGAGCTTTCTGGCTGACTCCCTCGAGCACCTGGTGCGCGGGATCGTCGACAACCCGGACGAGGTCCGGGTCGAGCTGCTGACCACCCGCCGTGGCCGGACGCTCGAGGTGCACGTGCACCCCGACGACCTCGGCAAGGTGATCGGCCGGGGTGGTCGCACGGCGACCGCCCTGCGCACCGTCATGGGTGGCATCGGTGGCCGCGGCGTCCGCGTGGACGTCGTCGACACCGACCGCTGAAACCTGTTTCGGAAACGGTCATGGACGTCGTAGTCGGTCGCATCGCCAAGGCACACGGAATCCGCGGGGAACTCGCGGTGGACGTGCGCACGGACTCGCCGGACGAGCGGTTCCGGATCGGCGCGGCCGTGACGACGAAGCTGCGTGACGGCAGCAAGAGGGAACTCACCATCGCAGCCGCCCGCGAACACAGCGGGCGGCTGCTGGTGCGTTTCGAGGAGGTCCTGACCCGCGACGTCGCCGAGACGCTGCGGGGCGCCCTCCTGCTCGCCGACACCGACACGCTGCCGCCGACCGCCGACCCGGACGAGTTCTACGACCACGAGCTGGCGGGCCTGCGCGCCGAGCTGCTGGACGGGACGGTCGTCGGCAAGGTCGTCGAGGTCGTCCACTCGCCCGCCGGCGAGCTCCTGGAGCTGGACGTCGAGGGCCGAGAGGTGCTGGTCCCGTTCGTCCGCGCGATCGTCCCCACGGTGGACGTCGCGGGCGGCCGGGTCGTGCTCGACCCGCCGGAAGGGCTCCTGGACGCCTGAGAACCTTATTCAGCCATCGGTCGGCGCGAGAGTCACGCAGGCAGGCGCGCTTCGGTTCGTTGCGCCGACCTAACCAGAATAAGGTTCTGAAATGCGGATCGACGTCGTCACGATCTTCCCCGAGTACCTCGACCCGCTGCGCGCCGCGCTGCTGGGCCGGGCGATCGACCGCGGCCTGATCGAGGTCGGCGTGCACGACCTGCGCGAGTGGACCCACGACGTGCACCGCGCGGTCGACGACGCCCCGTACGGCGGCGGCCCCGGCATGGTGATGAAGCCGCAGATCTGGGGCCCGGCCCTGGACGACGTCTGCCGCCCGGAGACACGGCTAGTCGTGCCGACGCCGGCGGGCAGGCCGTTCACCCAGGAGCTGGCCCACGCCTACGCGGCGGAGAAGCACCTGGTGTTCGCCTGCGGCCGGTACGAGGGCATCGACCAGCGGGTCGTCGACGACGCCGCGCGCCGGATGCCGGTCGACGAGGTGTCGATCGGGGACTACGTGCTGGTCGGCGGCGAAGCGGCGGTGCTGGTCATCGTCGAGGCCGTCGTCCGGCTGCTGCCCGGCGTGCTCGGCAACGCGCGGTCCGCGGCCGAGGACTCGTTCTCCGACGGCCTGCTCGAAGGGCCCAGCTACACCCGCCCGGAGGTGTGGCGCGACCTCGCGGTGCCGGACGTCCTGCGGTCCGGAAACCACGCGCTGATCGACCGCTGGCGGCGTGACCAGGCCTTGGAGCGGACCGCCCGCCGCCGCCCCGATCTCCTGGCGGCGCTGCCGGAAGGTAGTCTCGACAAGCACGATCGCGGGGTCCTGGAGGGCTTGGACCCCGAGCAGGCGTAGGGCCGGTGCTTCCGCCGGAACCCCGGTCTGCCATACTTGACAGGTTGGCGTGAGTGGACCTCCTCGTCCACGAGCCCGCCATCAGCCCCCCGGGTCGCCCGCAGCGGCACCGTTGCGCGCCCGGGATCTGTACGCAAGCCATACGAAGACGAGGACGGACCACCGATGAACACCCTGGACGCGCTGGACAAGCAGTCGCTGCGTTCCGACATCCCGGACTTCCGCCCGGGCGACACCCTCAAGGTGCACGTCCGCGTCATCGAGGGCAACCGCGAGCGCAACCAGGTCTTCCAGGGCGTCGTGATCCGCCGCCAGGGCGGCGGCATCCGCGAGACCTTCACCGTCCGCAAGGTCTCCTTCGGCGTCGGCGTGGAGCGCACCTTCCCGGTGCACTCGCCGAACCTGGCCGAGGTCGAGGTCCACAAGCGCGGTGACGTGCGGCGCGCGAAGCTGTACTACCTGCGCGACCTGCGCGGCAAGAAGGCCAAGATCAAGGAGCGCCGCGAGAACCGCGAGACGGCCTCGGCTAACTGAGTCACAACCCGGTTACCGGTAGCCTGACGACGTGGCCGAACCCGTGTCCCAGAACGCTCCTGAGGATGACCCCGATCGCTCCGAAGAGGACCTGCCCCGGCGGTCCCGCTCCGAGGAGCGCGGGGGGTCCCGACGGCGGCGAGCCAAGCCCGCCAAGAAACGGTCGTTCTGGAAGGAACTGCCGATCCTGCTCGTGATCGCCCTGGTGCTCACGATTCTGATCCAGACATTCCTCGCGAAGGTCTTCATGATCCCCTCGGGGTCCATGGAGGCCACCCTGCACGGGTGCCCCGGGTGCACCGGCGACCGGATCCTGGTCGACCGGGTCACCTACGACTTCACCGAGCCCTCGCCGGGCGACGTCGTCGTGTTCAAGGGCCCGCCGGCGTGGGTCAACAACGAGGTCGCGCCGCAGGAGTCGAGCAACATCGTCGTCCAGGGCCTGCGCGGTCTGGGCTCGCTGGTCGGGTTCGCCCCGCCGGACGAGCGGGACTTCGTCAAGCGCGTGATCGCGGTCGGCGGCCAGACCGTCCAGTGCTGCGACACGCAGGGCCGGGTCGTCGTGGACGGCAAGGGGCTCGACGAGCCGTACGTCTACTGGGAAAACGCGGCCAACCAGACGGAACGGACCTTCGAGCCGGTCAAGGTCCCCGCGGGGACGGTCTGGGTCATGGGCGACAACCGGAACAACTCCGACGACTCCCGGTTCCAGGGCGGCGGCGGCGTGAACGGCGCGGTCCCCGTGGACAACATCATCGGCAAGGCGCGGATCATCGTCCTGCCGCCGAGCCGGTGGGGCGGGATCACCGACCACAACCCGCAGACGTCGGCCCAGCCGGCGGCGCTCGGCGCGCCGGCCTGGCAGAGCGGCCTCCCGCTCGGGGCCGGCATCGCGGCGGCGTGGCCCGCGCTCTTCGTCGGGCGCAAGCTCAAGTCCGGACTGCGCCGGGCGGCCGGGCGGAAACGCTAGCCACCCCGATCCGTGTCGGCAGACGGGTGATCCAGCCTTGACTCTTCCCGTTCCCCTCACCGCGGCGGAGCCCATCCGGCCGCCGCGGGCCGTGGTGCGCGGCGACCTCTTCTGGGGCCTGCAGGGCGCGCTCGTCCGCCGTGGCCTCGGCCCGGTCGCCGGAGTGGACGAAGCCGGCGCCGGGGCGTGCGCGGGACCGCTGGTGGTCGCGGCCTGCGTGCTCAAGCAGGGTGACGCGGCGAGGCTGACCGAGCTGACGGACTCCAAGCTGATGACGGCCAAGGCGCGCGACCGGGTCTACGACCTGGTCCTCGCCCGGGCCGTCGACTACTCCGTGATCGTCGTTCCCACCGCCGAGGTCGACCTCTACGGCATCCGGGTGATGAACCTGGAGGGCATGCGGCGCGCCGCGGCGGCGCTGCGCGTGTCGCCGGGGTACATCCTCACGGACGGATTCCGCGTCCCCGGTCTCACGGCCCCGAACGCGGCGGTGATCAAGGGCGACCGCTCGGTGGCGTGCATCGCGGCCGCGTCGGTGCTGGCGAAGGTGACGCGCGACCGCATCATGGCGGGCTACCACGACGACCTCCCGCACTACGGTTTCGACGTGCACAAGGGTTACAGCACGACCGACCACCTGGCGGCGTTGCGCGAGCACGGCCCCAGCGACGTCCACCGGTGGTCGTACACGAACGTCGCGACGGTGGCCATCAAGCACGGCGTGCGGCCGGCGCGGCCGGTCCTGCTGACCTACGCGGCGCTGGAAAAGGCCATGGAGGGCGGGTCCGCGGCGGGGCTCGCCGCGGTCCTCGACGAGGCGCTCGAGCCACAACTCAGCCTGCCGCTGCATGCCCCGGCCGCGGGTGTGGGTCACAATGAACGCTCCGCCGGCGGAGCAGCAGCACGATCCCGAGGAGGGGCGCGGATTTCATGAGCGCAGAGGATCTCGAGAAGTACGAGACCGAGATGGAGCTCTCGCTGTACCGCGAGTACCGCGACATAGTCGGCCAGTTTTCGTACGTGGTGGAGACCGAGCGGCGGTTCTACCTGGCGAACGCGGTCGACGTCCAGGTCCGCGACGGCGGCGGCGAGGTGTACTTCGAGGTCCGCATGTCCGACGCGTGGGTCTGGGACATGTACCGCCCCGCCCGCTTCGTCAAGCACGTCCGGGTCATCACGTTCAAGGACGTCAACGTCGAGGAGCTCGACAAGCCGGACCTCCGGCTGCCCGAAGACGGCCCGTTCTCGGGCTGAGCTGGTTCTTCCGCTCCGCGCCGGCCCGTCCTCGACGGGCCGGCGCGGTTCGTTTGCGTGATCTCTTCGCGCGCTAGCACACCGGGCCGACAGTTCGGCGCTTTCCCCATGTTCCGTGGACCGGTTGTCCACATGCCCCCGGTTGTCCACAGTCCGGCGATCCTGCTCTGGTTTCGCCGCCCCGCCCCCTGGCATCGTCGAACGCACACGCACCGTGATCGCCGGGATCGTCCCGGTGACCAGTGCACCGACGAGGGGGCGACCACGATGACGGGCACCGACCAGCTCGCAAGACACCGCCGCGACCTGGGCGCGTGGGGCGAAGACCTCGCTTCCCGGCACCTGCAGGACCGCGGCCTCGTCCTGCTCGGCCGCAACTGGCGTTGCCGCGAAGGCGAGATCGACCTCATCCTCACCGACCGCACCCGCGTCGTCTTCTGCGAGGTCAAGACCCGCACGGGCACCGAATACGGCCTGCCGTCGGAGACCGTCACCGAAGAGAAAGCCGGCCGAGTCCGCCGAGCCGCCCAACGCTGGCTGCGCGAGTTCCGCATCGGCTGGTGCCCAGTCCGCTACGACGTCGTGACGATCCTCGCGGAGCCGGGCACGCGCCCCCGCGTCCAGCACATCGAGGCGGCGTTCTGATGCCCATCGCCAAAGCCTGGTCGGCGGCGCTCCTGGGCATCGACGGCCGGGTCATCGAGATCGAAGCCGACCTGGGAGGCGGATTGAGCCGTATCACGCTCGTCGGCCTCCCCGACGCGGGACTTCGCGAAGCGAAAGATCGGGTCCGTTCCGCAGTTCGCAACTCCGGGCAGCCTTGGCCCGACGGGAAGGTGACCTTGGGCCTGTCTCCCGCAAACCTCCCGAAGGTTGGCTCGGCGTACGACCTCGGCATCGCGGCGGCTGTTCTCGCGGCAACAGGTGCGGTCCCTGCGACCCGGCTGCTGGGCAGTGTGCTGTTGGGCGAACTCGCCCTGGACGGTCGGATCCGCGCGGTCCGCGGAATCCTTCCAGGCCTGCTTGCCGCGCGCGCGGGTGGCTATGAGCGAGCCGTCGTGCCGGTGGGCTCTTTGGCCGAGGCGGCACTTGTCGATGGCATCGAGGTCATGGGCGCATGTCATCTTCGCGATCTCGTGGCTTGGCTGAAAGGCGAAGCCGACCTGGAGCGTCCCGAACCATCCGGTCCGACGACTCCGCCGCAGGTCCCGGATCTGGCCGACGTCGTCGGCCAGCCGGAAGCGCGGTGGGCTCTCGAGGTTGCCGCGGCGGGTGGGCACCACCTGCTGCTCACCGGGCCACCCGGAGTCGGCAAGACGATGTTGGCGAGACGGCTGCCCAGCTTGCTGCCCCAGTTGTCGCAGGAGGAGTCGTTGGAGGTCACGGCGGTGCACTCGGTCGACGGCTCGTTGTCGAAGTCCTCGCCGTTGGTCGTAGTGCCACCGTTCGTAGCCCCGCACTACTCGATCTCCATCGCCGCACTGATCGGCGGCGGCAGCGGAATCGCGTCGCCCGGCGCGATCAGCCGGGCTCACCGCGGTGTGTTGTTCCTCGACGAAGTTTGCGAGTTCGGTGCACAGTGCCTCGAATCGCTGCGGACCGTCCTCGAAGAGGGCGAGGTGCGCATCGCCCGGGTCAAGGGCTCAATCACCTACCCGGCGCGGTTCCAGCTCGTGCTGGCCACGAATCCGTGTGCATGCGCACCACCGAAGGACGCCGACTGTGTGTGCTCGCCGACGGCCCGGCGTCGCTACCTCGGCCGGCTCTCCGGACCGTTGCTCGACCGTGTCGACCTGCGGGTGCGGTTACGACCGCTGAGCGCGATCAGCGCGCACGACACCGGGGTGGCGGAATCGTCGGAAGCCGTCCGCGGACGAGTGCTCGAGGCTCGTGGACGTGCGGCCCGCCGATGGCGTGAGCACGGCTGGCTGTCCAACTCGGAGGTGCCCGGACCGGCGCTGCGGCGCCAGTTCGCGTTGGACAAAGAAGCGACCACTCTGCTTGATCGCGCGATGGAACGCGGCGCCTTGAGCGGTCGAGGAGCCGATAGGTGCTTGCGGATCGCCTGGACATTGGCCGATCTGGACGGCGAGAAACGCCCCGGAACAGATCAAGTCAGCTCGGCACTGGCCTTTCGAGAGCGGGTGGCGGCATGAGCCCCGACGAGCTGCGCGAAGCCCGCGCCTACCTCTTGCGCGTAGCCGAGCCTCCGGCACCGGCCCTGATCGCCTTCGTGGGCGAGGTTGGGCCGGTAGAAGCCGCGGCGCGGGTTCGCCGGGGTGACTGTCCGGCCGAGGTGCTCAAGGCGACCGAGGCGCGCCGCGAATACGACCTCGTCGATCGGGACTTCGCGCGGGCCGCCGCGGCCGGTGCGCGGCTGGTCGTGCCCGAGGACGACGAGTGGCCCGCGTGGCCGCTGCTCGCCCTCGATCTCGCGGCTCGGCGTGGCGTCACCGAAGCCGTGCTTCCGCTGGCGCTCTGGGTCTCCGGCGACGTCGCGCTCGGCACCGCCGCCGATCGCGCTGTCGCCGTGGTCGGGGCTCGTGCGGCCACCGAATACGGCGAGCACCACGCCGCCGAGCTGTCCTACGGCCTGGCCACCCGGGGCGTCCCGGTGTTCTCGGGTGCCGCCTACGGCATCGACGGCGCCGCCCATCGCGGGGCGCTCGCCGCCGGAGGGATCACCGTCGCCGTGCTCGGCTGTGCCGTCGATGCGGGCTATCCGGCGGGCCACGTCGGGCTGCTGAACCGGATCGTCCGCAACGGTGGTGCGGTCGTCAGCGAATACCCGCCCGGCACCCCGCCGGCGCGGCACCGGTTCCTCGTCCGGAATCGGCTCATCGCGGCGCTCACCGAGGGCACGCTGGTCGTCGAAGCCGGGCGACGTAGCGGCGCGCGCAACACCGCCAGTACCGCCGGCGCCCTGGGCAAGGTGGTGATGGCGGTGCCGGGACCCGTCTCGTCCGGGATGTCCGTGGGATGCCATGAGCTGATCCGCGACTCGCGGGCGACGCTCGTCTCGACGGTCGACGAAGTCCTCGAGACCGTGGGCCGCTTCGGTATCGCCGAGGACCAGGCCGCCCGGCAAAAACGTCCCACTGACCGGCTGGGTCCCGAGGCGTTGCGGGCTTACGAGGCTTTGGTCGCACGAAGCGACCGTTCAGACGCCGAAATCGCGGCCGAATCTGGGCTTCCGCTGCGGAAAGTGCGGGCCCTGATGCCGGCGCTGGAGATCGACGGATTCGCCGTCCGCGGCGACGCGGGCTGGCGGCGACGGAGGGAAAGCGCGTGAACGCCACGAATTCCGGGCGAAATCGTCGAAAATGTTCGGCCGGTCCGGTGGGCTCGCGTGGCGATCCTTGACCGGAGGCGGTTGTTCGCGCAGCGTGACATCCATGCCGCCGCCATCACGCTCCGGCCGAGGCCGCCGCCCGGACTTGCGTGCGCTCCGGGCCGCGTTGCCCGCGCCGGTCCAGGCCGTCGTCACCGGCTACGAACGGCACCTCGGGCTGGAACGCGGCCTGTCCGCGCACACCGTCCGGGCGTACGTCGGCGATGCGGTGTCGCTACTGGGGTTCGTCGTGGACGGCGGTGGCACGCTCGCGGAGCTGGACCTCGCTCGGTTGCGGGCGTGGCTCGCCTCCCAGCAGTCAGGCGGAGCCAGCCGGACGACGCTGGCGCGGCGGGCCGCTTCGGCGCGGACGTTCACCGCCTGGGCGCACCGCATCGACGTCCTCGCCACCGACCCGGGTGGGCGGCTCGCCGCCCCGCGGGCCCACCGGACCCTGCCCGGGGTGCTGCGCGCCGCGCAGGCGGGAGACGTCATGCGTGCGTCGGCGGCCGGCGCGGCTCAGCGCGATCCCGTCGCACTGCGTGATCGCGCGATCGTCGAACTGCTCTACGCTACTGGCATCCGGGTGTCCGAGTTGTGCGGGTTGGACGTCGGTGGGGCCGATTTCTCCCGTCGTGTCGTGACGGTGCTCGGCAAGGGCGACAAGGAACGCGTGGTGCCGTTCGGCGTACCGGCCGCGGAAGCGCTCGACGACTGGATCACCGAGGGGCGGCCGAAGATCGTCGCGGAAACCGCCGGTGGCGGCGTCGAGCCCGCGCTTTTCCTCGGTGTCCGGGGAAAACGCGTCGACCCGCGTGCCGTGCGGCGCGTGGTTCACGACGCCGTCACGGCGGTGCCCGGAACGGCCGACATGGGGCCCCACGGCCTGCGGCATTCGGCGGCGACGCATCTGCTGGAGGGCGGTGCCGATCTCAGGAGCGTTCAGGAACTGCTTGGTCACGCTACGCTTGCCACGACGCAGCTCTACACTCATGTGACCGTCGACCGGTTGAAAGCGATCCATGACCGAGCGCACCCCAGGGCCTGAGGCGCCCCGGGGAGTCTCGCCGGGGTCTCGACCAGCAGGCCCGGCGGCGCACGCGCATCCGCACGAGCACGGAGACGACACTGAGCCGCATGCCGCGAACGACTGTGCAATGACCGCAGGACCGCACGTGACCGACGCCACCGGAGTGACCACTCGCGGTGACGCCGCCGTGCCCGCGGAAGCGCGGGCCGGCCACGACGTCGACGCCGGGATCGCGGCGCTGTGGCGGCAGTTCGCCGACAGCCCCGACCAGGCGTCGCGCGATCGGCTCGTGCTGCACTACGCCCCGCTGGTCAAGTACGTCGCGGGCCGGGTCGGCACCGGGCTGCCGACCCACGTCGACGTCGGTGACCTCGTGCAGTCCGGCATCTTCGGGCTCGTCGACGCGATCGAGAAGTTCGACCCCGAGCGCGGCCTGCGCTTCGAGACGTACGCGATGCAGCGCATCCGCGGCGCGATCCTCGACGACCTCCGTTCGCAGGACTGGGTGCCGCGTGCCGTCCGCAGCAAGGCCAAGGAGGCCGAGCGTGCGATGGAGCGCCTCGGCGCCCGGCTGAACCGGACTCCGACCGACGCGGAGCTCGCCGCCGAGCTCGGCATCGGCCTCGACGACCTGCGCGATTTCTACGGCCAGCTGCAGCTGACCAGCGTCGTCGCGCTGGAGGACCTGGTGGCCGCGGGCAAGGACAGCGGCTCGCTGGTGGACACGCTGCCCGACGACGACGCCGTCGACCCGGTCGCGGTGCTCGTGGACCAGGACAACCGCCGCCAGCTCGCGCAGGCCATCGCGCAGCTGACCGAGCGCGACAAGATCGTGGTCAGCCTCTACTACTTCGAGAGCCTGACCCTCGCCGAGATCGGCAAGGTCCTCGGCGTCACCGAGTCGCGGGTCAGCCAGCTGCACACGCGGGCGGTCATGCGGCTGCGCGCCAAGCTGGTCGAGCAGACCGGCGCCTGATCAGGGGCCACCTCCCCACGGCTTGAGCCGGAACTCGCCCACCTCGCCGGTCAGGGCGAGGGGATCGACGTACTCGTCGCCCTGCCGCACACCCCAGTGCAGGCAGGCGGCGACCGTGCAGCCGGGATGCCCGGCGAGGACGGTGCCGAGCACCTGCCCCCGGTAGACCTGGTCCCCGGCGGCCACCTTCGGCTCGACGGGCTCGTAGGTGGTGCGCAGGCCGCCGTCGTGGTCGACGGAGATGACCGGCCGCCCGGCCAGCAGCCCGGCGAAGACGACGACGCCGGCATCGGCAGCGAGCACCTCCTGCCCGGGCACGGCGGCCAGGTCGACGCCGCGGTGCCCGGCGCCGTAGGGCGTTTCCGGGGCGTCGAAGTACTTCGTGACCACCGGAACGGGTGACAGTGGCCAGGACAGCCGCCCTTGCGGCACGGTGCGCGGACCACCCCACGGAAGCCAGCCTCCGGTGGACGCGGTGGCGGCCGCCCATGCCGGGGGCGCCGTGAGCGCGGCGCCCCAGAAAGCGGTCGACGCCGACGCGGGCGTGGCACCCAGGACGGCCGCTGCCGGCAGCGGGCCAGGATCCGTCGTGGGTGACGGTGGCTGAGGCTTCGCCAGAAGGAACGGCCGCGACAGGAGAAGCACAGGCGCCGCCTCATGCACGCTCGCCGACCCGTCGGGGACCGTCGCCTGGATCCAGGTCACCCCACCGCCTACGATCACCAAACCTGCCGTGACCAGGGCGATCACACCCGGAACACGACCTGTCGCCCACTGTCGGACATCGCTGATCAACTCCATGACCCCAGCCTGCGGCAGCCCGCCGCGCTGTGGGGGCCCGGTGGCGAATCTGTGGATAACCGGACCCGATGTGGACAACTCCGTTCGTCCGCGGCCTCCAGTGGGGGAGGGGCTGGTGGCAGGGGGTAGAATCTTTTCCGCGGTCCGCATGAGCGGGCTGACTTCGCGTGCACGTGCGCGTTCCCCGGCAGCAGCCGGCGAGTCGCACGGGGTCCGGCGGTCCCTGGGGTTCCTCACCATCTCGGGGTCCGGACGCCGCCACGGGCACCAGGGCGACCGGCCACCCGGCCGGGAGCGACAAACCGAGTAGCGCGTCACCGGCAGTCCCGCGGGCGCGCACGACACAGAAGAGGTGTGATTCCGGCAATGGCCGTCGTCACCATGAAGCAGCTGCTCGACAGCGGCGTGCACTTCGGGCACCAGACGCGTCGGTGGAACCCGAAGATGAAGCGCTACATCTTCACCGAGCGCAACGGCATCTACATCATCGACCTGCAGCAGACGCTGACCTACATCGACCGCGCCTTCGAGTTCATCAAGGAAACCGTCGCGCACGGTGGCACGATCATGTTCGTCGGCACCAAGAAGCAGGCTCAGGAAGCCATCGCCAACGAGGCCGCGCGCGTGGGCATGCCCTACGTCAACCAGCGCTGGCTCGGCGGCATGCTGACCAACTTCCAGACCGTGCACAAGCGCCTCCTCCGCCTCAAGGAGCTCGAGTCGCGCGAGCAGACCGGCGGCTTCGAGGGCCTCACCAAGCGCGAGATCCTGACGCTGACCCGCGAGAAGGACAAGCTCGAGAAGACCCTCGGCGGTATCCGCGACATGGCGAAGGTGCCGAGCGCGGTGTGGATCGTCGACACCAAGAAGGAGCACATCGCCGTCGGCGAGGCTCGCAAGCTGAACATCCCGGTCGTCGCGATCCTGGACACCAACTGCGACCCGGACGAGGTCGACTACCCGATCCCGGGCAACGACGACGCGATCCGCTCCGCCGCGCTGCTGACCAAGGTCGTCGCCGAGGCCGCGGCCGCCGGTCTCATGCAGCGTTCCAGCCGCAACGGTGCCTCGGCCGACGCCAAGCCGGAGCCGGGTGTCGCTGCGGACGAGCCGCTGGCCGAGTGGGAGAAGGAGCTGCTCGCCGGCTCCGAGACCGCCACCGCCGACGCGACCGAAGCCGCCGCTGCCGTCGAGGCGGCCCCGGCCGAGGCCGCCACCGAGCAGGCGACCGCCTCCTCCTGATGTCCCACCGCCCGTGCGGCCGGCCCACGGGGCCGGCCGCACGGGCGTCGCAACCCACAGATTTCACGTACCTGAAAAGGACGGATTTACCAGAATGGCGAACTACACCGCCGCTGACGTGAAGCGCCTGCGCGAGATGACCGGCGCCGGCATGATGGACTGCAAGAAGGCGCTGGAGGAGAACGACGGCGACTTCGAGAAGGCCGTCGAATTCCTCCGCATCAAGGGCGCCAAGGACGTCGGCAAGCGCGCCGAGCGCGCCACCGCCGAGGGCCTGGTCACCGGCGACGGCGGCGTCCTGATCGAGCTGGACTCCGAGACCGACTTCGTCGCGAAGAACGCCGACTTCCAGGCGCTCGCCGCGAAGGTCGTCGAGGTCGCCAAGACCCTCAAGACCAGCGACGTCGAGGCCCTGAAGGGCGCCGAGCTCGAAGGCAAGACCGTCAACGAGGTTATCCAGGAGCTCTCGGCCCGCATCGGCGAGAAGCTCGAGCTGCGCCGCGTCGTGGCCTTCGAGGGCCAGACCGCGACCTACCTGCACCGCCGTGGCTCCGACCTGCCGCCGGCCGTCGGTGTGCTCGTCGAGTTCACCGGTGACGACGTCGACGCCGCCCGCGGCGCCGCCATGCAGGTCGCCGCGCTGCGCGCGAAGTACCTGACCCGCGACGAGGTGCCGGCCGAGATCGTCGAGAACGAGCGCCGCATCGCCGAGCAGACCGCCCGCGAAGAAGGCAAGCCGGAGCAGGCCCTCACCAAGATCGTCGAGGGCAAGGTCAACGCCTACTACAAGGACAACGTCCTGCTCGAGCAGCCGTCGGTCAAGGACAACAAGAAGACCGTCAAGGCCCTGCTCGACGAGGCAGGCGTGACGCTGACCAAGTTCGCGCGCTTCGAGGTCGGCCAGGCCTGAGGCCAGGTCCGGGCGTAGGTTTCACCCCAGTGCCCCGTCTCCGTCCATCGGGGACGGGGCACTGTCAGGTCCAGATAGGGAACACAGGTCGAGGGGCCTAGGAGGCGACATAGATGGGTGACCGGGTCGAAGGTGGCTACCGGCGGGTGCTGCTGAAGCTGGGCGGCGAGATGTTCGGCGGTGGTTCGATCGGCGTCGATCCGGATGTCGTCCACTCGGTCGCGCAGCAGATCGCCGACGTCGCCCGCACCGGCGTCCAGGTCGCGGTCGTGATCGGCGGCGGCAACTACTTCCGCGGCGCCGAGCTTTCGCAGCGTGGCATGGACCGCGACCGCGCCGACTACATGGCGATGCTGGGCACCGTGATGAACTGCCTGGCGCTGCAGGACTTCCTGGAGAAGGAGGGCCTCCCCACCCGCGTGCAGACCGCCATCACGATGGGCCAGGTCGCCGAGCCCTACATCCCGCGCCGCGCCGAGCGGCACCTGGAGAAGGGCCGCGTCGTGATCTTCGGCGCCGGGGTCGGCATGCCGTACTTCTCCACCGACACCGCGGCGGCGCAGCGGGCGCTCGAGCTGGGCTGCGAGGCCGTGCTGATGGCGAAGGCCGTCGACGGCGTCTACACCGCGGACCCGAAGGCCGATCCCACCGCCGAGATGTTCCGCGAGATCACCCACCGCGAGGTGCTGGAGCGGGACCTCAAGGTCGCCGACGCGACGGCGTTCAGCCTCTGCATGGACAACAACATGCCGATCATCGTGTTCAACCTGCTCACCGAGGGGAACATCGCCCGCGCGGTGAGTGGTGAAAGAATCGGCACGTTGGTCAGCACCCCCGCCGACGGGGTGCCGGCCTAGACCTGCTGGGATCAGCAAGCGCCACACCATCACAACACCGGGAGTAGCCGTGATCGACGAGACCCTCCTCGACGCCGAGGAGAAGATGGAAAAAGCGGTGTCCGTCGCCAAGGACGACCTGACGTCGGTGCGCACCGGCCGGGCGACTTCGTCGATGTTCTCGCGCATCGTGGTCGACTACTACGGCGCGCCGACCCCGCTGAACCAGCTGGCCAGCGTGAACGTGCCGGAAGCCCGGATGGCGTTGATCAAGCCCTACGACCAGTCGCAGCTGAACGCCATCGAGAAGGCCATCCGCGAGTCCGACCTCGGGGTCAACCCGAGCAACGACGGCAACGTGATCCGGATCGTCATCCCGCAGCTCACCGAAGAGCGGCGCAAGGAGATGGTCAAGGTCGCGAAGGGCAAGGGCGAGGACGCGCGGGTCACCATCCGCAGCATCCGCCGCAAGGCCAAGGAAGAGCTCGACCGCATCGGCAAGGACGGCGAAGCGGGCGAGGACGAGGTCGTGCGCGCGGAGAAGGAACTGCAGAACCTCACCGACACCTATTCGCACAAGGTCGACGAGCTGGTCAAGCACAAGGAAGCCGAGCTGCTCGAGGTCTGATGGCACAGGTGAGCGAGGAACGCGAGGACCGGGTGGACGCCACCGGAGAGCACCCGGCGGCCGCTCCCGGGACGCCGGAGCCCGCCGACGCCGGTGTGCCGGCCACGCCGGAGTTCCCGGGAACCGGCGCAGCGGCGGAAACGCCGGAGACGCCGGGCGCGAGCGCGACCTCGGGAACCGGGCGGGCGCCGGGGACACCGGCGGGATCCGGGGCCTTGGGAACCGGCGAAGCGGACCGGTTGTCGGCGGCCGGAACGGCCGCGGCGGACACGCCGGGGACTCCGGCGACCGAGGCCGGGAAGGCCTCCAAGGCCGGCCGGAACCTGCCCGCGGCCATCGGCGTCGGACTGCTGCTCGGCGCCGCGATCATCGTTTCCCTGCTCACCGTGCGCTTCCTGTTCATCGGGATCATCGCGCTCGCGATCGCGGTCGGCACCTTCGAGTTCGCCGGGGTGCTGCGCCGGGTCGCCGACATCCGGGTCGCGATGATCCCGGTGCTCGTCGGCGGGCAGGCGATGCTCTGGCTCGCTTGGCCGTTCGGCCGGGAGGGCGCGCTCACGGCGTTCGTCCTCACCGTCCTCGCCTGCCTGCTGTGGCGCCTGCCCGGCGGCGCGAAGGGCTATCTGCGCGACATCAGCGCTTCGGTGTTCGCCGCCGCCTACCTGCCGCTCTTCGGCGCGTTCGCGGCCATGCTCGTGCCGCCGCCGGACGGCGTCGGGCGGGTCCTGACGTTCCTGATCGGCGTCGTCGCGTCGGACACCGGCGGCTACATCGCCGGCGTGCTCGGCGGCAAGCACCCGATGGCGCCGAGCATCAGCCCGAAGAAGACCTGGGAAGGCTTCGGGGGTTCGCTGGTCGGTGGGGTCGTGGCCGGGGCGCTCACCCTCAGCCTGCTGCTGGACGGCCACGTCTGGCAGGGCGTGCTCTTCGGCGTCGCGATCGTGCTGACCGCGACTCTCGGCGACCTCGTCGAGTCGCTGATCAAGCGCGACCTCGGCGTCAAGGACATGGGCACGCTGCTGCCCGGCCACGGCGGGATCATGGACCGCCTCGACTCGCTGCTGCCCTCAGCGGTGGTGTCCTGGCTGCTGCTCTCGGCGTTCGTGCCGCTGGGCTGAGTGCGGATCGGTAGACCTGCGGTGCGAGGTTCCGCCTAACAGACGTAGGCGATGGTTCGTGGACCACCGAAGCTTCCCCGGGTTTGACTCGGGACATGCTCACCGAAACCCGTGCCCGGCTCGCGCTCGCTGCCGTCTGCCTGGGCTTCCTGATGATCACGCTCGACGCGACGATCGTGAACCTCGCGCTGCCCGCGATCGGCGCCGACTTCGGCGAGCCGTCGACGGCGGCACTGCAGTGGGTCGTCGACGCCTACACCGTCACGCTCGCCGCGTTCCTGCTCACCTGGGGCGCGGCCGGTGACCGGTGGGGCTCGCGACGCGTCTTCGAGGTGGGCGTCGCCGTCTTCGTCGTCGCGAGCATCGCCTGCGCGCTCGCCGGCGACACGACCTGGCTGATCGCCGCCCGGGCGGTGCAAGGCGCGGGGGCCGCGGCACTACTGCCGTCTTCGCTCGCGCTGATCGTCCACCAGTTCCCGGACGCGCGGGAGCGAGCGCGCGCCCTCGGGGTGTGGGGTGGCATGAGCGGCGCCGGGCTCGCCGCCGGGCCGATGCTCGGCGGCCTCGCGGTCGGCCTCGCCGACTGGCGGCTCGTTTTCGCGGTCAACGTCCCGGTCGGCGTCGTCGCGATCGTCCTGACGCGCCGCGCGGTCGCCGAACCGCCGCGCCACGCCGCCACCCGGCTGGATCTGGCCGGGCAGCTGACGGGCACGGCGTCGCTCGCGGGGCTCGTCGCCGGGTTCATCGAATCCGGGCACGCGGGGTGGTTCGCGCCCACGACGATCGCGCTGCTCGCGGGCGGAGTGGTCGCCGGCGCGGTGTTCGTGGGGGTCGAGAAGCGCGTCCCGGATCCCGTGCTGCCGCTGGGGATCCTCAAGATCCGGAACTTCGCGGTGGCGACCGGGATCGGCGGCCTGTTCAACTTCTGCCTCTACGGCACGCTCTTCTGCCTCGCGCTGTACCTGCAACGCGCCTGGACGCTCGGCGCGCTCGCCGCCGGTTTCGCGCTGGTGCCGCTGACGGTCGCGGTCGGGCTCAACGCGTTCTTCAGCGGCCGCCTGACCGGGCGGTTCGGCCCGCGCGTCCCGATGGTCGCGGGCGCGCTGGCCGGGCTCATCGGCTCAGCGGGCTTCGCGCTGCTGCCCGCGGACCGCGCGCTCGTGCCGTTCGTCGTGGTCTCGGTGGTGTTCGGCTGCTGCTCGCTGGCCATGCCCGCGATGACGTCGCTGGCGATGAACTCCTTGCCGGACAAGGCCGGGCTCGCCGCGGGCGTGCTCAACGCGTCCCGCCAGACCGGCGGCGCGATCGGGGTCGCGCTCGTCGGCGCGCTGCTGCCCGCCACCGGGATGTGGCTGGTGGCGGGCGGATACGCGCTGGTCGCGGGGCTGGCGCTGGTCGCGCGTCAGTCGTCGTAGGGGTCGTCGACCTCGGCGCGGCCCCAGTCCTCAGAGACGCGCGAGTGGTCGATCACCGCGAAGACGGCGCCTTCCGGGTCGGCCAGGATCGACATCCGGCCGAACGGCGTGTCGTAGGGCTGGATCACGACGGTGCCGCCGTGCATCAGCGCTTCGCCGGCGACCGCGTCGACGCCGCGGGCCGGGTCGATGTCGAAGTAGACGAGCCAGTGCGGCGGGGTGTCGAGGCTGTACTCCGAGCCCATCACGTACCGGTACAGCACCGGCTCGTGCTCGATGAGCCATTCGACGTAGTCCAGCGACTCGCCGTCGCCGATCTGGTGGCTCCCGTAGGTGAAGAGCTTGGTGTAGAAGTGATCCGCCGCGACGCCGTCGTGGGTGTTGAGGTCCGCGCCGCTGAAGGTGTTGGGGATCCCGGTGACGAACTCCCAGTCCGGCGGCACCTCCCAGAACACCACCGGCGCGCCGCACGCGTCGTAGGCGTGCAGGATCGTGCCGCGCTGCGGGATCGGCATCGGCCCGAGCGTCAGCCGTCCGCCGAGGTGTTCCACCCATTCGGCCGCGCTCGCGGTGTGCGGCACGGACAGGTGCGGCACCCAGCCCAGCGGCGCGCCCTCGGCGGCGCGGTAGAGACCACCCACCGGGACCGTGTTGAGCGTCGCGATGGCGTACCGGCCGTCGGACGTCGCCGGGTCGCGCTGAGTGGCGTACGTCCAGCCGAAGAGGGCACCGTAGAATCTCTCCGCCACGGTCTGCTCGCGGCAGGCCAGCTCGATCCAGCACGGAATTCCGGCCGGGACCGGGGACGGGGTACTGGACGGGCCGATCGCCATGGGTGCTCCTCCCGAGACCCACCGAATTCTATGCGTGATCCGTGTGGTTTCCGCCAAGAATTCGCCGCGGGAAGATCACTGTCGGCGAAGTAGGCCCCGGAAGGAGCAGCGGTGCGGTGGTCGTCCCGGCGCGCGGAGGTCGTGCCGAGCCCGAACATCTGGTACTACCAGGCCGATTACGAGCTGGAGAACCGGGCGCAGGACGTCGGCGGCGAGATCTGGCGCGTGCTGCGTGAAGAAGGCGACTGGGCCGGCCGGGACGTGCTGGACGTCGGCTGCGGGGACGGGTTCCACCTACCGCGCTTCGCCCGTGACGCGCGCTCGGTGCTCGGAGTGGAGCCGCACGAGCCGCTCGTGCGAAGCGCGCTGGAGCGCGTGAAGGGTCTGTCGAACGTGGACGTCCGGCTGGGCCGGGCCCAGCGGCTGCCGGTCCGCAGCGCGAGCGTCGACGTCGTCCACGCGCGCACGGCCTACTTCTTCGGACCCGGCTGCGAGCCGGGACTGGCCGAGGCCGACCGGGTCCTGCGACCGGGTGGGGTGCTCCTGATCGTCGACCTCGACGTGACCAGCGAGCCCTACGGCTCTTGGATGCGCGCGGACCTGCCGCACTACGACCCGGTGGCGGTGGAGCGGTTCTTCGTCCGCGCCGGGTTCGGCCTACGCCGGGTCGCCACCGAGTGGGGTTTCGCGACCGCCGCCGACCTCGAAGCCGTGCTGAAGATCGAGTTCAGCAAGCGGGTCGCCGAACAGGCGATCGCGGAGTCGTTGCAGCGTAATGGGAATCGCGCGCACGACCTGACGCTGCCGGTGGGCTACCGCGTCCATGCGCGGGTCAAGCCCACCGGCCTCGTCCTGCCAGGTCACTCGGCGTCGGCTTCGGAAGCAGCTTCGCCCTGGGGGGAAGCGGATTCCTCGTCGTCTTCGCCGAGGATGCCGTAGAGCGAGCGCCGGGCGTCGTTGAGCACCTCGGCCGCGCGGGCCTGCTGGCTCTCGGTGCCCGCGCGCATGATCTGCACGACGGCGGCGGCCAGGTTCTTGCCCGCCTTGGCGAGCCCGACCTCGGACGGGTCGACGTCCTGCGCGATCTGCTCCCACGGCGGGGTGCTGTCCTGCTCCTCCGCGGCGGTGCGGCCGGTGTCGGTCAGCTCGAAGAGCTTCTTGCCGTGCTCGTCCTTGCTGACGACCAGGCCTTCGTCGGCCAGCAGCTGCAGCGTCGGGTAGACCGAGCCGGGGCTCGGCCGCCAGAAGCCGCCGGAGCGCTCGCCGATCTCGCGGATGATCTCGTAGCCGTGCCGGGGCTGCTCGGCGAGCAGCGCGAGGATCGCGGCGCGGACGTCACCGCGGCGGCTGCGCCGTCCGCCGTGACCCCGCCGGCCCGGTCCGTGACCCCGGCCGCGGCCACCGCGCGGACCGAAACCCGGCCCGAAGCCCGGGCCGAAGTCGCCGAAGCCACCGAAGGGTGCACGCCCACGTTCCTGGGCGAAGGGGTGTTCTTGAGTGAAGGGGTGTCGTTGCCTACGCATGTCGGTGTTCCTTTCTCGAACGATTGCGACTGCTTCACGATATATCGGAAACAGTCGGATGGCAACCCGGCTCCGACCTGGGATGATCGGCGGCGTGCCGGAAACCATCGACGAGATCGACGCGCGCCTGCTCCAGGCGCTCGGGGAGGACCCCCGGTCCACGGCGGTCGCGCTGGCCGAGCGGCTGGGCCTGTCCCGCAACACCGTGCAGGCCCGGCTCGCGCGGCTGGAGCAGCGCGGCGTCCTCGGGTCCTTCGAACGCCGCATCGACCCCGCTCGGCTGGGCTATCCGCTGCGCGCGTTCGTCAACGCGCAGGTCGACCAGCGGCGGCTGGCGGAGATCGCCGACGCGCTGGCGACCGTCCCCGAGGTCACCGAGGTGTGCGGGCTGACCGGGGCGAGCGACCTGATGGTGCAGGTGGTGGCCGTCGACGCCGACGACCTCTACCGCATCGCCGGGCGCATCCTGGCCTCGCCGGGCGTCGAGCGGACGAACATCTCGCTCGTCATGCGCGAGCTCGTCCCGTACCGCCTCGCGCCCCTCCTGGAGCGCGTGCATTCTGCGCACCCGGAGACCTGAGCCGTCCGATTCCGGTGTGCATTCTGCGCACTCGTGAGGGTGTCGGTTGTGCGTTGCGTCCACCAGTGGTGTCCTGGTGTGCGCTTCCTGCACGAAAGGTGTCGACGATGACTCAGGCCACCCCGACGGCTCGGGCGACGGGCACGCTCGCCTCGATCGAGCAGCGGGTGCTGTGGCTCGCCACCGCGATCGTGCACCAGGCCAACCGCGTGCGGCCGAACCCGTCCGGGCTGAAGGTCGGCGGGCACCAGGCGTCGTGCGCGTCGCTGGTGTCGATCATGACCTCGCTGTGGTTCCGGCACCTGCGCCCCGAGGACCGCGTCTCGGTCAAGCCGCACGCGTCGCCCGTGCTCCACGCGATCAACTACCTGCTCGGCGAGCTGGACGAGGCGTACCTGCCGACGCTGCGCGAGTTCGGCGGCCTGCAGAGCTACCCGAGCCGCGCCAAGGACCCCGACCCCGTCGACTACTCGACCGGCTCGGTCGGCATCGGCGCGACCGCGCCGATCTGGGGCGCGCTGGCCCGCCGCTACCTGACGACCCGGGGTTCGTCGGCCGGCACCGGCCGTCAGTACTCGCTGGTCGGCGACGCCGAGCTGGACGAGGGCGCGATCTGGGAGGCCATCCTCGACCCGGGCGTCGCCGAGCTGGGCGAGATCGTCTGGATCGTCGACCTCAACCGGCAGTCGCTCGACCGCGTCGTGCCGAACATCGCGGCCGGGCGGCTGCAGGGCATGTTCGACGCGGCCGGCTGGCAGGTGCTGACGCTGAAGTACGGACGGCTGCTGGAAGAGCTGTTCACCCGGCCCGGTGGTGCCGAGCTGCGCGCGCGGATCGACGGGATGCCGAACCCGGAGTACCAGCGGCTGCTGCGCTGCGACGCCGCCCAGGTGCGCGACCGGCTGCCGGCCGGCAACGCCGCGCTGGCCGATCTGGTGGCGTCGCTGGACGACGAGACGCTGCTGGCCGCGATCCGGAACCTCGGCGGCCACGACCTCGGCTCGCTCGACGAAGTCTTCGCGTCCATTTCGGACAGTCGGCCGACGGTGATCTTCTGCTACACGGTCAAGGGCCGCGGTCTCCCCACGCAGGGACATCCGCAGAACCACTCGTCGCTGCTGACCGTCGAGCAGATGGAAGAACTGGCTTCTTCGCTGGGGACTGACCTCGCTTCGCCGTGGGAGGGCTTCGCATCGGGCTCACCCGAAGCCGCGTTGTGCGCTGAAGTTGCTTCACGCCTTCGCCGTCCGGACGTTCCTTCGGCTCCTTCGCTGGAGTTGCCGGTCGACATCGGGCGGACGCCGTCCGGGACCGCGACGACGCAGGCCGCGTTGGGACGCGTCCTGCTCGACCTGACGCGCGAAGCGCCCGAAGCGGCGAAGCGCGTCGTGACGGTCAGCCCGGACGTCAGCTCGACGACCAACCTCGGTGGCTGGGTGAACAAGGTCGGCGTCTGGTCGGCGACCGAGCGCCGGGACTGGTTCGAGGACGACCCCGAGACGATCATGCACTGGCGCGAGAAGCCGACCGGCCAGCACGTCGAGCTGGGCATCGCCGAGACGAACCTGGTCGGGTTGCTGGGCGAACTCGGCGCGACCTGGAGCCGCTGGGGCGAGCCGCTGCTGCCGATCGGCGTCATGTACGACCCGTTCGTCGAGCGCGCGCTCGAGCCGTGGTCGTTCGGCATCTACGCGGGCGGGCAGTCGATCCTGATCGGCACGCCGTCCGGCGTCACGCTCGCCCCGGAAGGCGGCGCGCACCAGTCGATCACCACGCCGTCGATCGGCATCGAGCAGCCCGGCTGCGTCAGCTACGAACCGGCGTTCGCGATCGACACCGAGTGGACGCTGCTGGCCGCGCTCGGCCGGCTCGGCAAGCCGGGTGGCACGTCGTCGTACTTCCGGCTCTCGACGCGTCCGGTCGACCAGACGCTGGCCGGCGTGCCCGCGGACCCGGCCGCGCGCGAACGCCGTCGCCGTCAGGCGGTGGCGGGGGCGTACCTGCTGCGGCGGGCGGCTTCCCCGGCGGTCACGCTGGCCGCGATGGGCGCGCTGGTGCCGGACACCCTGGCGGCGGCCGAGCGGCTGGCGCAGGTGGGTGTCGAGGCCGACGTCGTCTGCGTGACCAGCCCCGGCCTGCTGTTCGAGGCTCTCCAGTCGCGGTCCGGGCGGGGGAGCGGCGAGTCGTGGATCCTCGACCAGGCATTCCCGGCGTCGCGGGCCAAGCCGCTGGTCACGGTGCTCGACGGCCATCCGCACACGCTGGCGTTCCTGGCCGGGATCAACCGGGTGCCGTCGGTGGCGCTGGGGGTCACGGGCTTCGGGCAGTCCGGGTCGCTGGAGGACGTCTACCGGTATCACGGCATCGACACGGACGCGATCATCCGGGCGGCGCTCGACGTCGTCAGCTGAACGTCGCCGCGGCGAGCATCGCGTCCATCTCGGCGTCCCAGTCGGCGGCGGACCCGTACTCGACGACGAGGATCTTGCTCGTCGGCAGCCACCACATCCGGACCTGGTTGTTCTGGGTCGCGTCCTCGCAGGTGACCTGCCACTTGCCGTACTCGGCCTTCTTCGGGCCGATCGGCTTGAACCCGGACTCGAGGAGGTCGCTGCCGGTCGCGACGGCGGCGGCCCCGGGCGGCGAGGCGGCGGTGATGCACGTCGGGACGTCCGTGCCGGTGTACCAGCCGAAGGGACGCTTCGCGCTGGGCAGGTTGATGGGCGCGTTGGGGTCCGAAGTCGCTTCGCGGAGGTCGAGCAGCCGCGCCTGGCACACAGCGGTGCCTTCGGCGACGCAGCCGTCGAGCAGGCCGTCCTGGCTCTTGTCGGTGTACTTCGCGCCGACGGGCAGGGCCACGTGCATCGTCCCGACGACGACCTGCGGCCCGGCGACCCTGGTCACGGTCGCCACGGGCTGCGCCTGACCGCCGGTGGCGGTGCTGCACGCCGCGGTGCCCAGCACCACCGCGACGGCCAGGAGGAAACGGCTCCGCACGGGTTCACCTCTTTCGTCCGCCCTTGGACTCACGACCGCCCCAGCCGGTTTCGCCGAGCGGACGTCAATCTAGCCAGGGCGGGTGGAGGCGGTGTCGTCGACCGGGCCCGGCGGGCAGGTGACCTGGCGTACACCCGGCGAGGGCGGCTCGGGCGACGGCTGGGGCCGCGTGGGACACTGGTTCGGTTATGACTGCCCTCCCGCTAGTCTTCGACGCCCCCAAGCGCGGCCTGCCGCCGCGTCACCTCGCCGACCTTTCGGTGGCCGAGCGCGCCGCCGCCGTGGCCGAGCTGGGGGAGAAGCCGTTCCGGGCGAAGCAGCTGTCGAACCACTACTTCTCGCGCCTGACGGTCGACCCGGCGGAGATGACCGACATCCCGGCGGCCTCTCGGTCGCGGCTGGTCGCTGATCTGATGCCGACCCTGCTGACCGAGGTCCGCGCGCTGGCGGCCGACAACGGCGCGACGCGCAAGACGCTGTGGCGGGCCCACGACGGCACGCTCCTGGAGAGCGTCCTGATGCGCTACCCGGACCGAGCGACGCTGTGCATCTCGAGCCAGGCGGGCTGCGGCATGGCGTGCCCGTTCTGCGCGACCGGCCAGGGCGGGCTCGACCGCAACCTGTCGACGGCGGAGATCGTCGACCAGGTCCGCTCGGCGGCGGCGGTCATGCGCGACGGCACGATGCCGGGCGGCCCCGGGCGGCTGTCCAACATCGTCTTCATGGGCATGGGCGAGCCCCTGGCCAACTACAAGCGTGTGGTGGCGGCGGTCCGGCGGATCACCGATCCGGCGCCGGGTGGGCTGGGAATCGGTCAGCGGTCGGTGACGGTGTCGACCGTGGGTCTGGCGCCGGCGATTCGCAAGCTGGCGGACGAGAAGATGCAGGTGCGGCTGGCGGTGTCGTTGCACACGCCGGATGACGAGCTGCGTGACACGCTGGTACCGGTGAACGAGCGTTGGTCGGTGGACGAGGTTTTGTCCGCGGCCCGGTACTACGCCGACACTTCCGGGCGGCGAGTGTCCATTGAGTACGCTTTGATCCGCGATATCAACGATCAGCCGTGGCGGGCTGAGCTTTTGGCGAAGCGGCTGCGCAAGCACCTGGGTCAGCTGGTGCACGTGAACGTGATCCCGTTGAACCCGACGCCGGGGTCGAAGTGGGATGCGTCGCCGAAGCCGGTGGAGCGGGAGTTCGTGCGGCTGGTGAACGCGGGTGGTGTCGCGTGTACGGTGCGGGACACCCGGGGCCAGGAGATCGCGGCGGCGTGTGGTCAGCTTGCCGCTGAAGGCTGAGTTCGGTTCGGTGATGGAGATTCTGTCGTGATGTATGCGCCCAGCCTGTTGGATCCGGCTGCGGAATCGTTGAAGCTGGCGGATTTCCGTGGTGCGACGCAGGTCGCTCGTGAGGCGCGGACGTTGCTGGGTGAGCGGTTCAGTTCGGTGACGTTCATGTATGTGTTGATGCGGGCGTTCGAGGTGGAGTACTCGGCGGCGTGTGATGCGTCGCGGTGGCACGAGTTCCATGGCGGGCCGCGTGCGTTGTCGGACGCTGATCTGGAGAAGCTGCTGGCTCCCTGGCTCGACCGCTGATTTGCGGTTCAGCTGATCTGCGCCGATCCGGATTGGGTCGCGACCGGTTCGCCGACCTGCCCGCATGCGATGCCTTCGTCACGGGCGTGGAATTCGTCCTGGATCTCCGTCCACGACCGCGACCGGGAATGCGCCGGTCGCCGCCGGTGGAGCAGGGCCCGCTCGGCTAGTTCGGCAGGATCGGCTCGAACCGTTCGTTGACGAATCCGTAGCAGGGGTTCTGCACGAAACGGCGGTAGTTGCTGTTGGTGATGCCGTCCACCGACAGGCACAGGCCGCTGTTGACGTTCTGGAACTGCGCGTTCCCGTTGTAGTAGTCCCAGAGCATCCGCCACTGCTGGTTCGTGCCGACGAGGCAGTCGTACTGGATGATGGGGTTCCCCTGACCCGTTCCGTACGCGTAGTCGTCGAGGCACTTCGCGGTGGCCACGTTCTGCAGCCAGAAAACGTCGGGGTCGTCGGTGGCCTGTCCCAGCCGCCATCTCTGGTTGTTCCCGTACTCGCAGGTGAACTGGTCCACCAGGGCGAAGTCGTCGAAGTGTCCCTTGTCGACCTGCATGCACCTGAGGCCGATGGGAGGACTGCTGCTGACGGTCTGCCAAGCCACCACGTCGCCGCTCACCGGCGGCATGATGGTCCGGTCGGCGTAGGCGGGGGTGGAGCCCGTCAGCGCCACGACGGCGATGGCGAGCGGAACCAGCACCGCGGTGCGGATCGCGCGGGGCAAATGCAGCATGGGTCTCCTCGGAAGGCACGGATGCGGGTCGGTGACGCGGGAAACACTAGGGATCACCACATCGGGACTCCAGGAGGAACCGGCGGAAAAGCCGGCGGAAACTCAGCGGCCGCCGAGGTGGTCGTGGATGCGGGCCTGGTCCGGAAGGCCGATCGGGAACGTCAGGGCCTCGCGCAACAAGGCAACGCCGGCCGGGTCGCCGTTGGCGGCGGCGGTCTCGCCGAGCGCGAGCAGCGCGAGCCCGGTTGCCTGAGCGTGCTCGGCTCGGCGAGCCAGGTCCAGCGCTCGCTTGCCGGTTGCCGTGGCGTCGTCCCAGCGGGCCAGTCCGGCGTGGGACCGGGCCAGCAGCGCCAGCGTGAAAGCCTCGGAGCCGGGTTCGCCGAGGGCGGCGAAGGTCGCTGCGGCTTCGGTCAGCAGGACGGCCGCGCCGGCGTGGTCGCCGGTGTCGTTCCGCACGGCGCCGAGGTTGAGTTGCGCCACCGCGACGCCGCGCCGATCGCCGAGTTCGTGCTTGCGGCGCAACGCGGCATCGTGGTACTCGATCGCTTGTGCGTGAGCGCCGCGGTCGTGCGCGAGCGCGCCCAGGTTGTTCAGCGCGATCGCCTCGCGGCGCACGTCGCCGGTCGTCCGGGCCTGATCCAGGACGTCCGTGTACGCGGCCGCGGCGTCGGTGTACCGGCCCGCGAACTTGTGGGCGTTGCCGATCAGGGTCAGTGTCGCCGCCCGGCCGTCCGGATCGGCGCCGAAGGCCGCGGCGGCGGAGGCCGCCAGCGCCAGCGCCGCCTCCGGGTCGCCGCTCTGGTTGGCGGCGACCGCGGCGCCGTGCCAGGCCCACGCCCGGGCCTGCTCGGTGGGCGCGGTGGCGGCCGCCCCGGCCAGCATCCGGCGTCCCTCGGCGAACCGGCCCCGGGCGACGTAATGGCCGGTCAGCGCGCGCACGGTCGCCACGTGCAGCAGGGCGGGTGCGGCGTCGACGGCGTGCTGGATGGCGGCACGGACGTTGTCCTGCTCGTTGCCCAGCCGCGGATCGCCGGCGCAGACCAGGCGGAAGAAGTGTGCTGCGTGCTCGTCCCGATCGCCGGTGCTGGTGAGCTGGTCCTCCACGACTTCCCGGATGGTGTCCAGCATGCCGATCCGGGGGTGCCCGGCCCGGTCCGTGACGGTGACCAGGCTGTGCGCGGCCAGCGTCGCCAGCGAATGCGGCTGGGCGCCGAACACGGCCTCGACGTCGACCGGGTCGGCACCACCGGCGAACGCACCCAGCAGGCCGAACAGCCGCCGGTCGGGACCGGTGAGCCCGCGCGTGCTCCACTCGACCGTGCGGCGCAGGCTCAGGTGCCGGTCGGCCAGATCCACCGTGTCGCCGTGCAGGTCACGGACCTGGGCGAGCACCTGCGACGGCGCCTGGGTGCGCAGTCGTGCCGCGGCCAGCTCCAGGGCCAGCGGCAGACCGTCCAGCCGACGGCACAGCGCGGCGACCGTGGCGGCGTTGTCCCCGGTGAGCGCGAATCCCGGCCGGACCGCGGCGGTACGCTCGACCAGGAGTTCGACGGCCGCATGGCCGGCCATGGCCGCCGGGTCGTCACTGTCCGGAGTGGACAGTGGGGTCAGTGGCCACAAGTGCTCGCCCCGGAGCCGCAGCGGCGACCGGCTGGTCACCAGCACGGTCAGCCGCGGGCACCCGGCGAGCAGCGCGGCGATGGCGGTGGCCGAGGCGGCGACGTGTTCGAAGCTGTCGAGCACCAGCAGCCATCGCCCGTCGCCGATCACCGTGGCCGGGTCCGGGCCGCGCAGGGACTCCGCCAGGGCCTGCGGCACGTCATCCGGCTCCCTCAGGGCACTCAAGTCGAGGCCGTGCACGGCCTCGAACCGGCTCGCCGCCTGCCAGCCGGCCTCCAGCGCCAGGCGCGTCTTGCCGACCCCGCCGGTGCCGGTGATCGTGACCAGCCGCACCGCGGGATCCTGAACCAGCCGAAGCACGGCGGCGAGGTCGTCGGCTCGGCCGACGATCGAGGTGACCGGCGCCGGCAGCGCCGGGCGTACGGTCCGCCGTCGACGCGTGTCCGGCGGCGGCGCGGTGCGGGCGCTCCGCGCGAACGCCTCCTGCTCGTCCGGCGTCAGGCCGAGCGCGCCGGCGAGGGCACGCAGCGTCTCGCGGTGCGGGCGCCGCGTAGCGCCGCGCTCGATCTCTCCGATGGCGCGAACGCTGATCCCGCTCTGCTCCGCCAGCTGCTCCTGCGACAGGCCGCGACTGCTCCGCAGTCCTGCCACCATCTCGGACAGCGTCTGCCCCGATTGCACCGCGCCATAGTAGAGATGCCGCGCGACGGAGCAAGCAAAGGCTCGGCTCGACGAAGGCTCCGAGCCGGTCACCGGTCGGTCCGGCGGCCCCGGCCGGGACACGCTGATTTGCGGTTCAGCTGATCCGGTAGAGGTGCCCGGCCTGGACGGTGAGCACCGTGAGCGGTCCGTTCGTGGGCCCTGCCGTTGCCTGCCAGGCTGTCGCTCCTGGTGAGGCTGTTTGTCCGGCGGTGAGCGGCAGGCCGGTGATGCCGCCGCCGATGACCGTGCCGGTCTGGTCGGTGATGAGGATGCAGTCCGGCTGGGTTCCGTTGACGACGGCCCAGCCGGTGGTGATGGCGCCGGGGCCGGTGGCGGGTTTGTCGAGTGCTCCGGCTGCGTTGGCTGACGTCGGTTGTGCGGTCGTCAGGTCGACGTGGCTGCCGAGTTCGGGGCCGTGGCAGCCGAGGGTGAACGCATCGGTGAACGGGTAGGCGTGCAACGCGCGGGCCGCGGGGGCGGCGGCGCGCTGGATGTGCAGTGCCGCCAGCGCCGCGGGTGCGTCGACGCGGAGAGCGATGGCGGAGAGGCTGAGGGGTGCGTAGCTGCCGCGGACTTCGTCGGCCTTGCCGCCGCCGATGGCGTGCGTGACGAGGGACAGTGCGACGATCCCCGCGACGACGTACCGATGTGGCCACTGTGGACGGTGCGATGTGGTCAGCACCAGCAGCGCGATCGTGGCCAGCGCCGCGACCAGGACGTATCGGCTGACCAGTCCGACGTTGCCGCCGGGAACGCTCGTCGTGGTCCGGCCGAGCGCGAGCATCATGGCCAAAGCGACGGCGTAGCAAGCCAAACCCGCCCAGCCCGCGTCCGCCGCCGGCCGGTCGGCGATCGTCCGGCGCAGCAGCAGAGCGAGAATCGTGATGGTCAGGCCTCCGGCGACGACCGCGAGGACGGCGACGTCCACCGACCACAGTCCGCCGACCGCGGCGGCGACGACCGAAAGCCGTCCGTCCGGGTCGAAGGCGGCCGTCGCCCCGGACTGGGTTCCGGCGGGTTTGGTGAGCCACCAGCCGATGAGGACGACCAGACCGACCGCCGACGGGAGTACGACGCGAAGCCGTGATTCCTTGCGGAGCCAGGCGATGAAGGCAATCACGAACCAGATCGGCAACGCGGCACCGAAACTGAGGCAGCCCAGCACGGCGGCCGCGTACGCGCCGATCGGGCGACCGTGGTGCGCGCAGGCGATCGCGATCGTGCAGAACGTCACCGCGGGGACCCAGCTGATGCCGTTCGTGCTCTGCGACCACAGTTCCGTCGCGTGAGAAGTGAACAGCAGCCAGGACATGGCGGCGGTCAGCGCCACGCGTGTCACGGGATTCAGCTGTCGCGGCACCATCGTGTGCAGTGCGAAGACCGCGACGGCGAGCAGGGCGACCGTCAGGACGGTCAGGACGCGGTTGTCACCGCCGAACCACGCGGCGTCGGCGTAGAACAGCAGTGACGGCACGACGAACGGCTGGTCGAGGTGGTAGGTGAAGACCTGGCCGAGCAGGAGATCGCCGTTGTCGTCGGTGATCTTCGCGAAGACGTGCCAGTAGTCGAGCAGCACGTGCATCTTCGGTGCGCGCACCGCGGCCAGCAGGGCCAGCGCGAAGGGAACGGTGGCGAAGACCCACAGCGCCGCGACACCGGGCCGGGGCGCGAAAGTCCGTCGGATCTTCGCGGTCGTGCGCGGGATCGGTGCGGCGACGTCCGGGGCGTCAAGCGCGGGCTGGGGCATGAGTCTCCTGCCGAAATGGTGTATCAGGTCCGGCGACGGCGGGACCGGCAGCGATCGTAACCGGTGAGCCTTCGCCCGCGGACGGCGGTGACCAGGGCTTTTACTGGATCGGTGACCAGCTGGCAACTGTGTGCTTGATCTCGCTCGACGGTGTAACGACGATGTGAGGTCGCGGCGATGCAGGGTGCGGGCGAGGGACGAGAATTCCCGACCCTGGGGTGAACCAGGCACAACGTGCCCGGTGCGCCCCGCCAGACCCCGCGGCGGCATGACGGGCTCCGCGGGCCATTGGGGGGCGGCCGCGGCGGGATGCCGGGCTGCCGGGGGAGGAACTGGCCGTGCTGCGGTTGTCGCGTCCTGTCCAGCTGGTCCGCTGGGTCAGAGCACTCGTGCTCGCCCTGACGATGACCCTGGTCGTCGGTGGTGCCGAAGCCATCGCGGCCCCGCCGGAAGCGCCGAGGCCGATCGATCCGCGCGACGTCGGATTGCTGTCTTCGGCGCCGCCCGCGCCCGTGGCGCCGCAAGCGCCGTCGAAGGCGGATTTCGCGGCGCAGACCCGGTTGGACGGGGGTGCCGGGACGCACTTCGACCCGCAGCGCTCGACGCCGGTGTCGCGGTCGATGTTCACCACCGAGTACGTCAACGCCGACGGCACGCACTCGGTGCGCCAGTCGAACCAGCCGCTGAACGTGCAGGACGAGAAGGGCCAGTGGCAGCCGGTCCAGACCACTCTGGCCACCGACCCGGCCACCGAGCGCGCCGACGCCGACCATCACCCGCTGAGCCCGTCCCTGGCCACCAAGGCCAACGACGCCGCCGTACTGCAGGTCGAGTCCGGCGGCCACACGGCCGGTCTGGCGCTCGACCAGGCCGCCCCGGCGTCCGCGGCGGTGAAGGGCGATTCGGTCACCTACCCGGAGGTCGCCGCGGGCACGGACCTGGATTACGAGGTCACCCCGGGTGCGGTGAAGGAGACCATCAAGCTCAAGCGGCCGCCGGCCGACGGGCGCTCGTCGTGGAAGTTCAAGCTCACCACCGGTGACCTGACGCCGAAGCTGGAGAAGAACGGCTCGGTCACCCTGGCCGACAAGGCCGGCGTGGCGAAGATCGTGCTGCCGCCGATCGAGACCTGGGACTCCGCGGGCCACGGCGAGACGGCCCCGGCCATGACGGGGGGCACCTACACCCTGGACAAGGCCGGCGCGGACTGGTGGCTGACCGTCGCGGTCGACCCGAACTGGCTGCGCGACCCCAAGCGCGTGTACCCGGTGTCGGTCGACCCGACGTTCAGCTACGGCGTCACCGAGTCGCACTCCTACCGCTCCGACGGCACCGTCTGTGACGCGTGCGGTCTGCGGATCGGCAACAGCCAGGCCAACGGTGACACGTACAACCGCAGCGTCTTCCACATGGACTACTCGCCGTTGTTCGGCAAGACCGTGGTCGGCGCGCGGATGGACCTGACCCGCAACACCAGCGTGGTCGGGTCGCTGAAGACGTGGAACGCGAACCTGTACCACGCGTCGGCGTTCAACTACAACGGCGTCGGCGGCTACATGACCAGCGCCCTGGTCGGTGACGTCGGGTCGTTCGTCGGCGAAGGCATGACCGGATTCATCCGCGACCGCGTCAACGCCCGCGACGGCTCGGTCTTCTTCATGATGATCGGCGCGGAGAACCCCGGTACCTGGACGTACAAGAACCTCAACGCGACCTTGACTGTGGACACCGGTTCCCCGGCCCCGGCCGCGACACTGGTCGGTCCGGCGGATGGCACCGTGTCGACGTCGCTCACTCCGACGTTGTCGGTCAACCCGGTCACCGACCCGGATGGCGAGCAGGTCAAGTACTGCTTCCGCATCGCGACCGGCGCGGACGCGAAGTCCGGCGTCGTGGTCGAGTCCGGCTGCCTGACCACACCGACCTGGACGGTTCCGGCGGGGATCCTGCAGGACGGTGTCGCCTACACCTGGCAGGCGATGACCTACAGCGGCACCACCACGATCACCCCGACGTGGATCGGTCACTTCAAGATCGACCAGCGCATCGGTGACCACGGCCCCTCCCCGGTGGACGACGCCGGACCGGTCAGCGTCAACCTCGCCAACGGCAACGTCTCCACCGCCGAGCAGACGCCGTCGTTCACGACAGTCGGCGGCAACGCAGGTCTCTCCTTCACCTACAACTCGCAGCAAGTCCAGAACAAGGGCCTGAAGGCGTCCTACTTCGTCGACCTTTCGCACAACGGCATCATCAACGATGCTCAGCAGCCGGTGCTGGTGCGCACCGAGCCGCAGGTCAACGTCGACTGGGGCACCGACTCCCCGTTCGCGCCGGCGCTACCCGCGGACTGGTTCGTCGCCCGCTGGGAAGGCTTCTTCCAGGCCCCGGTCACCGGCACCTACCAGTTCGCCGGGGTGCACGACGACGGCGGCACCGTGTGGATCAACAACGCCAAGGTCTACGAGGTCAACACCGCCAGCGACCTCAACTGGACCCAGGCGACCGGCGTCTCGCTGACCGCCGGGCAGCGGGTGCCGATCAAGGTCGAAAGTGCCGAAGCGACCGGCGCGGCGAAGATGCGTCTGTTCGTCCGCACCACCGACAACACCACGGTCGCTCCCCAGATCGTGCCGGCGGACTGGCTCTACACCAGTGACCTGCCGGTGTTGCCGCAAGGCTGGACCCTCTCGGCCGACCTTGACGGCGACGGCGCGAGCTACACCGAAGCCAAGGTCACCGACCAGAACGTCGTGCTCACCGACGCCTCCGGCGCCAAGCACACCTGGACCAAGAAGAGCACCGGTGGCTATGCGCCGCCTGCCGACGAAGACGGTGTCCTCGGCCTCGACACCGCAGGCAAGGTCACCCTGGCCGCCGGCGGCGACGTGTTCGTCTTCCGTGCCGATGGCAAGCTCGAGACCCAGTCCTCGACGACGGACTCACGTAAACCAGCCGCGCTGCAGTACGTCTACGACGGGAACCCGTCCCGCCTCGCCCAGATCAAGGACCCGGTTTCCGGCCGGGCGCACATCTTGCACTACAACCGCACCGGCGACGACTGTTACGGCGGCGCGACCCCGCCTGCCGGGGCACAAGCGTTGCCGCCGGCGCAGATGCTGTGCCGGATCAGCTACTGGGACGGTACGGAAACCCGTCTCTGGTACGTCGGTGGCAACCTCGGCCGCATCGAAGACCCAGGCTCGGAGATCACCGACTACGGCTACAACGCCGCCGGTCTCCTGGCCGGACAACGCAGCAGTCTCGCGAACGACTGGATCGCCGCCGACCCGGTCAACCGCAAGGGCAACGAAGGTGATGTCACCACCACCATCACCTACGACACCGGCGCCAAGCCGAAGGCGACCAACGTCAGCTCCGCGGTCCCCGCGATCGGCCGGCCGCGGCAGGGGAGCACATACCGGTACGACCCGGCCAACCGGACCACGTTCGTCGACATCGCCGGACTGTCCCCGGCCGTGGGGTATTCCAGCAAGGTCACCTACGACGACGCCGACCGCACCACCTCCACGACGGACGGCGCGGGCAAGACCTCGCTGCAGGAGTGGGGACCGAAGGACCTGCCGCTGTCGAGCACCGACCCCGCCGGTCGCAAGACGACCACGATCTACGACTACGCCGACCGGCCCGTCGATACCTACGGACCGGCACCCACGTCCTGCTTCAGCGGTCAGCAGCCCAGCGGTACTTGCGCCGGTGGCATGGCTCACGCGCACAACGGTTACGACGAAGGCATCAATGGCCTCGCTGTCGCCTGGTACGACAACGACCAGCTCGCTGGTGCCCCGAAGGCCTACACGACGGGATTGGGCACCGCCGACGGCTCGTTGGTGAAGAACTGGAATACCGACGCGCCGACGGCCGGCATCCCGGCGGACCATTTCTCCTTACGGGCTGGGGGAGACATCGTCTTCCCGTCGGCCGGCGACTACACGCTGCGGCTGCTCGCCGACGACGGTGTGCGGGTATGGATCGACGACCAGCTGGTCATCGACGACTGGCGCAACACCACGCCGGCCTGGCGCCAGGGTGTGGTGCACTCCGATGCGGCCGGGCAAGCGAAGCGGATCCGCATCGACTACTACGAATTCGACCAGACCGCTCAGCTGGAACTGCACTGGACCACACCGTCCGGAACCCAGCAGCCCGTCCCGGGCGCCCAGTTGCGTCCGCACTACGGACTCAAGACCTCGACCACCGCCGCAGAATCCGACGGTGTCGCGGACAAGGTCGGGACGACGAAGTTCGGGGACGACGGGATTGACCCGGCATACGGCCTGGCGACATCCGGCCAGGCCAACCCGAATGGGCTCACCGTCACCGGAAGCGTGTCCTACGAGGCACCCGGAACCGGGTATCTGCGCAAGACCGCCAAGACCATGCCCAGCGGCGCGAAGACGACCTACTCCTATTACGGCGACACCGAAACCCGCGTCAATCCCTGCGCTCCGGGGACATCTGCGATCAACCAAGCGGGCATGGCCAAGCTGACGACCGGCGCCACTCCGGCGTCCGGACCGGCGAGGGTCGACGAGCAGGTGTACGACGCGTCCGGCCGGACCGTCGCGGAGTCGACCGGCGGTGAATGGACCTGCACCACCTACGATGCCCGGGACCGGCCGGTCCAGGAGAAGGTGCCGGCCAGCAAGGACGCTCCGGCTCGGACGGTCACCCACGACTACGCGGTCGGCGGCGATCCCCTTACGGCATCGATCAGCGACGACAAGGGCACCATCACCACGGTGAGCGATCTGCTCGGCCGTGTCGTCTCCTACACCGACGTGAACGGCGTCCGCACCAGCACGACATACGACCAGGTGGGCCGCGTCGCCACCTCGACGGTCACCCCACCCGACCCAGCCGACGCGCCGCGCGTCGTGTCGTACACCTATGACGACGCCGGGCGGGTGCAGGCCGAAAAGCTGGACGACCAGGTCCTGGCGTCGGTCACCTACGACGGCGCCGGCGAGCTCGCAACGGCAACGTACGGCAACGGTGCGTCGCTGGCATCGGTGACGAAGGACAACGGCGCACGACTCCTGGGTCTCGGCTGGAAGACCAGCGACGGCAAGGACATCGTCTCGCAGGTCGGTCGCACATCAGCCGGCACGATCGTCGACGAATCTCTGGGAGGGATCGACGCCCGCCCGAACGCACCCAACTACCTGTACGACAGCATCGGGCGGTTGACCGAGGCCTATGTCGCCGGGCACCACTACACGTACGACTACACCTCGGCCGCGTCAGCCACCTGCCCCGCCGGTACCCAGGCCAACGCAGGGGTGAACACCAACCGGATGCGCCTGGTCGACCAGACGGCATCCGGCACGGCGGAAACTCGCTACTGCTACGACGCCGCCGACCGGCTCCTGTCGACCCAAGGCGCCACCGCCCTCACCGCCGTCGGCTATGACACGGACGGCAACACGACTGGATGGACCGCGGCGGATGGCACCACCACGACCCTGACCTGGGATGGCTCCGACCGCAACATCGGCGCCCGGACCGTCGGGCCCACTCCGGCGCTGAACGCCGACATCGCATATACCCGCGACGCGGCCAACCGCATCGTGCGCCGCGACCCGCGAGATTGCGACAACAACGCTGTCGTCCGCTACGGCTTCACCGGCGACGGTGACTCGGCTGACCTCACACTGAACACTGATGGACGGCTCACGTCGTTGACCTTGACGCTGCCCGGCGGCGTTCTCTACACGACCAAGGTCGGTTCCGACGGAGCGTTCACTCCGGCCTACGACCACCCGTCGGTTCGGGGCGACCTCGTCCTGTCCACCGACGCCGCCGGCCACCAAGCCGGTGAATTGCGTACGTTCGACCCCTACGGGCAGCCGCTCACCACCGGCGGCGCGGTCGACAGTCAGAACGTCCCGGACAACCTGCCCGGTTCGATGGACTACGGCTGGCTCGGTCAGTACCAGAGGGCCTATGAACACACCGGTGGGCTCTCCCTGGTGCAGATGGGTGCCCGGCCGTACAGCCCGCTGCTCGGCCGGTTCCTGTCGGTCGACCCGGTCGAAGGCGGTTCGGCCAACGACTACGACTATGTCGTCGGAGACCCGATCAACGCCAAGGATCTCGACGGATCCATGTGGGGCTGGTTCAGCGCCGCTGTCAATGTCGTCACCAAGGTGGCTGAAGTCGCGTCATGGATCCCGGGCCCGATCGGCGCCGTTGCCAGCGGTGTCGCCGCGGTGGGCAACGCCATCCAGGGCAACTGGGTCGCCGCGGCCCAGTACGCGTTCGGGGCGATCACCGGCGGCGTAGGCGGGATGATCGTGAAAGCCGCGCGCAAGGTGACCGCTGTCGCTCACTCGGTCGTCCTGGCCCGGCGTGCAAGCCAAGCCCGCAGAGCGCTGAGCAGCCTCAAGTACAGTCGGACGGCATTCAAGGGAACCGTGCGTGGATACCAGAGCAGCCGGCTCCTCATGCGTGAAATCATGAAGAACAAGCCAATACGGGATCCGCAAGGCGCGCGAGGTGCAGTCGCCTGGCGTGTGAAGGGCTCCTGGAACAAGAGCAGCGGCTACTATCACCTCGTGATCCATCCCCGTAGCCGGACTATCTACCACTTCCACTACTCGAGCCGGAAATAATGGAAACACACTACTCGCCCCTCCCGCTGGTCGTCGTGGGCAGCCCGCAGCCCGCGCACGCCTCGATTCGCGCGGATCTGCTGCCAGGTCAGCGGGATTGGGTCGAGCTCTTCACCGCCGGTTCCGAAGCTGTGGTCGACGGCATCGCCACAGCCACGATCATGGTCGACGAGATGGAATTCGAGGTGGCCGTCGATTCGCTGAAGATCTTCGCATTCGCCGCGAAGCTATCGCTTCGGCGCTATCTCAGCCGCTCCGCGGCTCTGACGGTTCCAACAGAGCCGCACAGTACTCGGCTGGCGGTCGACTTTCAGCCCGAACCGGGACACGCCTATGAATACTCGGACAAGTTCACGTATCGCTATGAGCTCGAAGACGGCTTCTATGCGGGACAGGCTGAGCCAGAGGACGTGGAGCGGTGGACCTTCAGTTCCGGCGGATTCTGGCTGGGCGCAGGTAGCGAGAACGAGCTCGCCGCTGTCCTGGTCCGTCTCCCGCCGGAAGATATGGACCTACTGCCCAGGCGACGACGGGGACTCTTCGGCCGGTTTACGGAGAGGTCCTGACGGACCGATCGGTGCCGCGTCTGTAGGCGTTCCATCTTCGTGTGACGTAGGCAAGATGCTCTGGCTGATGCGGAGAGGAAAGATCGCCGCAGGTCGCGAAAGCCGGTCGCCGAAGGGGTGTGCGTACGTCCTCGCTGGTGGAGGCGTTGTAAAAGGGTGGGTATAGGTGAGCCTCTGGCCAACTAAAAGCGTGTGGTGGCGGCGGTCCGGCGGATCACCGATCCAGCGCCGGGTGGGTTGGGGATTGGGCAGCGGTCGGTGACGGTGTCGACGGTGGGTCTGGCGCCGGCGATTCGCAAGCTGGCGGATGAGAAGATGCACGTGCGGCTGGCGGACTTCCGTGGTGCGACGCAGGTCGCTCGTGAGGCGCGGACGTTGCTGGGTGAGCGGTTCAGTTCGGTGACGTTCATGTATGTGTTGATGCGGGCGTTCGAGGTGGAGTACTCGGCGGCGTGTGATGCGTCGCGGTGGCACGAGTTCCATGGCGGGCCGCGTGCGTTGTCGGACGCTGATCTGGAGAAGCTGCTCGCTCCCTGGCTCAGCCACTGACGTTTCGAGTCGTATCTGCAACGAGCGGATTCACGGGGCTGGCGGCGCTGGTGAAGTCTGCGTCAAGATGGATCCATGCCGACGTCGACCGCTGGCGCGCTCGAATGCCAAAGCCAGGACGTCGGGAACGGCATCGGCGAGAATCGCTTGACCACGGTCGGAATGGCTGCCGAACTCCTTGGTGTCGACGACCAGGACAGCACGCGCGGCCGTTCTCGGTCTTCGAAGACCGAGCCTGGCGAGGGGAGGCCTCGCCAGGCACCGTTGTCAGGCGGGGTTGTCCAGGGTCAACGCCGTGCAGCGGATTCCGCCGCCGCCCTTGCGGAGTTCCGTGGTGTCCAGCTCGGTCACCGTCAGGCCCAGCGATCTCAGGTCCGCCGCCAGTCGCGGGGCTCCCGCGGTCATCGTCACCGTGCGGCCGTCGCTGATCAGGTTCAGCGCGAACGCCGCCGCCTCCGCCGGAGCCACCTCGATCAGCTCGACGCCCAGTCCGCGTAGCGTGCGCAGGCTCGGTGCGTCCAGCGCCGCCGGGTTGTACGCCAGGACGGCCGGGGCGATCACCGCCACCGCCAGGTCCAGGTCGTACCACTGGGAACTCGTCGTGCGGAGGGGGACGATCTCGTAGTCCAGGTGACGCGCCAGCGTCCGGAACGCCCGGGCGTCCGTGCGCTGGCCGTGCGCCGCCAGCAGCAGGGGGCCGCACGCCAGCGCGTCACCCTGGCCGCTGAACGCGTAGCGCGTCGAAGTCACCTCGAACCCGTGGGACTCCAGCCACGCCCGGTGGTGCGGGGTCTCCGCCGCGCGCTCCGGGGGGAGCGTCGCCAGTACCGCGCGGTTTCCCTGGACCACTGCCGCGTTGGCCGTGTACGTCATGTCGGGGCAGGACGGGTCCGCGTCGACGAACTCGATCTTGCGGCCGGCCGCCAGGTGCGCCTCCACGATGTTCTCGTGTTCGGTGATGGCGGCTTCGAGGTCGGGCTGGACGCCGACGTGCATGTACGGGTTGATTTCGTAGTCGATGCGGAAATAGCGCGCGGAACACATCAGGAGCCGTTGGTGGGTCATGATCACTCGATTCGTCGGGCGGGCGGTTCGGGCTGGGGACGGGACCCAGCCCGGGCGGCGCGCGACCGGCGAAACGAGCGAGCCGGGCTAACCCAGTCCGCGCAAGCGGAACAGCTCGATCGTCATGAGGTAGCCCGGCTGCGACCGGGCCGCGTCGATCCGCTGCGCGACCGTCGACGCCGACGGGACCGGCCGCAGGGCCGCGCCCACCGCGCGCACCAGCTTGGTGATCATCTCTTCTCCTCTTGTTGGCGGAACTCCGGGGAAACCCAGGGTGCCCGGGCACCCGGCCGCGGGTCTGGCCAGATCCGGACAGCTTCCCGGTCATCGGGTGGCGTTCAGGAAGCCGATGACGACCGCGCCCCACCAGCACAGCTGCGACACCGCCGTGGTGAGCCCGCCGCGCACGAGCAGGCGGACCGGGACCGGGTCGTCGACCAGCGCCATCCGCTTGCCCAGCACCGTCGCGTGGACGCCGTTGACGGCCAGCACGCCGACGAGGCAGAGCTTGACGACCGTGGCCGCGGAACCGAGGTCGGGTGCGAGCAGCGCGCCGCTCGCGACCAGGCCCGTCAAGCCGGTCCAGACCAGCAGGTGGAGCCGGGACGCGCTGTGCACGGCTTCGGCGAACGACAGGCGGCCGAACGCCCACAGGGCGAAGAAGTAGTCCGCGACCAGGACCGCGCCGAGGCCGACCACGAGCGACGCGAGGTGCGCGAACAGTGCGATGTCGTGCCACGCCGGGTTCGGCCTGACTCGGGTCGACAGCCAGATCGCGCCGGCGAGCAGCATGATCGAAGCAGACATGGCGTAGTAGGCCGCGTAGCGTCGGTGAACACCGAGCCCCGGCGGACGCGGGGCGGGCGGGATCCGTACCGGGATGCCGTTGTCGAGCATGACCTGTCCTTCCGGGGAAATCCGTGGGAACGGGTTCCGCCGGAACGACCGGTGCGTCCGACCTGCCTGCGTCAGCGGAAAACCCGTGCTGTGCTGATTACAGGCCATCGCGGACTTGGCTGGGAGCGTTGTCCGCAAAGGACAATCAATCCCGTGGCCGCGGGGAGAAGACAGGGACGGCGGCGCCGTTGCCGGACCGTCCCGGGCTACGCGGACACGGGCCCCGCGAGGACGGAAACGTCGTCACCGGTGGGCTCGACGGTGCTGAGCACGAAATCGCGCACGGGCGGCGGCACGCCGTGGCCGTCCAAGTACGGGTCGGCGTGGGCGAGCAGGCCGGCGTCCGCGATCTCCTCGACGAGCTCGTCCAGCGTCGCGGAAGCCGCGTCGAACCCGCCGGAGGGCGTCCGCGCCAGCCGGGCCAGCAGCTCCCGCGCGGGCGGGCTCAGCGTGCGGTAGGCGGACTCCAGGGAGTCGCGCAGGGACAGGTCCCCGACGCTCAGCCAGTCCACGGACGTGCCGTTGAGGCGCCATTCCTCGACGACCCGCCGCAGCGTCAGCCGCGGCCGCGACGCGATCTTGCGCAGGGCCAGGTCGAGCGCGAGCGGCAGGTCGCCGCACAGCTCGGCGAGGCGGTCGCAGTCGGGACCGGCCGAGCCGGCGACGTGCGGGAGCGCCGCGGTGATCAGCGCGATCGAGTCGCCGCGCGGCAACGGCGCCAGCTGCAGCCGGTGCACGTCGCGCAGGCCCAGCAACCGCTTGCGGCTGACCAGCACCGTCGTGCTGGTGGTCGTTTCGGCCAGCAGCGGGCGCACCTGCTGCTCGTCCTGGACGTTGTCCAGCACGACCACGAGCCGGCGTTCGGCGAGCAGCGTGCGGTACAGCCCGGCCCGGTGGTCGAAGGTGCCCGACAGCTGGTCGTCCTCGACGCCGAGCGCGCGCAGGAAGCCGTCGAGGACGTCGGCCGTCGCCGGTGCCGGTGGAGCGCCGCCGCCGTGGCGCAGGCCGCCGAGGTCCGCGTACAGCTGCCCGTCGGCCTGTTCCGCCGCGATCGAATGCGCGTAGTGCAAAGCCAGATCGGTCTTGCCGACGCCGGCCGGTCCGCTGATCACCACGGGCGTGTCGCGCGGGGACCGCAGCCGGTCCAGCTCGGCCGTCCGGCCGGTGAAGCGCCGGGGTCGCTGCGGCAGCTGCGCTGGGCGCGGCGGCGTGCCGCGCCGGTGGAACAGGGTGGGTCTTCTCTTGCGCGCCCCGAACGGAGGCTGCGTATAGCCGCTCGTCGCGGCGTGCCAGTGGCGGCGCCACGCCTCGTCGTCGCCGCCGCACGCGGCCACGAACGCGAGCGTCACCTGCAGCGACGGCATCCGGTTGCCGCTCGCCGCGCTGGAGAGCACCGACGACGAGAACATCGCCGACCGGGCCATTTCCCGATAAGTCGGATTTCCGGCTCGTGCGCGCAGTTCGCGCAATTCCCGAGCGAACTGGGTGGCGATGCCACCGGACGTGTTGACGGGTTTTTCTGGTCGGCCCATGTGAATCCCCTTCCCCTCACTCACTCAGCGTCGCTCTTCGCGGCCGGTGTCTCTTCCGCTGTCTGGCGGTCTTGTTAGACCGTTCGTGGATTTCTCTGACGCTTCGTGGATCATTTGCGGTGCTTTTTTACGTCATTCCGGTGAATTATGGCAACGCTCGACGGCCGCCCGCGCGCAGCGGACGGCCGTCGGGGTGGGTGGTTTCAGGGGGTGGCGGGGCGGCCCGCCGTCATGCCGAGCAGGGCGCACAGCGCGGCCACCAGGCCGAGCGCGCCGCACAGCCACCAGACGCCGTTGCCGAGCGCGACCCACGCGGCGACGCCGAACAGCGGCCCGAGCGCCATGCCGAGGCCGAAAGTCGCCTGGTGGGCGCTGATGTAGCGCGCCTTGACGGCGGCCGGGAACGTCGAGGGGTAGGCGAACATCGTCGGCCCGTTGATCATGATCCCGAAGACGAACACCACCGTGCACGCGACGAGCGCGACCGCGGACCCGCCGCTGATCCCGAAACCGGCGACGCCCAGGCCCATCAGCACGGTCCCGGCCGTCGCGGCGACGTGGCCCGGCCAGCGCGTGACGTACGAGGTGATCTTCAGCTCGCACAGGATCAGCACGGCCGACGCGGTCACGAGCACGACGCTGTAGAGCCCGGCGGAGTGCCCTTCGGCGGTGATCTTCAGCGGCAGCGAAACCGTGTACTGGACGTAGATGACCGAGCCGATGAGCACCGAGGCCAGGAAGAACCAGAACCGGCCGTCGCGCAGCAGGATCCCGTACGCGGCCCGGGTTCCACGCTCGGCCGGCGTCTCGCGCCCGACCCGGAGGTCGGGCAGCAGCCGGACCGCCAGCACGGCGTAGAGCAGCGCGGTCGCCGCGTCGAACCACAGCAGGAGGTTCCAGTCGAGCAGGATCAGGCCGGCCGCGATCAGCGGGCTGAGCGCCGCGCCGAGGTTGAGGGCGATCCGCATCATCGAGAAGCCCATGACGCGGTCGGCGTCGGGCATCAGCTCGCTGAGCAGAACGGCGGCCGCGGGCCGGTAGCTCTGGGTCGCGAGCCCGGCGAGCAGCAAGGCGGCCATCAGCGCGGCGAAGAGCCCGGGACGGCCGAAGAACGGGACGAGGGCGAGGATCACGGCCGAACCGGACATCGCGGCGGTGATCGTGGCCCGCGGGCCGATCCGGTGGACCAGCTCGCCGCCGACCAGCCCGCCGAGGACCGAGCCGACGCTGTACGCGGCGATCGCGATGCCCGCCTGTCCCACGGAGAACCCGCGGAAGACCAGGTACAGCACCATGAACGTCTGGACGAACGCGCCGAGCTGGTTGACGAGCACGCCGGCGAGCAGGGAGCGGACCGGCGTTGGCGTCCGGCGCAGGACGGCCAGTACGCCGGTGGGTTCTTCGGTGGTGGTCACGGCCGAGCCTCCAGGTGGCTTGCGAAGGGGGTACCGCACCGCGATCCGTGGTGCCGGCTTCCTCATTGCAGCGGCCTGGCCGGTTGACCGGCAGAGTTGGTTTTACCGGAAAATCAATTCCTGCGTGACGTGGACTACTCCGGTAATCGGAGCGTGACGCCGTTGTCGCGGAATTCGCCTTGCCCGCGCCCGGCCGGACGCAGCGATTGCTGCATCCGGCCGGTCCGCGCGGGAATCAGAGCCCGACGATCAGTTCGTGGTCGATTTCGACGAACTCGGTGATCAGGTCGGCGAACTTGCCCGCGATCAGTTCCTTGTAGGCGGCCGACCCGGTGTGCGCGTCGTAGGCGGCCTGGTCGGCGAAGTGCTCGACGAACAGCAGGAAGTCCGGCTTGGCGGGGTCGCGGTACACGCGGAAGGACAGGGTGCCGTCCTCCTGTCCGGGGCCGAGCGGCGCGAAGTCGTGCACGAGCCGCTCGGCCTCGGCCTGCTTGCCCGGCTTGAGGGGGATGGGGAACACCTTCGCCAGCATGGGAAACCTCTCGGTAGTGCGGTACGTGATCGGGACCCACTCTGCCGAGCGCGGGCACCCGCGTCCGGCCAGATCCGGACACGTCTTCTCGCGGGGTGCGCAGCTGCGGCGGTCATGTCCGGATCTGGCTAGCGCGGCCCCGCCGGATCGCCTACACCTGGGACATGACGACTTTTTCGGCCGTGGTCACGACCGGCATCTACTGTCGTCCCGGATGCGGGGCGAAGCCGCTCGCGGAGAACGTGAAGACGTTCGAGCTGGCCGCCGAGGCCGAGGCCGCGGGGTTCCGGGCGTGCCTGCGCTGCCGCCCCTACCGCGTCGCCGGCCCGGTCGCCGCCGACGCGCCGGAGCTCGTCTGCCGCGCGGTGCAGCTCATCATCGCCGGGGCGCTGGACACCGGCACCGAAGCGGCGCTCGGCCAGCGGCTGGCGGTGTCGCCGCGGCACCTGCGCCGGCTCTTCCACGACCACCTCGGCGTGACGCCGGACCAGCTCGCCCGGTCGCGGCGCGCCCACTTCGCGCGCCGCCTGCTCGACGACTCCGACCTGACCGTCGCGGACGTGGCGTTCGCCGCCGGGTTCGGCAGCCTGCGCCAGTTCAACCGGGACATGAAGCTGGTCTTCCGCGCGTCCCCGGTCGAGCTGCGCAACCGGCGCCGCAAGGCCGACCGGATCGCCGCGGACGGCGGCCTGACGATGCGGCTGCCGTTCGCCCCGCCACTGCACTGGGAGGCGCTCAGCGCCTTCCTCGCCGAGCGCGCGGTCCCGGGCGTCGAGTCGGTGCGCGACGGCGTCTACCGGCGCACGATCAGCCTCGACGGCGAAGCGGGCGTCATCGAGGTCGGCCGCGGCGGCGACGACCACCTGCTGCTGACCGCGCACATGCCGTTCTGGGAGGGGCTGATCCACGTCGTCGACCGCGTCGGGCGGATGGTCGGGGTCGACGCCGACACCGCGCCCGCCGAGGCGGCGCTGGCCGACGACCCGGTCCTGGGTCCGCTGCTGCGCGAGCGGCCCGGCCTGCGGGTGCCGGGCGCCTGGGGCTTCTTCGAGGTCGCGGTGGAAGCCGTGCTGAGCCAGTACAGCGTCCGCGCGCGGGTGCGGCGGCAGCTGGCCGCGCTGGTCGAAGCGGCGGGCCAGCGCGTGCCGGGCCTCGAACACGGCTTGACCCACCTCTTCCCCTCGGCCGAGACCCTGGCCCAAGCGGACCTGGCGGGAGCCCGGCTGCCCGCCACGACCGCGCGGACGCTGCGCACGTTCGCCGCCGCCGTGGCCGCGGACGAAACCCTGCTCGACCCCGGGGCGAGCCTGGCCGACTGCACCGCCGCGCTGACGGCGTTGCCCGGCATCGAGCAGAGCACCGCCCAGGAGATCGCGCTGCGGCTGGGGCACGCCGACGCCTTCCCGGCCACCGAGCGCACGCTCGAGACGATGCTGCTCGAGCACGACGTCTCCGCCAACGCCGGCCGGCTGGCCGCCGCCTGGCACCCGTGGCGCGCCTTCGCCGCCACCCACCTGATCGCCGCCGGCGTACCGACGCCGGCCGCCTGAACACACGCAAAAGGAGAACGGATGTCCACCAAGCGGCTCGCCGAACGGCTGCGCGCCCTGCACACCGACCGCACGCTGGTGCTGCCGAACGCCTGGGACGCCGCCAGCGCGGCCCTCATCGCGCGGGCCGGTGCCCCGGCGATCGCCACCACCAGCGGCGGGGTCGCCTGGTCCGCGGGACGGCCCGACGGGCACGGCCTGACCCGCGAGGAGATGGCCGAGTCGGTCGCGCGGATCGTGCGCGTCGTCGACGTCCCGGTGACCGCCGACATCGAGGGCGGCTACGGCCCGGCCGAGGACGACGTCGCCGCGACCGTCCGCGCGATCGTCGAGGCCGGCGCGGTCGGGATCAACCTGGAGGACTCGACCGCCCCCGGCGGCCCGCTGTTCGACGTCCCGGCCCAGGTCGGGCGGGTCCGCGCGGCCCGCGACGCGGCGACCGCGGCCGGCCTGCCCGAGCTGTGGATCAACATCCGCACCGACGTCTACCTGTTCGGCATCGGCGAGCCGGAAGGCCGCCTGGACGACGTTCTGACGCGCGCGGGCGCCTACGCCGCGGCGGGCGCGGACAGCCTGTTCGTACCCGGCCTGATCGACCTCGAGACGCTTCGCGTCCTCGTCAAGGAGAGTCCGCTGCCGGTCAACGTGATGGTGTGGCCGGGCGCTCCGACGGTGGCCGAGCTGGAAGCGGTCGGCGTCCGGCGGATCAGCGTCGGCACGGCGATCGCGCAGGCCGCCTACGCGGTCGCCCAGCGCGCGGCGGCCGAACTGCTGGAGCAGGGCACTTACACCGCTTTGGCGGGCGGCCTCGACTTCGGCGCGGTCAACAGCGCCGTGACTGCCTGATCCTTCCCCCGGGCAGGGCCGCGACGGATTTTCGTCGCGGCCCTGTCTACTTCCGGTTGCACCCCGTTGATTTTCCTTGGTGGACAACCGTTTCCATCAATTAATCCGCTGGCTTCAATCACTTCCACGACCGAGAAGAAGACCTCGAAGGAAGTGATGTGATGACCGTAGTCGAGCCGCTGTCCGTCCGGCCGCCCGAGACCGCCGCGGAGATCCTCGCCCGGGCGCTGGCCCTTGCCCCGGTGTTGCGGGACCGCGCCGAAGAGATCGAGCGGGCCCGGCGGCTGCCCGCGGACGTCGTGGACCTCCTGCGCGGCACCGGCGTCTTCCGGATGGGGTTCTCCCGCGCTCACGGCGGTCCCGAGCTGACCTCGATCGAGCAGACCGAGGTGATCGAGGCCCTGTCCTACGGCGACGCCGGGGCCGGGTGGTGCGCGATGATCGGGTCGGACACCGGGCTCTACGCCTCGTTCCTGGACCACGCCGTCGCCGAAGAGATGTTCCCCAGCCTGGACACGGCGACCGCGGGGCTGCTCTTCCCCAACGGCCGCGCGGAAATCGTCTCCGGCGGCTACCGCTTGACCGGCCGCTGGCAGTTCGGCAGCGGTGTCACGCACGCCGACTGGGTCGTCTCCGGAGCGTTCCTGTACCGCGACGGTGAGCCCGAGCACGACTCGATCCTGCTCATGGTGCCGAAGGCCGACGTCGAGGTGCTCGACACCTGGCACACCACCGGCCTGGCGGGCAGCGGCAGCTGCGACTACACGATCACCGACGTGTTCGTGCCGGCCGAGCACACCCTCGTCTTCGCGGACGTCCGCGGCGGCACGGGCCCGCTGGCCCAGCCCGAGGTGCACATGCGGAACATGCCGGGCGTCGCGCTCGGCGTCGCCCGTGCCGCGCTGGACCACGCCACGGACGCCGCCGTCTCCGCCGGCCGCGAGGACGACTACCGCACGCAGACCACGATCGCCGACTGCGAAGGCGACTTCGCCGCCACCCGCGAGGGCGTCTACGGCGCGTTGCGGCGCCAGCACGAAGTCCTGTCCGCGGGCGGCACCCTCGACGACCTGACCCCGCGCGAGCGGGCCGCGCTCCCGCTCTCGCGGCGGCACGCGTTCCGCACCGCCCGGTCGATCGTCACCCGTCTCTACGACCTGGTGCAGACCACCGCGATCTACCGGCCGTCGCCGCTGGACCGCTGGCTGCGCGACACCACCACGATGTGCCAGCACATCGTGGCACAGGACCGGATCCTGCAGACCGCCGGCGCCCACCTGCTCGGTGGCCGCCCCGCGTTCCCGCTGGCCCTCGGCATCACCTCCAGCCGGCGCTGACTCCACCCCACCCACAGAAGGAAGAAACAATGAGAAAGCTCAAGGCCGCCGTGTGCGCGGCCGCCGTGCTGGCCGTGACGCTCAGCGCGTGCAGCACCCCGAGCGGCACCACCGCCGTTCCGCCGCCCGACGGCGCCGCCGCGCCCGCCGGCGCGGCGACCATCGACCGTGACGCGGTCATCAGCTACAGCGAGACCGAGCCCGCCAACCCATTGGTGCCGGGCAACACCACGGAGGTCGGCGGGATCAGCGTGCTGGGCACGCTCTTCCGCGGCCTCATCGAGTACGACGCCAAGACGGCCGCCCCGCACAACGCCGTCGCGGACTCGGTCACCACGACCGACTCCAAGGTGTGGACGATCAAGCTCAAGCCCGGCTGGACGTTCCACGACGGCACGCCCGTCACGGCGAAGAGCTTCGTCGACGCGTGGAACTACACCGCGTATTCCCCGAACCTGATGGCCGGCGCCAGCTACTTCTCGCACGTCGTCGGCTTCTCACAGGTCAACAACGCGACCGCGGACGGCAAGCAGCCGGCGACCCTGCCGGCGGCCAAGGAGCTGTCCGGCCTGAAGGTCGTCGACGACAAGACGTTCACCGTCAGTCTCGACGCGCCGTTCTCGGAGTTCGGCGTCCAGCTCGGCTACGCGGCGTTCTTCCCGCTGCCGGCGAGCTTCTTCGCCGACCGCAAGGCGTTCGAGGCGCACCCCGTCGGCGACGGGCCGTTCAAGTTCGAGTCCTACACGCCGGGCAAGGACCTCGTCGTCAAGCGGTTCGACGGCTTCGCCGGCGCGCAGAAGCCGAACATCGGCGGCGTCGACTTCCGCTTCTACACCGACCTCGACCAGGCCTACGCCGACGTCCTGAAGAACAAGCTCGACTTCCTGTCGTTCACGCCGTGGACGTCGACGCAGGGCGGCAAGATCAAGAAGGACCTGCCCGAGGACCGGCGCAAGACCTACACCTACCTCGGCTACCAGGCGATCGCGTTCCCGCTGTTCGACAAGCGCTACGCCAGCCCGCAGTTCCGCCAGGCGATCTCCATGGCCATCGACCGGAAGGCCATGATCCAGCAGGTCTTCAACGGCGGCCGCACCCCGGCCGACGGCCTGGTCGCCCCGAACGTCCAGGGCCACCTCGACAACCAGTGCGGCGAGCTGTGCACCTACCAGCCGCAGAAGGCGAAGCAGCTGTTCGACGCCTCGGGTTTCCAGGGTGACATCGAGCTCACTTCGAACATCGACTCCGGCAACCAGGAGTGGATGGAGGTCATCTGCAAGCAGATCCAGGCCTCGCTGGGCCGCACCTGCAAGTTCACCCCGCAGACCACCCTCGGCGACTTCCGCAAGCAGCTGAACAACCGGACGGTCACGGGCATCTACCGCTCGGCGTGGGTCGCGGACTACCCGTCGATCGAGAACTTCCTCAACCCGCTGTTCCGCACCGGCGCGGCTTCGAACGTCGGCCAGTACTCGAACCCGAAGGTCGACGCGCTGCTCCAGCAGGCCGACGCCGCGCCTTCGCAGCAGCAGGGCCAGGCGCTCTACCAGCAGGCCGAAAAGCTCGTCCTGCAGGACATGCCGACCATCCCGATCTGGTGGCAGTCCGGCACGGCCGCCTGGGCGTCCCGGCTGCACAACGTCCAGCCCACCCAGTTCCGCGAGCTCGACCTGTTCAGCGTCACCGTCGGCAAGTAGCTCCCTGCGGCGCGCCGTGACCCGGCGCGCCGCAGGTCGATCCGGAAAGAAGAGCAGACATGACCGTCCACGAAGTGGATGTCCTGATGATCGGGGCCGGCCCGGCGAACCTCGCGCTGGCCGTCGCCCTCGAGGAGTGCGGCCGGTCCGGCGTGGCCCGCGGCGCGCTGATCCTCGAGCAGTACGAAGACGTGAAGTGGCAGCGCAACCTGATGTTGCCGTGGGCGCGCAGCCAGGTGTCCTACGTGAAGGACCTGGTGACCCTGCGCAACCCGCGCAGCCGCTTCTCCTTCCTCAACTTCATGCACGAGCGCGGCGAGCTCGACGAGTTCGTCAACCTCGGCACGTTCAACCCGTTCCGCTGGCAGATCTCGGCCTATCTGCAGTGGGTGGCCGACTCGCTGGAGCAGGTGAAGGTCCGCTACAACGCCCGCGCCGAGCGGGTCCTGCCGATCCACGCGGAGTCGGGCCGGGTGCTCGGCTTCACCGTCCCGCTGTCCGACGGCGACACGATCCTCTGCCGCGACCTGGTCATCGGCGGCGGCCGCGACGCCCACGTGCCGGAGGTCTTCCGCGGGCTGCCGGCCGAGCGGGTCGTGCACAGCACCGAGTTCAGCACCCGCATCGCCGAGACCACCGGACTGGCCCGTCCGGGCAAGCCGCTGCGGCCGGTCGTCGTCGGCGGCGCGCAGAGCGCGGCCGAGATGTTCATGGCCCTGCACCAGGAGGCGCCGGGCTCGTCCCCGACGCTGCTGCTGCGCTCGATCGCCCTCAAGGACTACCAGACCAGCAAGTTCGTCAACGAGCTGTTCTTCCCGTCCTTCGTGGACGAATTCTTCACGATGTCCGAAGAGGCGCGGGCGAAGGTGCTGGAAGAGATGCACCTGACCAACTACGGCGGCCTCGCCGCGCCCTTCCTCGAAGAGCTCTACACGATGCTCTACAAGCAGAAGATGCTCGGCCAGCCCGTCTCGACCATCCGCGGCTCCGCCGACGTCGTCGGCTCCCGGACGGAGGCGCTGCCCGGCGGCGGCGAGGAGATCGTGCTCGACGTCCGCGACCTCAAGCACGACACGGTCGAGCAGGTCCGCTGCGACGCGGTGTTCCTCGGCACCGGCTTCGACCCGCGGATGCCTTCGATGGTCCGCGGCCTGGCCGACGCGATCGGCCTGGATGCCGTCTCCGTCAACCGGCGCTACCGGGCCGACCTCGGCGACGGCGCCCACGGCGCGCTGTACCTGCAGGGCGTCAACGAGGCGACGCACGGCATCTCGGACTCGCTGATCAGCGTGCTGGCCCAGCGCTCGGCCGAGATCGCCGGCGACATCGTCGAACGGCGCGGCGCGGATGAGGACCTTCGCCGCTCCGACGAGTCCGTGGGGGTGGGGGTGTGATCGACATCCGCCGCCTCGACCGCGACCACCTGGAACGCGCGTACGGGCTCGACTCGCAGCGGCTGCTGCCCTGGCCGGAGCTCAACGCGCCGTTCGAAGGCGCGTGGTGCATCCTGCGCCCCGGCACCACGTCCACCGCGCACTCGCACCACGAGTACGAGATCTTCATCGCCGTGGCCGGTGCCGCCACGCTGGTCGTCGACGGCGTGCGGCACCCGTTCACCGCCGGGGACGTCGTCCGGCTGCCGCCGGGCTCGACGCACTGCGTCACCAACGAAGGCGAGGCGGACTTCGAGTACTACGGCGTCTGGTGGGATCCGGAGATGGCCGCCCAGTTCACGGCCCGCCACGAAGCAGGCGTGTCATGAGCGCCCGGACGGTCGTCATCTCGCCCGCCCCCACGGCGAACGGCGACCTGCACCTCGGGCACATCGCCGGCCCGTTCCTGGCCGCCGACGTCCACACGCGCTACGCCCGGTCCCAGGGCCGGGAAGTGTTGCTGGGCACGGGTTTCCAGGACACCTCGACGTTCGTGGTGACGACCGCGCACCGCCGCGGCGTCACCCCGGAGGAGCTGGTCGCCACTTCGGCGGCGCAGATTTCCGCCAGCCTCGAGGCCATGGGCATCGGCGTCGACGGCTACACCGGCGACGACGACCGGTTCACCCAGTGGGTCGTCGACTTCGTCGGCCGGCTGTACTCGGCGGGCAAGCTGGAACTGCGCACGATGAAGTTCCCGTACTCCTCGCGTTCGGAGCAGTTCCTCGTGGACGGGTTCGCGGCCGGCAGCTGCCCGGAGTGCCTCGCCGAATGCTGCGCGGGGCTCTGCGAGAGCTGCGGGCAGCTGGTCGCCGCCGGGGACCTGCTGGACGTCCGGTCCACTTTGGACTCGTCGGACCCGGTCGTGCTGCGCGAAGCGGACGTGCTCGTGCTGCCCGTCGAGCGGTACCGGGTGCGGCTCCAGGAGCACTTCTCGCGTCACGCGGCGGGGATGCGGCCGCACATGGCGCAGGCGATGGCTTCGATGCTGGCGCGGCCGTTGCCGGACTTCCCGGTGACGTACCCGACTTCGTGGGGCATCGAGGTGCCCTTCCCCGAGGTCGCGGGCCAGCGCGTCAACCCGAACGCCGAGCCGATGGCGTGGAGCATGCACTGTTCCGCGCTGTCCGCGGAGAAGCGTTCCGGCCCAGTGCCTTCGGAAGACGCGTTGTGGCTGGCCGGCGCGGGTTCGGAGATCGTGTACTTCCTCGGGTTCGACAACATCTACCCGTTCGCGATCGCCGGCCCGGCCATGCTGCTGGCGCTGGACGGGCGCTACGACCTGCCGACGCGGTACCTCACCAACGAGTTCTACGAGCTGGACCACCGGAAGTTCTCCACCAGCCGCGGGCACGTGGTGTGGAGCCGGGAACTGGCCGCCGAGGTGCCGCGGGACCTGATCCGGTTCCACCTGGCCGCGACCAGTCCCGAGCACCAGCGCACCAGCTTCAGCCGGGACGGCCTGGCGCGGGTGACGTCGTCGCGGCTCGTCGAGCCGTGGAACCGGGTGGCGGACAAGGTGAACCGGTGGGTCGGGCTCGGCCCGCTGCCGGTGTCGGCACGGTCGCGTCGCGCGGCTTCGCGGATGGCTGCGCGGTTCGCCGAGTCGTACGAGCTGGCGGGGTTCAGCCTGAACCGCGCGGCGGAGACGATCGCGGAGCAGCTGGCGCGTTTGGACGGCCGCACGGTGACGGGTGCGAACGCGGGCGACTTCTGCTTCGAGGTCGACCGCCTCCTGCGCGGCGCGGCGCCGATCCTCGTGGATCTGGCATCGCGGCTCCCGGTGGCGGACGCCGGGGTGGACGCGGAGTCGTTCACCCCGGCCGCCCTGCCGCGGCTGCGGGAAGCGGAGGCCGGGAGATGACCGCCGGCACCCGGCAGGGAAGTGCGACGGTCACGCGCGCGGCCGCGGACCTGCCGAGCGAGGTGGCGGCCGAGTTCGGCGGGGTCGCAACGCTGCCGGCCGCGTCCCGTGGTGGCCGGACCACTGGTACCCGTCGCGACAGCCTCCGGGTCGTCGTGGTCGGCGCGGGGATCTCCGGGCTGCTCACCGCCATCCGGTGCGTTCTCGACGGGCACCGCGTGGTCCTCCTCGAACGCGGTCCCGTGCCGCATCCGGGGGCCACCTCCTTCGACCAGCACCGCGCGTTGCGGGCGCTCGTCGTCGGGGATCGGGCGGCCACGCGGCGGGCCGCGGAGCTGCACCGCCGGTGGCGTGAGCTGGACGCGCTGCTCTGCGACCATCTGCCGGGTGCCGGGCTCTACCGGCGGGTCGGGGTGCTGCAGGCCCTGCCGCCCGGGCTCGTCCCGGCGGCGGTCGCCACGGCGAGCTCCGCCGGGGTGCCCATCCGGATCGTGCACCCCTCCGCCTACCCCCTCGTCGGATTCCCGCGCAGCAGCGGCGCCGTGCTCGAACCGCACGCCGGGACGCTGCTCGCCGACCGCGTGCTGCACGCCGCCGCGCGCTGGCTGCGGCACCACCCGGACGCCGAGCTGCGGCCCGGCCGGGAAGCCGTCGCCGTCGACGCGGACCGGGCGAAAGTCCACCTCGCCGACGGCACGGCCGAGTCCGGCGACGTCGTCCTCGTCGCCGCCGGGCCCTGGACCGGGGCGCTGCTCGACCAGCGGGTCGAGCTGCACCGGCAGACCATGGTCTACCTGCGCCCGCCCGCCGCGCTCGCCCACGCCTGGGCGGCGACGCCCACTGCGGGCGGGCTCGGCGCCGACGGGCGGGCCTGGCTGCTGCCCTCGGTGGCGGGCACCCTGCTCAAGGTCAGCACCGACGCCGTCCGGCGCGAAGTCACCACCCTCTCCGGCCCCGACGACGACGCGGGCTGGGCGGCCCGCGTCCTCGCGGCCGGCGTCGTGTCCGATGTGGACGCTTACGACGTCGTGCGGGTCAAGCACTGCCACTACGCCACCGCCGAGGGCGGCGACACCGGCTTCGTCCGCGTCGGGCTCGCCGCATGGGCCCGCCCGGCCAGCGGCCCCGACGGCTTCCGCACCGCCCCGCTGGCCGCCGACGCCGTCGTCGCCGAACTGGCCGGCCAAACCCTCGTTCCCTTGCTGCGAAAGGACCTTCGATGACCTCGAACCCGGGCGCGCTGCTCGTCATCGGCAGCGGTCTCAAGCTCTACCGCGAATACCTCGTCCGCTCCGTCGCCCGCCGTGCCCGCGAACACGGCCTGCGGCTGGTCCTGATCAACAACCTCAAGCCCACCTGGCAGCACGAGTACTTCGACGACATCACCGTGGTCAACGTCTTCGACCACGCGCTGCTCGCCGAGACCGCCCGCGACCTCGCGACCCGCTACACCGTGGCCGGCGTGCTCTGCTGGGACGAACCGCTGGTCATGCCCGCGGCCGAGCTGGCCGCCGAGTTCGGCGTGCCCGGCCTGAGCATCCCCGGCGTGCACGGCTGCCGCGACAAGCACAGCTGCCGCGTCCGGCTCACCGCCGCCGGCCTGCCGCAGCCCGGCTTCCACCTCGCCGCCGACCTCGACGACGCCCGCGCGGCGGTCGCCCGGATCGGCTTCCCGGTGGTCGTCAAGCCCCGCGCGCTCGGCGCCAGCATGGGCGTCTCGCTCGCCCGGGACGCGGCGGAGTTCGACGCCGCCTACCGCGTCGCCCACGAGGCCAGCCTGGTCGGCGACGAGCCCTACCGCGGCGGCGCGATCATCGAGGGCTTCGCCGACGGTCCCGAGATCAGCATCGACGGCGCCATCCACAAGGGCGAGTACCTGCCGATGTTCGTCGCCCGCAAGAGCACCGGGATGCCGCCGTTCTTCGAGGAGACCGGCCACGTCGTCGACGCGAACGACCCGCTGTTGCGTGACGAAGAACTGCTTCACGTCCTCACCGAAGCCCACCGCGTGCTCGGCATCGAGAACGGCATCACCCACACCGAGGTCCGGCTCACCACGAACGGCCCGGTGATCATCGAGATCAACGGCAGGCTCGGCGGCGACCTCATCCCGTTCCTCGGCAAGACGGCCACCGGCATCGACCCGGGCAGCGTGCTGTTCGACGTCGCCACCGGCCAGCGCTCGGACGTCGCCCCGACGCGCTCCGGGGTCGCCGGCATCCGCTTCGGCTACCCGGACCACGACTGCGTCGTGCACTCGGTCGAGGTGCCGTGGGACGCGCCGGGCCTGGTCATGGCCTCGCCCATGGTCGAGCCGGGCACCACGCTGCGGCTGCCGCCGGGCGGCTACATCGCGCGTCACTCGTTCGTCGTGTGCGAGGCCGACGACGCCGAGACGTGCCGGCAGCGGCTGGCGCACGCGGCCGCGCTGGTCGAGGTGGCCGCCGTCGAGATCGAGCCGCCGCCCACCGGCACCACCCTGTCCATGCCGGCCGGACTCCTGGACGTGGACGAATGAGCATCCACTACGACGGCCGCCGGTTCCGCGCGCTGGGCGGCGGCGACGGCACGTACGCGGAGTACCGCCAGCAGGGCGACCTGGTGTGGGCCGAGTTCGAAGGCGGCCACGTCCTGCGCGGCACGGTGACCGGCACCTGCGACGCCGCCGGCGTCCTGCGGCTGGCCTACACGATGGTCCTGGCGAGCGGCGAGGTGATCGCCGGGCACAGCACCAACACCCCGCAGTGGCACGGCGGCACCCTGGTGCTGCGCGAGGTCTGGGAACGCTACGGCGAGCACGCGGCCACCGGCGTCTCCTACCTCGAAGAAGTTCCGGTGGCGGTGGCGTCGTGACGGCCTGGGAAGCCTTGCGGGGATGGGGCGAACTGCGGTTCCCCGGCGACTCCGGCTTCGCGGCCGTGACGCCGGTGAACCGGCGGTTCGCCGCCACCCGCCCCGCGGCGGTGCTGACCGTGACGAGCGCGGCCGACGTCGCCCGCGCCGTCGAATGGGCCCGGGCGGAGTCGGTGCCCGTCGCGGTCCGCGGCGGCGGGCACAGCTACGCGGGCCACTCGGCGGGCCCCGGCCTGCTGCTCGACCTCGGGCGGCTGTCCGGGATCCGCGTCGAGGACGGCACCGGACGGGTCACCGTCGGCGGCGGGACGCCGATGAAGGCGCTCTACGCCGGGTTGCGGCCGTGGGACCTGACGTTCCCGCTCGGCAACTCCGACACCGTCGGCATCGGCGGCCTGACCCTCGGCGGCGGCGTCACGACGATCTCTCGCGCGCACGGCCTCACGTGCGACGCGCTGGTCTCGACCGACATCGTGCTCGCTTCCGGCGAGGTCGTCACCGCGTCGGCGTCGGAGCATCCGGACCTGTTCTGGGCCTGCCGCGGCGGCGGGGGCGGGAACTTCGGCGTGAACACGAGCTTCACGTTCCAGGCGCGCCCGGCCCCGGCCGGCTCGACGTGCGTCGTGCTCTGGGCGTGGCCGCACGCGGTCGAGGTCCTGGCCGCGATGCAGGAGATCATGCTGGCCGCGCCGGAGGAGTTCTCCGCACGGATCGGCGTCGCGCGCTCGGCGGGCGAAGACGGCGTCGTCTCGGTCGTGGGCCACCACCTCGGCCCGGCGTCGGACCTGTGGGAGCTGCTGGCGCCCGCCTTCGCCGTCGCCGCTCCCGACCGCGTCGACATCGAAGACCGCGATTTCTGGGCCGCGGCCTCCTTCCTGCACCACAGCAGCGAAGGCGGCGCGTTCGCGGTCCGCACGCGGTGCGCGCCGCACGCGCTGGCGGACGCCGGGCTGGAGGCGCTCGTCCGGGCCGTCGAGAAGTGGCCCGGCAGCGGCAACCCCGACGGCGCCGGGGCCGCGCTGTTCGCGTGGGGCGGGGCGATCGGCCGGGTCCCGGTGGCGGACACCGCGTTCCCGCACCGGGACACGAAGTTCCTGCTGAGCCTCGACACGTCGTGGACCGAGCGGGACACGCCGGACGTCGTCCGGGCGAACCTGGACTGGCTGCACGCACTGCACGCCGAGACGGGCGAGTTCGCGCCGGACGCGTCGTACGTCAACTTCACCGACCCGGACCTCGAGGACTGGCGTGGCGCCTACTACGGCCCGAACGCCGCGCGCCTCGCCGAGGTCAAGCGCCGGTACGACCCGGACCGGTTCTTCTCCTTCCCGCAGGCGTTGTGATGGCCGACCTCCGTGGTGCGATGCGCACCTTCGCGACCGGCGTGTGCGTCGCCACGACGTACCTCGACACGCCGGGCGGACGGCGGCACGACGCCGTCACCGTCAACTCCCTGGGGTCGATCTCCCTCGACCCGCCGCTGGTTTCGCTGGCGTTCCGGAAGGAGTCGGCGTTCCTGGCGGACCTCCTCGAAACCGGCCGCTGGGTGGTGTCGATCCTCCCGGCGGACGCGCGGGAGGTGGCCCGCCGGTTCGCCGGCCCGCGCGCGTCGCGCTTCTCCGAGATTGCGCTGCTGGAGGCAAAGCCGGGGCAGCGGACCGGGGCGCTCGTGCTGGACGGCGCGAGCTGGCTGGAGTGCGCCCTGACCGAGAAGTTCGACCTGGGCGACCACACGCTGGTCGTCGGCGAGGTGCTGGCGACGGGCCACGACCGGCACGCACCGGCGCTGGTCTTCGTGCACGGCGGCTACCACACGGTCACCGACCCGCGGCAGGTTTCCGGGCCGGGGCAGTGGGGCGAGGCGCTCTAGGGGTCATGTCCGAATCTGGCTAGCCCGGCCTCCCGGGGCCGGGCATGCTCGCTGGAGTGAGTGAAGAAGCGATGCGCTGGAGCGGCCAGCGCGCGGACCGGGTCGACGTGGGGACGCTGCCGGGCCTGGCCCGCCTGACCGGGTTCGTGCGCAGCGTCCGGACGCCGGAGTTCCGGGGCGTGACGTTCCACGAGGTGCTCGCGAAGAGCGCGTTGAACCACGTCCCGGCGGACGCGCGCATGCTCCCGGGCGAGTACACGATCAACCCGTACCGCGGCTGCACCCACGCCTGTCAGTACTGCTTCGCGCGGCCCACGCACACGCGGCTCGGCCTGGACGGCGGCGGTGACTTCGACAACGAGATCATCGTCAAGACGAACATCGTGGAGGTGCTGCGCACCGAGCTGGCGCGCAAGCGGAAGCTCCCGCCGCGCGTGGCGTTCGGCACGAACACGGACGTCTACCAGCGCGCGGAGGGCCGCTACGAGCTGATGCCGGGCATCATCGACGCCCTCTCCGGGCACCGGGTGCCGTTCTCGATCCTGACGAAAGGGCCGCTGATCCGCCGCGATCTCGGTCTGCTGGCCCGGACGTCCCAGCGGACGACGGTGCACCTGGGCGTGTCACTGTCGATGCTGGACGAGGAACTGCAGCAGTCGGTGGAGTTCGGCACGGCGACGACGTCGGCCCGGCTGGCGACGGTCCGCGCGATCCGCGACGCGGGGCTGGAGTGCACGGTGTTCCTGTCGCCGATCCTGCCGCACCTGTCGGATTCGGCCGAGCAGCTGGAGGCTTTGGTGGCGGCGGTGGCGTCCGCCGGGGCGACGGACGTGCTGTACCACCCGCTGTACTTGTCGAGCGGAGTGAAGGAGGTTTTCTTCGCGTGGCTGCGTTCCGCGCACCCGTCGTTGGTGGCGGAGTACACGCGGTTGTACTCCTCGGGCTCGGAGACGTCCTACCGCCACGACATCGGGGCGCGGATCCGGCCGTTGATCGCCGCGGCGGGCTTTCCGGAGCCGGGTGCGGACATCGAGGACAAGTTCGCCCTCAACGGCCGCCGGGGGCAGCCGCCGGAGGAACCGGCCCAGGCCACGCTGTTCTGACGCTCGTGAGTGAGAAACAGTGTGCTGACCCTGTTTCTCACTCACGACCGGGTGCCCACAGGCCGTCGGCGTCGCCCGCTTCCAGGCGGCCGCGGTAGACCCCGATCTTCCGGTCGATCAGCCGCAGGTTCTCCTGCAGCTCCGCCAACCGGGCCAGGACGTCGTCCCGGTGCGCCTCCAGCAGCTCCAGCCGCTCCGGCTCGTTCCCGCGGCCCGCGCTCACCAGCTCCGCGTACCGGCGGATCACCTTGATCGGCATGCCGGTGGCCCGCAACTTGGTGCAGATCTTGATCCACTCCAGGTCCAGCCGCCGGTACCGGCGCCGGCCGCCCGAAGTGCGGTCCACCCGCGTGACCACCAGGCCCGCTCGTTCGTAGTAGCGCAGCGTGTGCGCGCTGACGCCGGAGCGGCGCGCCGCCTCGGCGATGGTCAGCCCGGCCTCGGGGATCGGCTTGACTTCGAGCACGCTCTAAATCCTAGCGTCGACGGCATGAAATCTCCCGCGCTCGTGCTGGCCGTCTGCTGCGTCAGCATCGTCGTGGCGGTGATGGACATCTCGATCGTCACCGTCGCCCTGCCGTCGATCCGCCGCGACCTCGGCGCCTCCGTCTCCGGTCTGCAGTGGACGGTCGACGCCTACACGCTGGTGCTGGCCGGGTTCCTGGTGCTCGCCGGATCGACCGCCGACCGGTTCGGGCGCAAGCGCGTCTTCCTGACCGGCCTCACCGTCTTCGGGCTCGGGTCGCTGCTGTGCAGCGTCGCGCCCGGCATCGGCTGGCTGATCGCCGCCCGCGCCGTCCAGGCGGTTGGCGGCACCATGCTCAACCCGGTCGCGCTGGCCATCGTCGTCACCACCTTCCCTGCCCCGGCCGACCGCGCCCGGGCGATCGGCGTGTTCGGCTCGATGTCGGGCCTGGCGCTCGCGCTCGGGCCGATCCTCGGCGGCGCGCTCGTCGACGGCCTGGGCTGGCGGGCCGTCTTCTGGGTCAACGTGCCGGTCATCGCCGTCGCGATCGTGGCGACCCTCCGGTTCGTGCCCGAGTCCCGGGCGGCCCGCCCGCGCCGGTTCGACCCGCTCGGGCAGGTGCTGGTGGTCCTCGTGCTCGGCTGCGTGGTGGAAGCGATCATCGAGGCGCCCCGGCTGGGCTGGACGTCGCCGGTGATCCTCGGCCTGCTGCTCGTGGCCGGGCTCGGTGTCGCGGGCCTCCGCCGCCACGAACCGCGCCGCGCCGACCCGCTGCTCGAACTGCGCCTCTTCCGCAGCGTCGCGTTCAGCGGCGCGATCGTCACGGCCCTGTTCGCGCTCTGCGGCTTCGGCGTCTTCCTCTTCGTCACCACGCAGTACCTGCAGGACACCCGCGGCATGACGGCCTTGACGGCGGGCCTGTGCCTGCTCCCGGTCGGCGTGCTCGTGCTGGTCCTGTCGCCGCGGACGGGACGGCTGGTCGGCACGCGCGGGCCACGGCTGCCGGTGGTCGTCGCCGGCGTCGCGCTCGCGCTCGGCGGCGCCGCGTCGGCGTGGCTCGGCCCGGCGACGCCGCTGCCGCTCGTGCTGGCCGTCTCCCTGCTGTTCGGCGTCTTCCTCGGCACGGTCAACCCGCCGATCACGAACACGGCCGTCTCCGGGATGCCCGCGTCGATGGCCGGCGTGGCCGGTTCGCTGGCCTCGGCCGGCCGGCAGACCGGCACGACCCTGGGCGTCGCGCTCGCCGGGGCGATCACCGGTGCCGGCGTGTGGTGGCTGGTGGCCGCGCTCGGCGTCGGCGTCCTCGCGCTGGGGCTGCTGAGCACGGGACGCCGGGCCGCGGCGACCGCCCGCCGCGCGGCCGCGCTGTTCGCCGAGGTGGAGGGCGAGCCGGTCAGCCTCCGGCGACCGACGGGATGATCTGCACCTCGCCGCGGTCGCGCAACGCCGCCGACGGGCCACCGAGCCGGCGGCACTCCTCGCCGTCGACGTAGAAGTTGACGTAGCGGCGCAGGCCCGCCTGCTCGTCCCGCAGCCGCCGCTCCAGCGCCGGGTACCGCTCGGCGAGCACGTCGAGCAGGGCACCCAGCGTCGCCGGGCCGGCGACCTCGACCTCCAGGCAGGACTCGCCGCCGGTCTTCGCCCGCAGGGGCCCGGGCACCAGCACGGTGATCCGCACGGTCACACCGTCGCGGCGCGGACGCTCAGCACGTCCGGCAGGTGCGAGACGACCAGCTGCCAGCTGTCGCCGTCGTCCCGGCTGGCGTAGACGTCGCCGGTCCGGGAACCGAAGTAGATCCCGGCCGGATCGGCGTCGTCGGCGCACATCGCGTCGCGCATCACGCCCGCCCAGTACCCGTCCGGCAGGCCGGGGCCCACGGCCTCCCACGACTTCCCGGCGTCCTCGCTGCGGTACACCCGGCACCGGCCCTCGGGCGGGAACCGCATGACGTCGGCGGTCAGCGGGAACGTGTAGATCACCTCGGGCCGGTGCGGGTGGACGACCATCGGGAAGCCGAAATCGCTGGGCAGGCCGTCGGCGATCGACTGCCAGCTCGCCCCGCCGTCGTCGCTGCGGTAGACGCCGTGGTGCACCTGCGCGAAGAACCGGTCCGGCGCGCTCGGGTGCATCGCGACCTTGTGCACGCAGTGCCCGTACTCGGGGTACGGGTCGGGCACGTGCACCGCTTTGATGCCGGTGTTGCTCGCCCGCCAGGACGCGCCGCCGTCCTCGGTCCGGTAGACGCCGCCGGTCGACATCGCCACGGTGACGCGGCCCGGCTCGACCGGGTCCGGCAGCACCGTGTGGATGGCCTTGCCGCCGCCCCCGGGCGTCCAGTGCTCGCGGTGCGGGTGGTCCCACAGGCCGCGGACCAGCTCGTAGGTGCGGCCGCCGTCGTCCGAGCGGAACAGCGCGGAGGGCTCGGTGCCGGCGTAGACGACGTCCGGCTCGCTCGGCGGCCCGGGCACCAGCTGCCAGGCCCGGACGAGGGACTCGGCGGTGTCGGGCGGGAACGCGATCGGGGCGTGGTCGGGCTCGTGCCAGGTCGCGCCCAGGTCGTCGCTGGTGGCCACGCTCGGCCCGAAGTGCTCGCTGGTGACCCCGGCCAGCAGCCGCGGCGCGGCCCGGCGCGTGTCGATGCCGACCGCGTAGACCTCGGTCATCGGGTGGTGCGGGCCGGTCACCTCCCAGCTCGCCCGGTCGTCCGGGCCGGTCGCCAGCCACAGTCCTTTGCGCGTCCCGATCGCGAGCACGACAGTCATCCGGCACCTTCCTCTCGAAGTGACCGGTGTCACAGTACGCTGCCGGAAAAATCTACCGGGGAGAAATGTCGAACGCCGTGCGCGGCCGATCGACGCGGGGGTGAAGGCCGGTCACCGAGCCCGGGACGACCCGGGCCCCGGCCGACGAGAAGCAGGGAGAACGACCATGCGTTTCCTCATGGTGCACCGGATCGACGAGAACGACCCGCAGGCGTGGAACCCCAGCCCGGAGTTCATGGAGAAGATGGGCGGGTTCATCCAGGAGTCGGCGGAAAAGGGCATCCTGATCACGGCCGAGGGGGTGCACAAGTCGGACAAGGGGGCGCTGGTCCGCAAGCCGCGCGGCGCGGCGATCCGCGTCACCGACGGGCCCTTCGCCGAGGCCAAGGAGGTCATCGGGGGGTTCGCGCTGATCAACGCCGCCGACCAGGCCGAGGCGGTCGAGTTCGCCAAGCGCTACGTCGAGCTGTTCGACCTCGAGATCGAGGTCGAGGTGCGCCAGGTCGTCGAGTTCGAGGACCTGCCGGCGCGGGACTGACGGCCACCGGTGGCGCTAGGCTGGCCGGGAACCGACTCTGGGGGGTAGAGCGATGTTCCTGGTCACCGGCGCCACCGGCAACGTCGGCGCGGAAGTGGTTGCGGCACTGGCGAAAGCGGGTGAACCGGTCCGGGCGCTGGTACGCCGGCCCGGCGCCGTGCTGCCGCACGGCGCCGAAGCCGTCACGGGCGATCTCAACGATCCGGCGAGTCTCGACGACGCGCTCGCGGGCGTCGACGGGATCTTCCTGCTGCCCGGCTACCACGACATGCCCGGCATGCTGGCGAAAGCGCGCGACGCGGGGGTCCGCCGGATCGTGCTGCTGTCCGGCGGCTCGGCGGCGCTGGAGAACCTGGACAACGCCGTTTCGGCGTACATGACCCTGGCCGAGCGCGCGGTGCGCGAGTCGGGCCTGGACTGGACGTTCCTGCGTCCGCGCGCGTTCATGGCGAACGCGCTGCGCTGGCTGCCGCAGCTGCGCGAAGGCGACACGGTCCGCGCGCAGTTCCCGCACGTCGCGGCGGCGTGCGTCGACCCGGCGGACATCGCCGCGGTGGCGGCGCTCGCCCTCGCGGGCGGCCACGAGGGGCGGATCCACGACCTGACCGGCCCGGTGGCGCTGCGGCCGGCCGACCAGGTCGCGGTGCTGGCCGAGGTGCTCGGCCGGAAGCTCGAGTTCGTCGGCCTCTCGAACGAGGAGACGCGCGCGGAGCTGGAGGCGAGCATGCCGCGCGAGTACGTCGAAGCGTTCTGGGACTTCTACGTCGGCGGCACCCTGGATGAGGCCACGGTGTACCCGGCGGTGGCCGAGGTGACCGGCCGCCCCGCCCGCACGTTCGCCGACTGGGCGGCCGCGCACGCGGACGCGTTTTCCTGACCGCTCCCGGACAGTTCCGGCAGGCCGTTGTGCTCCGCCGGGCGGCGGGCCAAGGTGGGTTCGCCGTCGGCCGGGAGGGGGAGCGTGCGCGACAACGAGCGAGCCCGGGTGCGGGTGGACCTGTCCGTGGTGCTGGGGGCGGTGCTCGCCGTCCCGGTGGTCGCGAGCAGCCTGCTGGTGCTGGGCCTGGTCGGGAAGCTGGTGTGGCCGGAGTACTTCTGGGTGCTCCCGGCCGGCTGGGCCGTGGCCGGCGCGATCACGTTCGTCCCCGGCTACGAGCACCTCGTGCTGTCCGTGCTGCTCAAGATGCGCGCGCCCAGCCAGGGCGAGCTGACCCGGCTCGCGCCGAGCTGGGCGGCCGTCTGCGCCGCGGCCGGGGTCGACGGCGACCGGTACCGGCTGTGGGTCGAGCCGTCGAACGAGCTGAACGCCTTCGCCGCCGGGGGCCGGACCGTCGCGGTGACGCGGATCGCCCTCGACCTCCCGCGCCCGGGCCTGGAAGCGATCCTCGCCCACGAGCTGGGCCACCACCTGGCCGGGCACACGCGGGGCACCCTGCTGGTCCACTGGCTCGAGCTGCCGGCCCGGGTGCTCGCCCGCCTGCTCCGGCTGGTCGCCTGGGTCGTGCCGCACGTCGGTCGCGCGGTCCGCTCCTTCGGCCGGTCGGCCGAGGCGCTGGTCACCGTGCTGCTCGGCTTGGGCATCCTCACCGCGCTCGCCTTCCTCGACCCGTGGCTGCTGCTGACGCCGCTGCTCGGCCCGGTCCTCGCCTGGTCGAAGCGGCTCGGCGAATACCGGGCCGACCTGATGGCGGCGCGGCTGGGCTACGGACCGGAGCTGATCCGGCTGTTCCGCGAGTGGATCCGGCTGGGTGGCGGCGACGAGCGGCGGCTGTGGGCCCGGCTGCTGGCCGGGCACCCGGCGCACATCGACCGCATCAAGAAGCTGACGGACCGCGGGTTCCGGGGATGAGGACGTCCGGGCTCCCGTAACGGCTCCGGCAAGGTGAGAAAATCTTCGGCGAAGTGTCCAAGGGACGGTCCGCCGTGCGTAGTTCCCCCGTACGGCAACCGAGCCACAGGAGGATCCCCGTGAAGTACCTGATGCTGATCAACGCTTCGCTCGACGCGGACGGCGCGCCCACCGGCTGCTGCACGCCCGAGGACTGGATGCTGTTCGACAAGGCCATGAAGGACGCCGGCGTCCACGTCGGCGGGAACTCGCTCGCCGACTTCACCACGGCCGCCGCGGTCCGCGTCGACGAGCGCGGCGAGCGAATCGTCACCGACGGGCCGTTCGCCGAATCCCGCGAGGTGCTCGGCGGCTACTTCGTCGTCGACGTGCCGGACTTCGACGTCGCGCTCGACTGGGCGGCGCGCTGCCCGGGCGCCCGCGACGGCGGGCACATCGTCGTCCGGCCGCTCGCTTCGTACGGGGACTGACGGCGTGGTGGGGGCGTCGGACGGCGCTTTCGGGGGGCCGAGCCCCCGGCTGACGCTGGAGGCGGTGTTCCGGGAGGAGCGCGGGCTGCTGCTCGCCGCGCTCGTCCGCCGGTTCGGCGACCTCGACCTGGCCGAGGAGGTGACGTCGGAGGCGATCGAGGCCGCGCTGGTGCGCTGGCCGGCCGACGGCGTGCCGCCGAACCCGGGCGCCTGGCTGATGACGACGGCCCGGCGCAAGGCCGTCGACCGGCTGCGCCGCGACCAGGCCTACGCGGCCCGGCTCGCGGTGCTGCAGGTCGAGGCCGACCGCGCGGCGCCCGCCCCGCCGCCGGACGGCGGCCTGCCGGACGAGCGGCTCCAGCTGTTCTTCACCTGCGCCCACCCCGCGCTGCCCGCCGAGGACCGGACGGCGCTGACCCTGCGCTGCCTCGCCGGGCTGACGACGCCGGAGGTGGCGCGCGCGTTCCTCGTGCCCAGCGCGACGATGGGCAAGCGGATCGTGCGGGCGAAGAACCGGATCCGCACCGCCCGGATCCCGTTCCGGGTCCCGGATCCCGACGAGCTGCCCGGCCGGCTGCCGGGCGTGCTCCAGGTCGTCTACTCGATCTTCACGGAGGGGTACGCGGCGAGCTCGGGCCCGGACCTGCAGCGGCTCGACCTGGCGGAGGAGGCGATCCGGCTGGCCCGGATCCTGCGCCGGCTGCTGCCGGGCGAGCGGGAGGTCGCGGGCCTGCTGGCGCTGCTGCTCCTGATCCACGCGCGCCGCGACACCCGCACGGGCCCGGACGGCGACCTGGTGCTCCTCGACGACCAGGACCGCGGCCGCTGGGACCGCGCGATGATCGCGGAGGGGACCGGGCTGGTCGACGTCGCCCTGACGGGCGGCCCACCGGGGCGGTACGGCGTCCAGGCGGCGATCGCGGCCCTGCACGACGAGGCGCCGGCCGTCTCTCGCACCGATTGGCCGCAGATCGTGGGGCTGTACGAGGTGCTGCGCGGGCTGACGCCGTCCCCGGTGGTCGAACTGAACCGAGCGGTGGCCGTGGCGATGCGCGACGGCCCGGAGGCGGGCCTGGCGCTGCTGGACTCACTGGCGAACGAGCCGAAGCTCCGCGAGTACAGCCCGTACCCGGCGGCCCGAGGCGACCTCCTCACCCGCGCGGGCCGCGCGGGTGAAGCGGCGGTCGCGTACGAGGAAGCCCTCGCCTTGGCCGGCACGGAACCCGAACGCGCCCACCTGCGCCGCCGCCTCGCCGCCTGCGCAAAGCCATGAGGGCTTTTAGGTGCCATGAGGGTGCCCTTCATGGCATTCCGGCCGGTAACCCGAAACTGTCGGTGGCCCCCGGTAAGCTGGAAACCGGGGGCCGGAGGCCTACGCGGAGGCGCGCAAAGCCGCCACCGCCGGGGCGAACATCGTCGCCTTGATCGCGCCCAGCGTGCCCTTGTCCTTGCCCGCCAACGCCGCCACCCGCTCGGAAGCCACCTTCACGACGTCACCCTCGGCCGCGATCTCGTCCACCAACCCGAGCTCCGCCGCCTCCGGACCGCCGAAGCGCCGTCCGGTCGTCATCGACGCGATCGCCGCCGACGGGGTCAGCTTCGCCTGGATCAGCGCCGCCATCCCCGGCGTGAACGGGATGTCGATGTCGGCTTCCGGGAAGCAGAAGTACCCGCGATCGCTTCGCATCACCCGGAAGTCGTGCGCCATCGCCAGCATCGCGCCCGCGCCGAACGCGTGGCCGGTGATCGCCGCGACCGTCGGGACCGGCAGCGTCAGCACCCGCGCGAACAGCTCCTGGACGTCGGCGACGTACCGCGTGGCCTGGTCGCCGTGCGCCGTCAGCCAGTCGAGGTCCAGGCCGTTCGAGTAGAACTTGCCGCCGCCGGTGGTCACCAGCACGTCTTCCACGTCGTCCAAAGTGGAATGAACGCGCTGGAGCCAGTCCGGCGAGAAGCGGTTCTCGTCGTCGCCCAGGTGCACAACGGTCACGGTCGGTCCTTTTCTCGAGGGGGCACGGTCAGCACGGCCCGCACGGCGGCGGCGAGCCGGTCCCGCACCAGGGGATCGGTGATGTCCCGCCGGAAGAACGCGGTCGGCAGGTCGACGACGCAGGTGGTGATCACCTCGACGGCCAGGCCGTCGCCGCGGTCCCACAGCCCGCGCGCGAGCCGCACGAGCAGCGCGACCAGGCGTTTGTCCAGCGCGTGCAGGGCATCCGCCAGCTCGCCGGGCAGTTCGGGCCCGAACAGGCTGTCCGCCTTGACCTTCAGCAGCATCCGCGCCGCGGTGGGCCGCTGCCCGGCGAACACCGCGGGCGTGTCAGCCGCCGCGACGACGGCCTCCTCCGGCGAGGAAGCCTGGTCCACGAGCGAGGTCTGCAAGTCCAGGAACGCCGTCGCGGCGCGTAGCCAGACCTGGGCCAGCAGTGCGCTGAGCGAACCGAACGCGTGGTAGATCGTCCCGTTCGGCACGCCCGCGGTCGCGGCCAGGCCACGCACCGTGACCTCGCCCGAAGAGGCGACGAGCCGCTCGGCGACGTCGAGCAGCGCGTCGAGGTCGTGGACGCGGGGGCGGGGCATGCCACGACCGTAACAGAACACATGCTCCAAAACCAGGCGGTAAGCTGCCGCCCGTGGAGATCTGGGTCAACCCGGCGTGCTCGAAGTGCCGGTCCGCCGTGTCGTTGCTGGACGAAGCCGGCGCGCAGTACACCGTGCGCCGCTACCTCGAGGACCCGCCGACCGTGGCGGAACTCGAAGCCGTGCTGAAGCGGCTCGGTCTCGAGCCGTGGGACATCACGCGCACCGCGGAGCCGGTCGCGAAGGAACTCGGCGTCAAGACGTGGGGCCGCACCGACGCCGACCGGCCGAAGTGGATCGAGGCGCTCAGCAAGCACCCGAAGCTGATCCAGCGCCCGATCATCACGGCCGACGACGGCACGACGGTCGTCGCCCGCGACTCCGAAACCGTACGCTCGGTCCTTTAAGGAATGCGGCCGTCCCGCGGGAGCAGCGGGACGTCGAGGGGCACGGTCTCCGGGTACTTGATCCCGGCGCCGGTGTTGAGCACGACGACGTCTTCGTCGCCGCCGAGCCACCCCGACTCGCGCAGGTGCCGCACCGCGGCGAAGCACGCTCCACCTTCCGGGCAGACGAACGTTCCCTCGAAGGTGGTCAGTTCCCGTTGCGCCGCAAGCAGTTCCTCGTCGGTGACGGCGACGGCGGTGCCGCCGGTGGCGTACACGGCGTCGAGCACGAGGAAGTCGCCCAGCGCCTTGGGCACGGTGATGCCGAAGGCGACGGTTCGCGCGTCCGGGAACGGCACGCTCTCCCGGTCACCCCGCTCGAAGGCCGAAACGATCGGCGCGCACCCGGTGGCCTGCACCGCCACCAGCCGCGGCAGCGGCCCGGAAACCCAGCCGAGCGCGCGCATTTCCAGCAGGGCCTTGGAGATCCCGATGATCCCGACCCCGCCGCCGGTGGGGTAGAGGATGACGTCGGGCAGCCGCCACCCGAACTGCTCGGCGATCTCGTACCCCATCGTCTTCTTGCCCTCGATGCGGTAAGGCTCCTTCAACGTCGAAACGTCCTGCACACCCGGACGACGCGGAACCGCCGCCGCGACGAGCTTCCCCGCGTCGCCGATGAGACCGTCCACCCGGTACAGCTCGGCCCCGGCGGCGACGCACTCCCGCATGGTGATCTTCGGAGCGTCGTCCGGCATCGCGATCAGGCTCGACAGACCCGCGCGCGCCGCGTACAGCGCCCAGGCGGCGCCCGCGTTGCCGTTCGTGGGCATCGCGATCCCGCCGACGCCCAGCTCGGCCGCTCGCGAGACGCCGACCGCCGCGCCCCGCGCCTTGAACGTGCCGGTCGGGACCAGGCCTTCGTCCTTCATCCACAGCCGCGAAAGTCCCAGCTCACGGCCGTAGCGCGGCAGGCGCAGCAACGGCGTCATGCCCTCGCCCAGGCTCACGACCCGCTCGGCCGAGCGGACCGGCAGCACCTCGTGGTAACGCCACAGCGTCGGCTCGCGCCCGGCGATCTCCTTCGGCGTCACGGCTTCGCGGACGCCGTCGAGGTCGTACCGCGCCAGCAGCGGCGCACCCGACGGCGAGAGGCCCTGGACCGCGTCGGCGTCGAGGCGCTCGCCGGTCCGGGAGCATTCGAGGTGGCTGAGGAACGAGTACGGCACGGCGCCTCCGGTCAGAAACGGCGGGTGAACGGCAGTGGCTTGCGCATCCGGACCAGCAGCAGGAGCGGCACCAGGACGTAGGGCAGGTTGAACGCGAGGAACTTCGCCGGGTTGCCGGTGCGGAAGGCCGGGTCGCCGAAGAACTCGACGCCGAACACGACGATCCCGGTCAGCGTGACGATCATCGTCGCGTAGATCACCGACGGCAGCTGGATCCAGTTGCGGCCGGTCAGCAGCGCGAAGACGAGCACGACGTAGAACGGCATGTAGCCGAACGCCGAGAGCCCGGTGACGATCCGCATCCAGTCCGGCGGGTGCATGAACAGCGGGTCGGCGTCGTGGGCGTACCAGTAGTTCGAGTTGACGAAGAAATTGTCCGACGGCTTCGAGAAGTCGACGCCGACCGTCGGCAGCAGATCGCTGATCAACGACGTGACCGTGAAGGCCGAGAACAGTACCGCGAAGAACACATCGATCTTCCGGTCCCGCAGCGGCAGGTTCATGAGCGCGATCCTAGGTCCTAAGGTGAGCGCATGGACGCGCTGCGGGTCTGCCTGTACGTCTTCGCCGGGGTGACGCTCGGAACCTGGGTGCTGTCGGTGCTGACCAGGGAATACTCCTGGGTCGACCGGATCTGGTCGATCGTTCCGGTCGCCTACCTGGCGATCTTCGCCGGCGCGGCCGGGTTCGCCGACGCGCGCCTCGACGTGATGTTCGCGCTGGTCACCCTCTGGGGGATCCGGCTGACGTTCAACTTCGCCCGGAAGGGCGGTTACGCCCGCGGCGGCGAGGACTACCGGTGGGCGGTGCTGCGCGAGCGGATGGCGCCGTGGCAGTTCCAGGTGTTCAACTTCTTCTTCATCTCGCTGTACCAGAACGCGATCCTGCTGCTGATCACGCTGCCCGCGCTGACCGCGTCGGACCACCAGGGCTCGTTCGGCGTGGCGGACGTCGTCGTCGCGGTGGTCTTCGCCGCGTTCCTGGTCGGGGAGACGGTCGCCGACCAGCAGCAGTGGGCGTTCCACCGCGAGAAGCACGCGGGCCGGGCCTCGACGCGGTTCCTGCAGGAGGGGCTGTTCCGCTTCTCGCGGCACCCGAACTTCTTCTTCGAGCAGGCGCAGTGGTGGGTGATCGCGGTGTTCGGCATCGTCGCCGGCGGTCTGCAGTGGACGGTCGTCGGCGCGGTGCTGCTGACGCTGCTGTTCGTCGGGTCGACGCGGTTCACCGAGAGCATCACGAAGTCGCGCTACCCGGAGTACGCGGACTACCAGCGCCGCGTGTCCGCGGTGGTGCCGTGGCCGCCGAAGCGCGAGCCCGTCCGCGGGTGACGGTCGTCGCGGCCCTCCAGATCGCGACGGGCGTTCCGCTCGCGCGGATCCTGGAGTTCGAGAACGAGATCCGCGGCGCCGCCCTGGTGGTGCTCCCCGAAGCCGTCCTCGGCGGATACCCGCGCGGTGGCCCGTTCGCCGAGTACTTCCGTGCGTCGACCACGGTGCCGGGCCCCGAGGTGACGGAGCTGGCCGGTCTCGCGGCGCGGACCGGCGCGACGCTGGTCGTGGGCGTCATCGAGCGCGACGGCTCGACGCTGTACAGCACGGCGGTGTTCCTCGACCCCGATCTCGGGCTGGTCGCGAAGCACCGCAAGCTGGTGCCGACCGCGCGCGAGCGGCTCGTCTGGGGCCGCGGCGACGGCTCGACGCTCCCGGCGGTCCCGACGGCGGCGGGCCTGGCGGGCGCGGCGATCTGCTGGGAGAACCACATGCCGCTGCTGCGCGCGGCGATGTACGCGAAGGGCGTCGAGATCTGGTGCGCCCCGACGGCGGACGACCGCGACGTCTGGCAGGCGTCGATGCGCCACATCGCCGACGAGGGCCGGTGTTTCGTGATTTCGGCGTGCCCGTACGAGTCGTCCGGTGCGGATCCCTTCCGTGGCGGCAGCGTGATCGTCGGCCCGCTCGGTGACGTCCTGGCGGGCCCGCTGCGCGACTCGGAGGGCCTGGTCACGGCGTCGATCGACCTCGAGGAGGTAGTGGCCGCGCGGCACAGCCTCGACGTCTCGGGGCACTACGCGCGGCCGGACGTGTTCGCCCTGACCGTGGACGAGCGACCGCGGGACGGCGTCACCTTCCTGCGGTGACGCCGTCCCGCGAGGGCTCACACCGCCAGCCGGCCGCCGTCCACCGGGAGGATCGCGCCCTGGACGAAGCTCGACTCCGCCGTCACCAGGAACGCGATCGCCGCCGCGATCTCCTCCGGGGCGGCCACCCGGCCGGCCGGGCCCGCGGCCGCCAGCTCGTCGAGGCCGTCGCCGAAGACCGCGGTGCCTTCGGTGCGGGTCGGGCCCGGGCTGACCGCGTTGACCCGGACGCCGGACGGCCCGAACTCCGCCGCCCACGCCTTCGTCAGCAGCTCGATCGCCGCCTTCGACGAGCCGTAGAGCGCCATGCCCGCCATGCCCCGCGTCGCCACCATCGTGGACACGTTGACGATCGCGCCGCGCCCGCGCGCGGCCATCTCCGGGCCCAGCTCGGCGACGAGGTAGAAGGGCACCTTCACGTTCGTCGCGTAGACGCGGTCGAACTCCGCCTCCGGGATGTCCGCGGTGGGCCCGGTCGGGAAGATCCCGGCGTTGTTCACCAGCACGTCGACGTGCCCGCCCGCTTCCCGCGCCCGCGCGGCCACCGAACGCGCCGACGCCGCGTCCGTCAGGTCGGCCGCGACGAAGTCGGCCTTCCCACCCGACGCCCGGATCCGCGAGACGACCTCCTCGCCACGGGTCGCGTCCCGGCCGGACAGCACGACGTGGGCGCCGAGCCCGGCCAGCGCCACCGCCGTCGCCCGCCCGATCCCGCTGGTTCCGCCGGTCACGAGCGCCGTGGTGCCGGACAGTCCTTCAGTCATCACTCATCTCCTCGCGGCCGGGGTGCTTCCCCGGTCGCAGAGTCCAAGGACGAGCGCCGGCAAGGACTTCCGGAGGAGCGTTCGGCGCTGCTTATGCCCCCGATTCGCCGAGCCGATGGTCTTCGAGCGCGGCGACGAACTCCGCGACGTCCCGGCGGTGCGACGTCGCCGGCCACACGGCCCAGGTCCGCCGCACGATCGGGTTCCCGGCCAGCGGCCGCCACCGGACCGTGTCCGGCATCGGGTACGGCCACTCGGGCGGCGCGAAGGCGTAGGCCCCACCCGAGCTGACCGCGGGGATCTTCAGCTCGACGATCAGCCGCTGCTCCTCGGGCACCTCGGGCCCGACGTCGAGGCCGTGGCTGCGCAGGGTCGCCGCCAGCTCGTCGTACCAGGCCGGGCTGCCCGCGCGGGCGAAGGCGAACCACTCCAGCCCCGCGAGGTCCTCCAGCCGGACCGGCGAGCCCAGCTTCTCCGCCAGGTCCGCCGCCAGCAGGACGCCGACGTTCTCCGCCACCGCGAGCACCGCGTCCAGGTCCGGCCCGGGCGGGCGCTCGCGCACCAGCCCGACGTCCAGCTCGCCCGCCCGCAGCGCCGCCACCTGCGCCACCGACGACAGGTGCCGCGCCTGCACCCGCGTGTCCGGGTACGCCCGCGCCAGCCGCGCGAGCGCCGACGGCAGCAGGTCCGGCGGCAGTTCCAGGGGGACGCCGACGCGCAGCACGCCGGTCGTGGCGTGCCGGGTCATGGCGGCGACGGCCCGGTCGTGGCGCGCCAGCACCGCGCGGGCCTCGCCCAGCAGCGTCGTCCCGGCGTCGGTCACCTGGACACCCGTGCTCGTGCGGACCAGCAGCTGGACGCCGAGGCGGCGTTCGAGCGCGGTGATCGTCTGGGACAGCGCCGGCTGGCTGACGTGCAGCTGCCGCGCCGCCTTCGACATCGCGCCCGCCTCGACGACCGCGACGAACGCCCGCAGCTCGCGGATCTCCATCAGCGCGCCCACCGGATCGGCAGGGACTTGAGGCCGTTCTGGAAGTTCGACCGCAGCCGCACCGGCTCGCCGTCGAGCGACACCTCGCCCAGCAGGTCGAGCACCGCCGTGAACATCGCCCGCAGCTGGACGCGGGCGAGCTGCGCGCCGAGGCAGAAGTGCGGCCCGTGGCCGAAGGTCAGGTGGTCGTTCGGGGTCCGGCCGACGTCGAAGGTGGCCGGGTCGTCGAACACGGCCGGATCGCGGTTGGCCGACGAGAACCAGACCACGACCTTGTCGCCGGCCCGGATGTCCACATCGGACAGCCGGGTGTCCGAAACCGCGGTGCGCCGGAAGTTCATGACCGGCGTCCACCAGCGGAGCATCTCTTCGACCGCGGACGGCAGCAGCGACCGGTCGGCCAGCAGCCGCCGGTACTGCTCGGGGTGCGAGAGCAGCGCCAGCATCCCGCCGGGCAGGCCGTTGCGCAGCGTTTCGTTGCCCGCTACGGAAAACAGCCAGAAGAGGTTCTCGAACTCGGCGAGCGAGACGCGGCCGCCGTCGCCGTCGACGTGCCGCATCAGGGTGCTCATGACGTCGTCGCCCGGGTGCCCGCGCTTGTACTCGCCGAGCGCGTTCGCGTACGCGTAGAGGTCCGGCATCCCGGCGCGGGTCCGCGGGTCCGGCATCGAGCCGTCGGGGCCGGGCGACGGGCGGACGGCCAGCGCGGCTCGTGCGAGGTCGCTCACCGACGCGGCGTCGACCGTCGAGCTGACCGCGTAGTCGGCGTCCTGGTAGCCGATCACGCGGTTGCTCCAGTCGTACATCAGCCGCCGGTCCTGCTCCGGCACGCCGAACACCGCCGCCAGCGTCAGCAGCGGCAGGTCGGCGGCCACGGCCGCGAAGTCGCACGAGCCCCGGCCGGCGACCCGCGCGACCAGCTCCCGCGCCCGCGCCTCGATCTGCGACGTCAGCTTCGCGACGGCCCGCGGCGTGAACGCCCGGGTGAGCAGCCCGCGCAGCCGGCCGTGCTCCGGCGGGTCCATGTTGAGCATCATCCGGCGCACGTACGCGAGGTCCGCGACGGTGCCCGGGTCGCGGATCTGCGTCCCGCCGAGCTGCGAGGAGAACAGCCCGGGATCGCGCAGGACGCGCCGCACGTCGGCGTGCCGCAGCACGGCCCAGAAGTCGTCGACGCGCACCACCGGCGACTCCTGCCGGAGCCGCGCCAGCTCGTCGTGCGGGACACCTCGCACGTAGGTGTCCGGATCGGTGATCCCCACGAACCGACCCTAGCCGCGCCCACCGACACTACGAGACGCTGCGGGGATGGACACCCTGAACATGCGCACCGGCGGCCAGGGCGAGCCTGCCGTCCTGCTGCTGCACGGCCTCGGCGCGACCGGCGCCGTCTGGGCCCACTTCGCCCCTCTGCTCGCCCGGCGGGTCCTGGTGCCCGACCTGCCCGGCCACGGCCCGTCCTCGCCGCTGCCGCACTACAGCTTCCAGACGCTCACCCGGGCCGTCGCCCGGGCGCTGCCCGGGAAGGGCCCGTACGTCGTCGCCGGCCATTCGCTCGGCGGGGTGCTCGCGCTCGAGCTGGCGTCCGGCGAGTACGACGTCGAGGTCGCGGGCGTGCTCGCGCTCGGGATGAAGGTCGAGTGGACCCAGGACGACCTGGGCCGCGCGGCGACGATGGCCGCCCGCCCGGCCCGCGTCTTCGCGACGAGGGTGGACGCCGAGCAGGCCTACCTGAAGGTGTCCGGGCTGCTCGGCATCGCGCCCGCGGACCCGGCCGGGCTTCGCGAGACCGAGGGAGGTTGGCGCCTCGCGATGGACCCGGCCGCGTTCGGCGTCGGCGCGCCGGACCTGCCGGCGCTGCTCGCCGCGGCGCGGTGCCCGGTCGTGCTGGCGGCGGGCGAGAACGACCCGATGAGCCGTCCGGAGCAGCTACGCGCGCTGGACCCGGACGCGGTCACCCTCGCCGGCCTCGGGCACAACGCCCACGTCGAGGATCCAGCCGCCGTACGCGCCCTGTTGCGGCGCTTCGGCGTCTGAAGGCCCGGGTGCAGCCGTCGTACCCCATGCGACGGCTGCTCCGAACCCCTCGCCACCACCGGACCCGGAAAGCCTAGGGAACCGGGGTGGACGTGCGCCTGTACCGGCCGCCCGCGCCGCCGTCACGGTCGGTACCTGCGGAAACGGTTATCTTCGCCGTTCGGTGGTACAGGTGAAGCGGCACGATCGGAATCCTGGAGGGGTACGTTCCGCTCCGGAGAGGACGCCTGTGGACGAAGGCCTGTCGTTCGCCGGATGGCTGCGGGACCGGCGCGTGCTCGCCGGCCTCACCCAGGCCCAGCTGGCCGAGCGCACCGGGCTGAGCCTGCGCGCGGTGCGCAACGCCGAGCTCGGCAGCGTCCGCAGGCCCCGGCCGGAGACGGAACGCCGGTTGCGGGAAGCGCTTGCCGAAGCCCCACCCGAGCCGGTGCGGATCGGCGTCCTGGGGCCGCTCACCGTGCGGCATGGGGATGCCCCGGTCGAGATCGGCGCCGAGAAGCAGCGCGTGCTGCTCGCGATGCTGGCCCTGCAGCCGAACCGCACGGTCCGGCGCGAAGACCTCGTCGACGTCCTCTGGGACGAGCCGCCGCCGTCGTGCCTGGACCTGCTCCACACCTACGTCGCGCGGCTGCGGCGGGCGCTGCGGCCCGCCGGCCTGATCACCACCGACAAGGGCGGCTACCGGCTGTCCGCCGGCGAGGACGACCTCGATCTGCTGCGGTTCGAGGGGCTGGTGAACGAGGGCGCTCTCCGCGAGGCCCTCGAGCTCTGGCGCGGCCCGGCGCTCGCCGACCTCGGACCGCTCCGGCAGCACCCCGCGCGGCTGGCCCTGGCGATGAAGCGCGCGAAGGCGGTGATGGCGTACGCCGAAGTCGCCGACCCCGAGGAGGCGGCGGTGCAGCTGCGCATGCTCACCGCCGAGGAGCCGCTGAACGAGTCCGCGCACGCCCGGCTGATGCAGGTGCTCGCCGCGTCCGGACGCCAGGCCGTCGCCCTGGCCGTGTTCGAGGAGATCCGGCGGCGGCTGGACGGCGACCTGGGCATCGAACCCGGCCCCGAGCTGCGCGCGGCCCAGCGTCAGGTGCTGCGGCAGGACTTCGCCGCGCCGGAACCGCCGGCCCGCGTGCCCGCCCAGCTGCCCGCGGACGTCGCCGGCTTCCGCGGCCGCACCGGCCGGCTGGCCGAGCTGGACGCCCTCCTGGACGGCGACGGCACGGGCGCGCGCATCGCGGTGCTCTCCGGCACCGGCGGGGTCGGCAAGACCGCCCTCGCCGTCCACTGGGCCCAGCGGTCCCTCGCCGAGTTCCCGGACGGCCAGCTGTACCTCGACCTGCACGGCTACGGCACGGTCCGGCCGGTCGAGCCGGGCGACGCGCTCTCGGGGTTCCTGCGCGCCCTCGGCGTCGACGGCGCGGACATCCCCGCCGAGCAGGAGGAGCGCGCCGCGAAGTTCCGCACCGCGCTCACCGGACGGCGGATGGTGCTGCTGCTGGACAACGCCGGCTCGGTCGGGCAGGTCCGCCCGCTGCTGCCCGGCTCGCCGTCGTGCCTGGTCCTGGTGACCAGCCGGGACGCACTGCCGGGGCTGGTCGCCCGGCACGGCGCCCGCCGCGTGCTCGTCGACCTGCTGACCGAAGCCGAAGCGCTCGACCTGCTGCGGGCGCTGCTCGGCGAGCGCGTCGACGGCGAACCGGCCGCCACCGAGGCGCTGATCGGCTACTCGGCCCGGCTGCCGCTGGCGCTGCGGCTGGTCGCGGAGCTGGCGCTGAGCCGGCCGGGGGAGCGGCTCGCGGCGCTCGCACGAGAGCTGGCCGACGAACGACGGCGGCTGGACCTGCTCGACGGCGGCGGCGACCCGCTGACCGCCGTCCGCGCCGTCTTCTCGTGGTCCTACCGGCACCTGGCGCCCGACGCCGCGCGCGTGTTCCGGCTCTGCGGCCTGCACCCCGGCCGCGACCTGACCGCCGCCGCGATCGCCGCGCTCGCCGGCGTCCCGCTGCCGGAGGCGGAGCGGCTGACGGCCACGCTGGTCCGCGCCCACCTCGCGCAGGAGACCGGTGCGGACCGCTTCCAGCAGCACGACCTGCTGCGCGTCTACGCCGCCGAGCTCGCGGCCGAGGCACCCGCCGAGAGCCACGCGGCGCAGGAGCGGCTGTTCGACTTCTACGTCCGGTCGGCCGCGCAGGCCATGGACGCCGTCCTGCCGCAGGAACGGCACCTGCGCCCGCAGGTGCCGGATCCCGACGTCAAGGTGATCGACGCGCCGGCGTGGCTGGAGGCCGAGCGCCGCAACCTCCTGGCCGTCTCCGCGCACGCGACGCGGCACGGGTGGCCCGACCACCTGCGGCTGCTGTCCGGGATCCTGTGGCACTACCTCGACGTCGGCGGCTACCACGAGGAAGCGCTGGTGCTGCACACGCACGCGTCGGCGCTGGCCCACGACGCCGGCGACCGGGTGGCCGAAGCCGAGCCGCTCATCCTGATCGCGGTCGGCCACTGGCGCGTCGGCCGGTCGCGGGAAGCGCGGCGGTACCTGGAGGAAGCGCTCGCCCTCGCCCGCGAGACCGGCGACCGGCGCACCGAGATCCACGCGGTCAACACGCTCGGCCTGGTCTGCCGGGCGCTCGGCCGGTTCGCCGAGGCGATCACGTACTCGACGGAAGCCCTGTCACTGGCCCGCAAGACCGGCGACCGCACCAGCGAAGGCCTGGTGCTGGTGGTGCTCGGCTGCTCCAGCCGCGGCATCGGCCGCTACGGCGAGGCGATCGGCTACCTCGAAGAAGCGCACGCGCTCGCCCGCGAGACCGCCGACCGCACCACCGAGGGCTATGCGCTGGTCAACACGGGCGATTCGCTGTCGGCGCTGGGCCGGCACGACGAAGCCGTCCGTGCGCTGGAAGAGGGGCTGGTGCACTTCCGCGCCATGGGCGTGCGGGTGAGCGAGGGCTACGCGCTGGGCATCCTCGGCGACGTCGAGCACGCGCGCGGCCGGTACCCCGAAGCCGCCGCGCACCTCGAGCGGGCGCTGGAAATCGCGCAGGAGACCGGAAGCCCGACCAACCGCGGCGTCGCGCTGAAGCACCTCGGCGACGTCCGGCTGGCGCAGGGCGAGTACGCGGAAGCGGCCCAGCACCTCGAAGAGGCACTGGGCCTGGCCCGCGAATGCGGTGACCGCGGCGTGGAATCCCGGGTGCTCAACAGCCTCGGCGCGCTGGCGGCCGCCCGCGGCGCGTCATCGGACGCGCTCGCGTACCACCGTGAAGCCCTTGCCGTGGCGAAGGAAACGGGCTGCCGTCCCGAGCAGGGCAAGGCCCACTGCGGACTCGGCGAAGTCCACTGTGGACTGGGTGACCCCGTGGCCGCGCGCGAGCACTGGGAACGGGCGCTGGCTTGTTACGCCGGGGAGTGCGTGCCCGGCGCGATCCGCGTCAGGGACCTCTTGGCGGCCCTGGACCGTGCCGCCGGGTAGTGGCGTTCGTCGGCGACGAGGTCGCCTTCGAGGCGCTGGACGTCCCGGTCGGGCACGTCGGAGCTGCCGGCCAGCCGGTCGTGCGGGTACGGGCGGCGGCGGTACGCGTGGTCGAGCGCCCAGGCGAGCAGGACGGCGGCGGCGAGAACGGCGATGATCATGACGCTCCTCCCGGAGTGCGCAGAGCTGTTGCCTTGAAGAACGTGTAATGGAAGGTTCCGTATTCCCTGGTGGTGCGGTAAAGAGCGGCGATCCCGCGCGCCCAGCCGGCTTCCGTCGTGAGCCCCTTCGCCACGGCCGTTTCGCCGACACCCTCGACCATCGCGATGAACGTGTCGCGGGTGAAACCGGTGACCAGAGCGGGCTTCGACGCGTCGGCGTACACCGTCCGCGGTTCGACCTCGACGTCGCCGAAACCGGCGTCGGCGAGCAACGGGTAGAGCCGTCGTCCCAGGAGGCCGTCACCGCCCGCGTCGGCCTGCAGGCGCACCAGGCAGTCGATCGCCGCCTGGGCGTGCTCGCTGCGCGGGTGGAAGAACGCCGAGCCGTGGTCGCCTTCGAGCACGGTGATCGTCCCGCCCGGCCGCAGCAGGGTTATCAGGTGCGCCAGCGCTTTCCCCGGCTCCGGCAGGTGTTCGAGCACGAAGCAGACGAAGAGGTGGTCCCATTCGCCGTCGAGGTCGAAGAGGTCGGCCCGGCGGAAGTCGACGCCCGGGACCCGCTGTCTCGCTTGGTCGAGGGAGTCCGCGGAGACGTCGACCGCGGTCAGGTGCGCGCCGGGGCTGCGGGCCACGAGGTGGCCGGTCTGGGCGCCGACGCCGCAGCCGACCTCCAGCACGCGGCTCCCGGCGGGGTAGGCCGTCCCGGCGTGCAACAGCGCGGCGAGCGTGTCGGCCTGATCGCCCAGGCGGCGGGCCTCGGGTTCGGTGTACCCGTGCACGTATGTGGTGGTCACCAGACCAGCGTGCTGCGACAATGGCTCGATGGACAGAGCCAAAACGTCGCTGCCGGAGGGGTCCATAGGGTCGGACTTCCTCCAGCTCGACGTCCGCGAGGCGCCGCCGGGCGGGCTCGCGGACTGGCTCGCCGGGCAGCTGCGCGCCGCCGTCGCCGACGGCAGGCTGCCGGTCGGCGGCCGCCTGCCCGCGTCCCGGGTCCTGGCCGCGGACCTGCGGGTGTCGCGCGGGGTCGTCACCGAGGCCTACCAGCGGCTGATCGACGACGGCCACGCGGCGGGCCGCGGCCGGGCGGGCACCGTGGTGGTGGCCGCGCCGGTGCTCGCTCCCGAACCCGCGCGCGTCCGGCCGCCGTCGAAGGTGATCACGCCGATGCCGGGCGCCGACGTCTTCGACGCGGTCCGCGCGGCGGCGGCCCGGATCGACCTCACCCCGGGCGTCCCGGACCTGACGGCGTTCCCGCGCGCGGCGTGGCTGCGAGCCGAGCGCGCGGTCCTCGACGAGCTGGCGCCGTCGCACTTCGGCTACGGCGACCCGCGGGGCGCGCCGGCGATGCGGCTGGAGGTGTCGCACTGGCTGGCCCGCAACCGCGGCATCCGCGTCGACCCCGGCGAGATCATCGTGGTGGCCGGCGTCGCGCAGGCGCTGACGCTGGTGGGGGACGTGCTGCGGCAGCGCGGCGTCGACGAGATCGCCGTCGAGGACCCCAGCTCGCTCGGCGCGCGCCAGCACCTGCACCACTGCGGCCTGGCGACCCCGCCGGTCCCGGTGGACGACGACGGCCTGCGCGTCGACGCCCTGCGTGCCCCGGCGGTGCTGCTGACGCCGGCCCACCAGTTCCCGATGGGCGTGGTGCTGGGCGGCGAGCGCCGCCGCGCCCTGATGCGCTGGGCGGCCGCGGGCGGCATCGTCGTGGAGGACGACTACGACGCGGAGCACCGCTACGACCGCGCGCCGGTGCCCGCGGTCCGGTCGATGCTGCCGGAGGTGTGTTACACGGGCAGCGTTTCGAAGCTCCTGGCGCCCGCGCTGCGCGTCGGCTGGCTGCTGGCGCCCGCTCGGTTCCGCGACGACCTGGTGGCGGCGAAGCGGTTCGCGGACCTGGGCAACCCGGTCCTGGCGCAGCTGGTCCTGGCCCGGCTGATGGCGACGGGCGAGCTGGAGCGGCAGCTGCGGGTGGTCCGGGCGCGCCACCGCCGTCGCCGCGACGCGATGATCCGCGCGCTGGCATCCTCGCTGCCGGGCGCGACGGTGCACGGCGCGGCCGCGGGCCTGCACCTGACGATCACGTTCGGCGCGGACCTGGACGATGTCGCGCTGGCGGCGGCCGCGCTGGCGGAGGGGGTGAAGGTGCAGCCGCTGTCGTGGCACCGGCAGCTCCCGGGACGCCCTGGGCTGGTCCTGGGCTACGCGGCCCGGACGGCGACGGAGATCGCCGACGGGGTGGCCACCTTGGGCAAGCTGCTGCGCTGACCCGCCTTCGATCCCTCGGGCCGTGAGGGGGACCCCCGGTTTCGACGTTACCGGAGGGCACCGACAGTTCCCGGCCGGCGCGACGGAGTTGTCCACAGCCCGCTCGAGCTGTCCCCAGGCCGAAGCGCGCCCGACCCGGCACCCGGCCACTTCAAGTAAAGACTCCACAAAGGACAGTCAAGCGAGTGTGATCATGCTCTCCCAGGTGATTCCCCAACTTGGTTGCCATACGCAAGCAAGTTGCTTAGCCTAGCTAAGGGACTTTGCGAGCAGAAGGGTTGCACAGTGGCGGAACGCCGGACGTATTCGATCGCGGAACTGGGGCCGCGGTACAAGTGGATCGCGCTGTCCAACACGACGCTGGGCATGCTGATCGCCACGATCAACTCCTCGATCGTGCTGATCGCGCTCCCGGACATCTTCAAGGGCATCGGCATCAACCCCCTCGAGCCGGCCAACACGAGCTACCTGCTGTGGATGATCATGGGCTTCCTCGTGGTCACCGCCGTGCTGGTGGTGAGCTTCGGGCGGCTCGGCGACATGTACGGCCGCGCGAGGATGTACAACCTCGGCTTCGCCGTCTTCACCGTGTCTTCCATCATGCTGGCCGTCACTTGGTTCGGCGGCGACGCGGCCGCGCTGTGGCTGATCGGCTGGCGGATCGTGCAGGGCGTCGGCGGCGCCTTCCTGATGGCGAACTCCTCGGCGATCCTCACCGACGCCTTCCCGGCCAACCAGCGCGGGCTCGCGCTCGGCATGAACGGCGTCGCGGCCATCGCGGGCTCGTTCCTCGGCCTGGTCGTCGGCGGCGTGCTCGCCCCGGTCGACTGGAACCTGATCTTCCTCGTGTCGGTGCCCTTCGGCGTGATCGGCACGATCTGGGCGTACCTCAAGCTGCACGACACCGGCATCCGCAAGCACGCGCGGATGGACTGGTGGGGCAACATCACCTTCGCCGTCGGCCTGATCGCCGTCTTGATCGGCATCACCTACGGCATCCAGCCCTACGGCTCGTCGCCGACCGGCTGGGGCAGCCCGATGGTGCTGAGCTGCCTGATCGGCGGCGTCGCGGTGCTGGTCGCGTTCGTGATCATCGAGACCAAGGTCGACAACCCGCTGTTCCGGCTGTCACTGTTCAAGATCCGGTCGTTCACCTGGGGCAACATCGCCAACCTGACCGCGTCGCTCGGGCGCGGCGGGCTCCAGTTCATCCTGATCATCTGGCTGCAGGGCATCTGGCTGCCGCAGCACGGCTACACGTTCGAGCAGACGCCGCTGTGGGCGGGCATCTACATGCTCCCGATGACGGTCGGCTTCCTGCTGGCCGCGCCGACGTCGGGCATCCTCGCCGACCGGATCGGCAGCCGCCTGCTCGCCTCGAGTGGCCTGTTCATCACGGCCGTGACGTTCCTGCTGCTGATCATCCTGCCGGTCAACTTCGACTACTGGGCGTTCGCGGCGATCCTGCTGATCAACGGCATCGGCATGGGCATGTTCTCCTCGCCCAACCGCGCCGAGGTGATGAACAGCCTCCCGGCGGACGCGCGCGGCTCCGGCGCGGGCATGATGACGACCTTCCAGAACGCGGCGATGGTCCTGTCGATCGGCTTCTTCTTCAGCCTGATCATCTCGGGCCTGTCGAGCAGCCTCCCGTCGACGATGCACGACGGCCTGCTCGCCCACGGCGTCCCGGAAGCGGCAGCGTCGCAGGTGGCGAACCTGCCGGCGGTGGCGGTGCTGTTCGCGGCGTTCCTGGGCTACAACCCGATCCAGCAGCTCCTGGGCGGCCAGCTGTCGTCGCTGCCGCCGGACCAGGCGTCGTTCCTGACGGGCCGCAGCTTCTTCCCGAACCTGATCTCGGGCCCGTTCCAGTCGGGCCTGGCGGTGGCGTTCGGCTTCGCGATCGCGGTGTGCCTGATCGGCGCGGTGGCATCGTTGCTGACGAAGGACGCGCGCCCGGAGGACCGCGAGTCGGTGGGCGAGGAGTTGGCTGCCGTGGCGGGCGAGTCGAGCGGCGGCCCGAGCGAATTGGTGTCGCCGGCGAGCGAACGCTGACGGTGGTTTCCGAAGCCGGGTGCCGCACTGCGCGGCACCCGGTTTTCCGTTCTGGGGAGCGGGATGGCTCGCGAGCACGAAGGCGGCCCGCGCCGTCGGCGGGCACGCCGGTCGGCTTCTGGGAGCGCGACTCAACCGACGCAAGGCCTGCGTCGCTCTACGGCTGCCGGGAGCACGCCAGCCGCCGAGCCGTACCCCAGCGCGCTCCGGGTTGATCGAGGACGCGCCGGAGGCGGCGGGTGGAAGCCTCAGGCCGCGGCGAGCGCGGGTTCGGCGACCGCGGGCACCGGCAGGGTCTTCTTGGCGCGGCGGCGGGCGATGATCCGGCGCCCGACGTCGATCATCGGGACCTCGACCCAGCGGTAGAGCAGGTCGGCGGCCAGCAGCCCGACGATCGTCACGGCGACCGCGGTGAGCGTCCGGTGCGGAGCGAACTGCGGGATCGCGCCCGCGAGCGCCACCGCGACGACGCCCTGCATGAGGTACAGCGAGTACGAGCGCTCCCCGACGAACCGCATCGGCCGCCGCGACAGGACCCAGGCCAGCGGCCCGCCCCCGGCGACCAGCGACGGCACCAGCAACGCGGCGAGCAGGATGTAGATCGTGCCGGTGATCGAGCCGCCGTCGTCGCTGAGCAGCTCGGCGATCTCGGCGAACATGGTCTGGACCGCGACCAGCGCAGCGGCGACCACCAGCCCGGCGACGGGGTGGGTGAACACCCGCATCGTGGCGAAGCCCTTGCGGTGGTGCAGCACGATCGCCAGCGTGCAGCCGATGAGGATCGGCGAGTACGCGCCGGCGTAGGGCATGAAGGGGATCAGAGCGAGCATGAGGACGACGAGCCCGAGGGAGAGGCTCAGGCGCTTCACGAAGCCGAGCGCGCCGACGCCGAATGCGAGCAGCGGCCAGACGAGGTAGAACTTCTGCTCGACGCCGAGCGTCCAGGCCTGGCCGAACATGGTCAGCTGGTGGAATTCGCCGACGAAGCCGACGTTCCACGGAAGCGCGGCGAGGATCCCGCTGTGCCGCAGGCCCATGCCTCGGAAGTAGGCGAAGACGACGACCACGCCGAGGACGACGTAGTAGACGGGGAGGATGCGGAACCCCCGCCGGATGTAGAACTCCGCCAGGGAGACCCGGCCGTTGCGGTCCTCTTCACGCAGGGCGAGCGTGGTGATCAGGAACCCGGAGAGCACGAAGAAGAGGTGCACGCCGATCCAGCCGTTGGCCCGCTCCCAGTTCGGCCCGCCGTAGTGGAAGACGACGACGAGCACGGCCGCGATGGCCCGGACTCCGTCGAGAGCGGCGAATCTTCGGGTGCCCAGGTATTGGTCGTGCGTGATCATCGCGTCCCCCTCACAGGCTGCTCACAGCTCGCCCAATGTAATCGGGCGATGCAGCCATTCACTCGTTGGGGTGACGTTTCGGACGTTGGGGCCGGTAGCGTGCGCGAGGGTGACCAAGTTCGCGAGCGCGACGTCACCCGACAGTGGTCCGGAGACGGGCTTCGCGACGCAGCATCCGAGGGGGTTCGAGCGACCGCGAACCGGCGCGGCGAGTGGCTGTGCAGCCGGAGGACTACCGGAGGGTCACCAGCCGAGTGTCGCGCGCTGGATCTTCACCGGGTGTGCCGGCGCCCCGTCCAGCGGCCCGTTCGGGTCGGTCGGGATGATCCCGTCGGCCACCATGTGGTCGATCGCCGACATCCCGCGCACCACGGTCCCCAGCACCGAATAGTTCGCCGGGATGTTCGCGAACGAATGCACGATGAAGAACTCCGACCCGTTGGTCCCGGGTCCCTGGTTCCCCATCGCCACGGTCCCGCGCGGGTACGTCTCCGCGCCGGTGACCTCGTCCGGGAACTTGTACCCCGGCCCACCCTTCTCGACTTCGTAGATGTCCCCGCACTGGAGAACGCCGAGACGAGAAGAATTCGAAAGCCGCCAGCACTGCGACCGGTCGTAGAACCGCTGGAGGATCAGCGAAACCATGTTGTGCACGGCACAGGGCGCCGCCCCGGCGCGGTTCAGCCGTACCGTCACCGGCCCGTAGTTGAAGCGGAACGTCACATCCACCGCCCCGCGGGTCGACGCGAACGGCAGCGGGCGCACCACAGGACGAGCCGCCGGATTCGACGGGGTCGGCGTGAACACGCACCGGATCACCGGCGCGGACGCGGCCGAAGCGGGAGCGGCGGGCACCAGCAGGGCACCCAGGACACCGACGAGAGCCAGACCCCAGCGCAGCTTCATGCCGGGGACGTTAGCCCTTCACGAACTACTTGCGCCAGGCCGTGCGCTGCTTACGGATGTCCAGCACCAGCAGCAGGATCAGGAACAGCGAGAGCCCGATCAGCCAGACGTTCTCGGTGTTGTTCTCGTGGTTGCCCTTGAGCATCACCAGCAGGATGATCGCGCTGACCCAGCCGGCGATCCGGGTGGCCTTCGGGAACGAGCCGTGCCAGCCCCAGGCCGCCGACGGCTCGTCGCGCGGGTCGACCTCGGGACGCCGCTTCTCGACCGCCTTGCCTGCCACGATGAACTCCTCAAGACCCGTGAACCGCGTACGCCGCGATGATCCCACACCTCCGGGTGCGCCGCGGAGACGCCCCGCGCGGCGCGGGTTCTGGCGAGGGCCGCCGACGGCGTCGGCGCGGCGCGGGAACGCCCGGGTGCGCGGAGAGGTCCATGAGGCTGCCGACCGGCTCGCACAGCGCCCGTCCGCGGTCCCGCACCTCCGGGTGCGCCGCGGAGACGCCCCGCGCGACAATGACCCTCGATGACTACCTCGCGAAGCGTTCTCGTGCTCGGCTCGACCGGGTCCATCGGCGTGCAGGCCCTGGACGTCGCGGCCCGCAACCCGCACCTCTTCCGGGTGGCCGGCATCGCGGCGGCCGGCGCCGACCCGGCCGCGCTCGCGGCGCAGGCGCTCGCCCACGGCGTGGAGGCCGTCGCCGTGACGAAAGCCACGGCCGCCGAAGACGTGCAGCTCGCGCTGTACGCCGAAGCGCAGAAACGCGGCTACGCGCAGGGTGATTTCAAGCTTCCGCGGCTCTTCGCGGGCTCCGACGCCGTCACCGACCTCATCGACGCCGTCCCGGTCGACACCGTCCTCAACGCCCTGCCCGGCTCCCGCGGCCTCGAGCCGACGCTGCGGGCGCTCGCCACCGGCGCCACCCTCGCGCTCGCCAACAAGGAGTCGCTCATCGCCGGCGGGCCGCTGGTGCTCGCCGCGGCCAAGCCCGGCCAGCTCGTGCCGGTCGACTCCGAGCACTCCGCGATCGCCCAGGCCCTGCGGTCCGGGCACCGGAGCGAAGTCGCGCGGCTCGTCCTCACCGCGTCCGGCGGCCCGTTCCGCGGGCGCACGCGCGCCGAACTGGCCGACGTCACCGTCGAGCAGGCGATGGCGCACCCGACCTGGTCGATGGGACCGCTGATCACCATCAACTCCGCGACCCTGGTCAACAAGGGCCTGGAGCTGATCGAGGCGGCGCTGCTGTTCGACATCGAGCCGGCGCGGATCGACGTCACCGTGCACCCGCAGTCGATCGTGCACTCGATGGTGACGTTCACCGACGGCTCGACGATCGCCCAGGCCAGCCCGCCGGACATGCGGCTGCCGATCGCGCTCGCGCTGCACTGGCCCGACCGCGTCCCCGCCGCCGCTCCCGCCTGCACCTGGGACAACGCCGCGACCTGGACCTTCGAGCCGCTCGACAACGAGGCGTTCCCGGCGGTCGAGCTCGCTCGCCACTGCGGCACGGAGGGCGGCTGCCTGCCCGCCGTCTACAACGCCGCGAACGAGGAGCTGGTCGCCGCTTTCCTCGCGCAGAACACCGGCTTCACGTCGATAGTGGACACTGTTTCCGAGGTGGTGGGAGCCGCCGACGAGTGGCGTCGCGAACCGCGCGACGTCGAGGACGTTCTCGCCGCCGAGCGCTGGGCTCGCGCGCGGGCCGGTTCGATCATCGAGGGGAAGTAGCGGGTGCTCGCCTACATCATCGGTGTGGTGCTCTTCGCGCTGGGGATCTGTGTCTCGGTCGCACTGCACGAGGCCGGCCACATGGTCACCGCGAAGGCCTTCGGCATGAAGGTCCGCCGGTACTTCGTGGGCTTCGGGCCCACGGTGTTCTCGTGGCGCCGCGGGGAGACCGAATACGGCCTGAAGTGGATCCCGCTCGGCGGGTTCTGCGACATCGCGGGCATGACCGCGCTCGACGAGGTGACGCCGGACGAGGCGCCGCGCGCGATGTGGCGGTTCAAGACCTGGAAGCGCACCGTCGTGATGTCCGCCGGGTCGGTCACGCACTTCATCCTCGGCTTCGTCGTGCTCTACCTGATGGCCGTGACGATGGGCCTGCCGAACCTGAACATCACCGCGACCGAGCCGGTGCTGTCGGCGACGTCCTGCGCCCGCGCGGCCACGACGAAGGAGCAGGCGCAGGACCCGAGCTGCCCGCCGGGTGCCGCGCGCCCCGCGGAAGCGGCCGGGCTGCGGGCCGGCGACAAGGTACTGGCGATCGGCGGCAAGCCGGTCGCGACCTGGGACGAGATGCTCGCCACCGTGCAGGCCACCAGCGGCCCGACGGAGTTCGACGTCCAGCGCGGCGACCAGCGCCTGGCGCTCATCGTCGACGTGCCGAAGGTGCAGCGCTGGACGACCTCCGGCGTCAAGGAGGTCGGGATGATCGGGGCGTCGCCCCAGCAGCCCGACCGGACCATCCAGTACGGCCCGGTCGCCGCGGTTCCTGCCACGTTCAGCTTCACCGGCACGATGTTCGCCGAGACGGCGCAGCGGCTCGTCCAGTTCCCGCAGCGCATCCCCGCCGTGGTCACCGCGATCTTCGGCGGCGAACGCGACCCGAACACCCCGGTCAGCGTCGTCGGCGCGAGCCGGATCGGCGGCGAGGCCGTCGAGCAGGGCATCTGGGTGCTGTTCTTCTTCCTGCTGGCCAGCCTGAACTTCTTCATCGGCGTGTTCAACCTGCTGCCGCTGCTGCCGCTCGACGGCGGGCACATCGCGGTGGTCTGGTACGAGCGCGTCCGCGACTGGATCCGCGCCCGGCGCGGCAAGGCGGCCGGCGGCCCGGTGGACTACACGAAGCTGTCCGGCATCACGATGGCCCTCGTGCTCGTCGGCGGCGCGGTGACCCTGCTCACGGTGACCGCGGACATCGTCAACCCGATTCGTTTGCAGTAGTGCCCCGCCACGGACGGGTTCCGGCCCGTCCGTGGCGGACCACTCAGGCCGTAACGCTGCTCACCGTGACGGTTGACATGGTGAAGGTGGCCCGGTCGGGGTAGGTACGCTGGAAGCCGTGACCGTCGCACTCGGTATGCCAGCCCTGCCCCCGCCCGTCCTCTCCGAGCGCCGCAAGACCCGCCAGCTCCAGGTGGGCCCGGTCGGTGTCGGCAGCGACTTCCCGATCTCCGTCCAGTCGATGACGACGACGCTCACCTCCGACGTCAACGCGACCCTGCAGCAGATCGCCGAGCTGACCGCCGCGGGCTGCGACATCGTCCGCGTCGCGTGCCCGTCGGCCGACGACGCCGAGGCGCTGCCGGCGATCGCGAAGAAGTCGCAGATCCCGGTGATCGCCGACATCCACTTCCAGCCGAAGTACGTCTTCGCCGCCATCGAGGCCGGCTGCGCCGCGGTGCGCGTGAACCCGGGCAACATCCGGAAGTTCGACGATCAGGTCAAGGAGATCGCGCAGGCCGCGAAGGACCACGGCACGCCGATCCGGATCGGCGTCAACGCCGGTTCGCTCGACAAGCGCCTGCTCGAGAAGTACGGCAAGGCCACGCCGGAGGCACTGGCCGAGTCGGCGCTGTGGGAGGCGTCGCTGTTCGCCGAGCACGACTTCCACGACATCAAGATCTCCGTGAAGCACAACGACCCGGTGGTCATGGTCCGCGCGTACGAGCTGCTCGCCGAGCAGTGCGACTACCCACTGCACCTCGGCGTCACCGAGGCCGGCCCGGCGTTCCAGGGCACCATCAAGTCGGCCGTCGCGTTCGGCGCGCTGCTGCGCCAGGGCATCGGCGACACGATCCGCGTCTCGCTGTCGGCGCCGCCGGTCGAAGAGGTCAAGGTCGGCATCCAGATCCTGCAGTCGCTGAACCTCAAGCAGCGCAAGCTGGAGATCGTGTCGTGCCCGTCGTGCGGGCGCGCGCAGGTGGACGTCTACACGCTCGCCGAGCAGGTCACCGCCGGGCTCGAAGGCATGGAGATCCCGCTGCGCGTCGCCGTCATGGGCTGCGTCGTCAACGGCCCCGGCGAGGCCCGCGAGGCCGACCTGGGCGTGGCGTCCGGCAACGGCAAGGGCCAGATCTTCGTGAAGGGCGAGGTCATCAAGACCGTGCCCGAGCACGCGATCGTCGAGACGCTCATCGAAGAGGCCATGCGCATCGCCGAAGAGGCAGGGGAGTCCCTCGGCGAGGGCGCCCCGGTCGTGACCGCTGGCTGAGCTGCTCACCGACGACGCTCTGGAGGCATCGTCGGTGGTGGCCAACAACGCGATGAACCGCGACCGCCGGCTGGCCGGCCGTGACGGTTACTCGCGCCTGTTCGACGTTCTCGCCCTGCGGCCGGGCGCCCGCTGGCTCGACCTCTGCTGCGGCAGTGGGCGCGCCCTGCTGGACGCCGCGGTGATCCGGCCGGACCTGGACATCACCGGCGTCGACCTGGTCGGCTACTTCGCGGCGGCCGGTCCCGTGCGGTTCGTGACGGCGTCGGTCACGGCGTGGCGGCCGGCGAACCGGTTCGACCTCGTCACCTGCGTGCACGGGCTGCACTACGTCGGCGACAAGCTGGGCGCCCTGCTGCGGGCGGCGTCGTGGCTGAGCGACGGCGGGGTGTTCGTGGCCGACTTCGACGCCTCGGGCGTCCGCCTGCCGGGTGGCGCGCGGCGGCTTCTCCCCGCGTTGCGCGCGGCGGGGTTCAGCTACGACTCGCGGGCTCGCCGCATCCGCCGTGAGGGTCGCTTCACCGGCACGCTGCCGTTCCGCTACCTCGGCGCGGACGACCGGGCCGGCCGGAACTACACGGGCCAGCCGGCGGTCCGCTCGTACTACGAGTCAGCCCTGTAGGTGGTGCTGGGCGGCGTCGCGGATCTGCAGGCGGACGTTCTCCAGCGCGGCGGCGACCTCGTCGATCTGCTGCGACGCCAGCTGGATCGAGCCCTGGATCGCGGTCGCGCTCGAGGTCTCCCCGAGCAGGCCCAGCACCTGCGCCTGCAGGTCTTCGAGGTCGCTCTTGGTGGCGAGCGCGATGCCGGTGGGCACCTGGTCGGCGAGCAGCTCCAGCTGCTGCGCCTGCTCCTGGATCGTCATGGGCTTCCTTCCGCGGCGGGGACGCACCTTCCGTGTTAGCAGAACCCGAACTGTCGGTGGTGACGTTTACGCTGGCATTCGTGAGCGTGACCTGGGCCGTCCGGCAGCCGCACCCCGTGGTGCGGCCGCTGGTCACGCGCTATGTCGGGTACGCGCAGGACGAGGTGACGCTGCCGGTCCACCGCGGGCTGCCGTCCCGGTATGTGACGCTGGTCATCAGCCTGGCCGAGCCGGTCCGCATGGCCGGGCACAGCCTGCAGGCGCTCGTCGGCGGGCTGCACACCCGTGCGGTGCTGATCCGGCAGGACCGCGTGCAGGAGGGGCTGCAGCTGGAGCTCGACCCGCTGGGCGTGCGGACGCTCTTCGGCGTCACGGCGGCGGAGCTGAGCGGCGAGGTCGTGGACCTCGCCGAGTTCGGTCTGGGATCGCTGCCGGAGCGGCTGCGTGCGCTCGCCTGGGAGGAGCGGTTCGCGCTGCTCGACGAGGTGCTGGCCGCCCGCGCCGTCTCGCCGGTGGCGCCGCCGCCGGAGCTGGGGGAGGCGTGGCGGCGGATGCGGGGCGCGGACGGCCGGGTCCGCGTCACGGAGCTGGCCGGCGAAGTCGGCTGGAGCCGTCGTCACCTGGGGGAGCGGTTCCGCGCGGAGCTGGGCCTGGCACCCAAGCAGGCGGCACGGGTCCTGCGGTTCGAGCGCGCCGGCCGGCTGCTGCGGCAGGGGCGTTCGGACCTGGCGGCGGTGGCCGTCGAATGCGGTTACTACGACCAGGCGCACCTGACCAACGAGTGGCGGGCGCTGGCGGGCTGCACGCCGGGCACGTGGATCGCCGAGGAGCTCCCGTTCCTCCAAGACGAGGAGGTGGCGGCGGGCGAGACTCGCGGGCATGACTCCTGAACCGAACGTCTGGCCCGCCCTCCGCTACGACGACGCCCCGGCGGCGGTCCGCTTCCTGGTCGACGTCCTGGGCTTCACCGAGGCACTGGTGGTGCCGGAGGGTGCGTCGATCGCCCACGCGGAGCTGCGCTGGCCCGAGGGCGGCGCGGTGATGCTGGGCAGCGTCCGCCCACCGGACGGAATCCACGACGCGATGAAGCCCGGCACGGCAGCGGTGTACGTGGTGTCGGACAAGGTGGACGAGGTGTACGGGCGCGTGAAGGAGGCGGGAGCGGAGATCACGGCGGAGCTGACGGACACCGAGTACGGCTCCCACACCTTCAGCCTCCGCGACCCGGAGGGAAATGCCTGGACGATCGGCACTTACCGCGGCGCCTGACCGGGCAGCCTGGCCGGCCGCGCCGATCCGCCGCGGCGGACCGGGCTGTTCATCTCACCGTGTCCAGGGCCTCGCGTTCCGTTCAGGCGCCGAATCTGGCACCCTGGACCCCGTGTTGCGGCTTGCAGGTGCACGGCTGCTCGATGATCGGGACTATCCGGCGGTCCGTGCCGCGCTCGCCGCCGACCCGGTGGGCAGCTGCATGGTCAGCGCCCGGGTCGAGGCTGCCGGTCTCGACCCGTGGCGGCTCGGTGGTGAGCTCTGGGCCGCCGACAACCGTCCGGTCCGGGCCGGACGGCTCCAAGGCCTGTGCTTTTCCGGGCCCAACCTCATCCCGCTGCGCGGCAACGCCCCCGCACTTCGCTCCTTCGCCGACCGCGCGCTGCGGCGGCAACGCACCTGCTCGTCGCTCGTCGGCCCGGCCGAGCAGGTCCTCGGCCTGTGGGACGAGCTCGAGGACGAGTGGGGCCCGGCCCGGGAAGTCCGCGACGACCAGCCGCTGATGGCCCTCGACACGACGCCGCTCGTCAAGGCCGATCCGCTGGTGCGGCCCGTCCGGCCGGACGAGCTCGAGCGGTACCTGCCCGCGGCCGTCGCGATGTTCATCGAAGAAGTCGGCGTCGACCCGCGCAGCGGTGACGGCGGCGCCAGCTACCGCGCCCGCGTCACCGAGCTGATCGGCGCCGGGCGGGCCTTCGCGCGGTTCGAGAACGGCGAGGTCGTCTTCAAGGCCGAGATCGGCGCGATGTCGGCGACCGTCGGGCAGATCCAGGGCGTCTGGGTGCACCCCGACCGCCGCGGCGACGGACTCGGCACCGCCGGCACCGCCGCCGTGGTCAACCGGCTCGTCAAAGGACTGGGCCGCACCGCCAGCCTCTACGTCAACGCCTTCAACACCCCGGCCCTCGCGGCCTACCGCAAGATCGGCTTCCAGCAGGTCGGCCAGTACGCGACGGTGCTCTTCTAGCCACTCTTCCGTGGCGGCGTTTCGAGCCGGGGACACCCCCGCTGACCAGGCATCATCCCGCCATGAGTGCACGTCGACACCGTGCCCTCGCGGTGCTGCTGCTGCTGCTCGTCGCCGCGACCACGGCCGGGTGCTCGGGCGACGGTCCCGAGGACGCCCTCTCCGCGTTCCTCGACGCCGTCGCGTCCGGGGACGTCGCCGCCGCGGCCGCGAAAACCGACTCCCCGGACGCCGCCAAGACCGTGCTGTCCCAGGTCCGCGGCGTGCTCGAGCCGGAGTCCCTCGACGTCGACGACGAAGAGGTCAAGGAGCCGGCGAGCGGTGACACCGTCACCGCCGGCTACCAGCTCACCTGGCACCTGCCGCACGGGCGCACCTGGACCTACCGCGCCGACGCCCAGCTGCGCGCGGCCGAGAACGGCTGGCAGGTGCACTGGCAGCCGACCGTCGTGCACCCGCAGCTGGCCGTCGGCCAGACCCTCGGCGTGCTGCCGCAGCTGCCGGAGACCGCGCCGGTCCTCGACCGCGACGGTGTGCCGCTGATGCGCCCGCAGACCGTGATCGGGGTGGTCGTCGACCCGCAGAAGACCGGCAACGCGAGTGCGGTCGCCGGGTCGCTCGCCAAGGCGCTGCACCGGTACGAGCCGTCGGTCACCGGCCGCTCGGTGCTGGACGGGATGAGCAAGACCAAGCCCGGCGACGCCTACTCGGTGATCAGCCTGCGGGCCGGGGACTACCAGCGGGTCAAGCCGGTGATCTACGACCTGCCCGGTGTCCGGTTCGCCAGCCAGGAGCGGCTGCTGCCGGTCACCCGCGGTTCCGGGCAGCAGGTGTTACCCGGCATCCGCGCCCTGGTCGAGCAGCAGCTGGCCGGGGCGGCCGGCTGGCGGATCGTCACCCGGGGCGTCACCGGCGCCGAGGTCTCCGAGCTGAAGGCCGAGCCGCCGCGTCCGTCGCCCGCGGTCACCAGCACGCTCAGCGCGCGGATCCAGGCCGCCGCCGAGAAGGCCCTCGAAACCGAGCCCTACCCGGCCGCGCTGGTGGCGATCCAGCCGTCGAGCGGGGACATCCTCGCCGTGGCGCAGAACCAGGTCGCCGACGACGAAGGCTCGCTGGCGCTGGCCGGCCGCTTCCCGCCGGGGTCGACGTTCAAGATCGTCACGGCGGCGGCCGCGCTGTCGGCGGGCGACGTCGAAGCCGACAGCCCGGTCGACTGCCCCGGCACGACGACGATCGAGAACCGCGTCATCCCGAACGAAGGCCGGTTCGACCTCGGGCGCGTCCCGTTGAAGACGGCGTTCGCGCGCTCGTGCAACACGACCTTCGCGCGGCTCGCCGCGGGGCTGCCGTCGTCGGCGCTCACCGACGCCGCCCGCTCGTTCGGGATCGGCGCGGACTTCGTCGTCCCCGGCCTGACCACGGTGACCGGCGCCGTCCCGGCCAGCGACTCGGCCGTCCAGCGGGCCGAAAACGGCTTCGGCCAGGGCACGGTGGTGACCAGCCCGTTCGGCATGGCGCTGGCCGCGGCCACCGTGCAGGCGGGGAAGGTGCCGACGCCGTCGATCGTCAAGGGCCTGCCGGCGGCGACGCAGAACGTCGGCGACCCGCCGTCGGACGACGTCCTGGGCGCGCTGCGCGCGATGATGCGCGAGGTCGTCACCGCGGGCACCGCGACCGGGCTGCGGGACATCCCCGACGTCGCGGGCAAGACCGGCACCGCCCAGTTCGGCGACGGCTCGCAGTCGCACGGCTGGTTCGTCGGCTACCGCGGCGACCTGGCGTTCGCCGTGCTGCTGACCGAGGCCGGGTCGTCGAAACCGGCGGTGCAGGCCGCCCACCGGTTCCTGACGGGGCTCGGCTGAGCGGACCGTCGTAAACTGGGGGCATGTCCGTTCGTGCCCCGCTGGTTCCCGGCGTCCAGACGCCGCGCCGTGACGTCCCCAGTTCCATTTCCCGTCCCGAGTACGTGGACAAGCCGGCGCCGAAGCGGGACACCGGCAGCGGCGTGCGCACGCCCGAGGTGATCGAGGCGATGCGCGTGGCGAGCCGGATCGCGGCGCAGGCCCTGGAGGAGGGCGGCAAGGCGGTCAAGCCGGGCGCCACCACGGACGACATCGACCAGGTGGTGCACGAGTTCCTGCTCGACCACCACGCCTACCCCTCGACGCTGGGCTACCGCCGGTTCCCGAAGTCGTGCTGCACCTCGCTCAACGAGGTCATCTGCCACGGCATCCCGGACTCGACGCTGATCGAGGACGGCGACATCTGCAACATCGACGTGACGGCCTACATCGGCGGCGTCCACGGCGACACGAACGCGACGTTCCTGGCCGGCGACGTCTCCGAGGAGGCGCGCCTGCTGGTGGAGCGCACCCGCGAGGCGACGCTGCGGGCGATCAAGGCGGTCCGGCCGGGCCGGCAGCTCAACGTCATCGGCCGGGTCATCGAGGCCTACGCCAAGCGCTTCGGCTACGGCGTGGTCCGCGACTTCACCGGCCACGGCGTCGGCCCGGCATTCCACACGCCGCCGACGGTCCTGCACTACGAAGAGCCCTCCGTCGACACGATCATCGAGGAGGGCATGACCTTCACGATCGAGCCGATGATCACCCTGGGCACCATCGACTACGACATCTGGCCCGACGACTGGACCGTCACCACGAAGGACAAGAAGTGGACGGCCCAGTTCGAGCACACCCTCGTGGTGACGGCCGACGGCAGCGAGATCCTCACGCTGCCGTAGTCAGTGGCTGGTCGCCTTCTTGTAGCAGCGCACCGAAAGCGGCACGAATACCACCAGCAGCACTGCGATCCACAGCACCGACGCCAAGACCGCGTGCTGCATCGGCCAGACGTCGCGCGGCGGGAGCGCCGCGCTCGTGTTGCCGAACATCTCCCGGGCCGCCTGCGTGACCGCCGAGACCGGGTTCCAGTCCGCGATCGCCCGCAGCGGGCCGGGCAGCCGGCCGCTGTCGACGAACGTGTTGGCCAGGAACGTGAGCGGGAAGACGACCACCATCGAGACGTTGTTGAACACCTCGGGCTTGCGCACAGCCAGGCCGAGCGCGCCCATGACCCACGACAGCGCGTAGGAGAAGGCGAGCAGCAGCACCACCCCGCCGAGCGCTTCGAGGACGCCGGTGTGGATGCGCCAGCCGACCAGCAGGCCGACCAGGCCCATGATCAGCAGGCTCGCCGTGCTGAGGATGAGATCCGCGGTGGTCCGCCCGATCAGCACGGCCGCGGGTGACATCGGCAGCGAGCGGAACCGGTCGATGATGCCCTTCTGCAGGTCGTCGGTCAGCCCGTAGCCGGTGACGATGCCGCCCATGGCCACCGCGAGGGTGAAGATCCCCGGGAGCATGAACTCCCGGTACGACAGGCCGGGGATGTCGATCACGCTGCCGAACACGTAGCCGAAGAGCAGCACGAACATCACCGGCGTGAACACGAGGGACCCGAGCAGGTCCAGCGACCGGAAGATCTTGATCGAGTTGCGCTTGGCGATGGTCACGCCGTCGGTCACGGCCAGCTGTACCGCGTTCATCACACGGCCTCCTTCGCGGTCTCGGCCACGTCATGGCCGGTGAGAGTGAGGAAAACGTCGTCGAGGGTGGGGCGGCGGAGGCCGACGTCGCGGACTTCGACGCCTTCGGAGGCGAGCAGCGCCAGCGTTTCGGTAAGCGCTTTCGCGCCGTGGGTCACGGGCACGGTGAGCCGGAAGCCCTCGGCCTGCGGTTCGCCGCTGGCCAGCCGGGCCAGCGTCCGCCGCGCGACCAGGACGTCGTCGTGCGTGCCGACGACCAGTTCGATCCGCTCGCCGCCGACGAGGTCCTTGAGCTCGTCGGCGGTGCCGCGGGCGATCACGCGCCCGTGGTCGACGACGGCGATGCTGTCGGCCAGCCGGTCGGCTTCTTCGAGGTACTGGGTGGTCAGCAGCAGCGTGGTGCCGCCGGCGACCAGCTCGGTGATGACGTCCCACAGCTCGGTGCGCGCCCGCGGGTCGAGCCCGGTCGTGGGCTCGTCGAGGAACAGCACCGGCGGGTTCGCGACGAGCGCGCCGGCCAGGTCGAGCCGGCGCCGCATGCCGCCGGAGTAGCCCTTGACCGGGCGGTCCGCGGCGTCGGCCAGGCTGAACCGGGCCAGCAGCTCCCGGCCGCGCGCCTTGGCCCGCTTGGTGCCCAGGTGGTACAGCCTGCCGACCATCTCGAGGTTTTCGGCCCCGGTCAGCTCCGGGTCGACGGCGGCGTACTGCCCCGACGCACCGATGTGCGAACGCAGCTCGTGCGCGTCCTTCACGACGTCGAACCCGGCGACCGTCGCGTGGCCGGCGTCCGGCTTCTGCAGGGTCGTGAGGATCTGCACGGTGGTGGTCTTCCCGGCGCCGTTCGGCCCGAGCACGCCGAGCACCGTGCCTTCGGGCACCCGCAGCGACATCTCGTCGAGCGCGGTGACCTTCCCGTACTTCTTGACCAGTCCCTCGGCCACGATGGCGTCTGCCATGGATCTTCCCCTTCGGTGTGTGGAGTCTTCAGGCGCGGCGGATGACGATGTCGCCGGTGTAGGTGTGGGCCTTGACCTCGACGGTCTCGGTGCTGCCGCCGGGCCCGTCGGTGGCGGTGAGCGTGTTGCGCACGGTGCCGGTCAGGGAGTTCAGCTCGAGCCACGCGGCGCTGCCCTCGCGGATGCCGACCTCGATCTCGCCGACGGCGGTTTCGAGGACGACCCGGTCGCGCACGACCGCGCCGACCCGGATGTCGCCGGACGCGGTCTTGGCGTGCACGCCCGCGTGCGCCAGGTCGACGAGGATGTCGCCGTTGGCGGTGCTGACGCGCAGGTCGCCGGTCACCTCGCCGACGCGGGTCTCGCCGTTGGAGTTCTTCAGCACGGCCGTGCCGTCGATTTCGCGGATCCGCAGCTCGCCCGAGCCGGTGCCGATCTCGGCGTGCCCGGTGGCGCGGTCGACGCGGACGTCGCCGGTCGCAGTGCTCGCCTCGAGCCGCGCGGCCTCGTCGAGGTCGATGTCGCCGACGGACGTCTTGAACCGGCTGTCGCCGAGGCGGCCGCCGACGTGGAAGTCGCCCATCGCGGCGGTGGCCCGGATCCGCGAGCCGGCGGGCAGTTCGACGGTGACGTGCAGGGCACCGGCCTTGCCCCAGAGCTTCGTGACGTACTTCGGGCCCTTGACCAGCAGCTCGCCGTCGGCGAACTCGACGCGGGTCCGGGCGACGGCCTTGACGTCCTCGGAGTCAGCCGGGTCGGCCGGGGTGACCTCGACGGTGGTCTCCGCGCGCTCGCCGGCGACGATCCGGACGTCGGCGACGCTGACGTCGATCGTGGCCGTGATCGGCTCGGGCGTGGGGAAAACGGGCATGGCTGCGCCCTCCTGGGGTGCTCGGGTGGCGTCTCCGCAGGTCGGAGACGTGCAGGAAGAAGAAGAAAGAGTTACTGGACCCAGCCGGTGTACTTCTCGCCGAAGACCGACCGGCGCTGGGTGGGGTGCGTGCGATCGGGCCCGAGCGCGCTGCTCGCGGCCCGGACGAGCCAGGCGTTGATGGAGATCCGGTCCCGGCCGGCGGCTTCTTCGACGCGCTGCTTGAGCTGCTCGGGCAGCCGGAGGTTGATCCGGGAGACGGCGCCGTCGTCGGCCTCGGGCGGGGGCGGCGGCGGTTCCGCGGGCGCCGGTTCGGGTGTCGTGGGCAGGGAAACGGCGAACTCGGCGTCGCGGCGGCGGAGGCGCACTTCGACGGAACCGGGGGCGAGGTCGCGGGTGATCTCGTCGGTCGCGGCCGAGAGCGCGTCGAGCAGGGTGAGCCGGATCGCCGATTCGAGCGGCGCGGTGAGCCGCTCGGCGAGGGCGACGGCTTCCTCGCCCGCCGCTTCGGCGGCGACCGCGAGCTCCCGGCGGAGTTCGTCCACGAAGGGCGTCAGGTCCATGGCACTACTGTGGCACCGCCGTGGCACCACGACAACCCTGAAATGGCACCCTTAAGGGTCGAAAGTGGTGCCATGCGGGATGAATACGCAGGTCAGGCGTGCCTGAGGCGCTCCAGGAGCTCGTCCAGGAAGCCGCAGGCCTCGGCGGCGGCCCGGTCCGGATCGCGCTCGGCGATGGCGTCGGCGAGGCCTTCGTGGCCGATCTCGGGCACGTAGTCGACGCCCGGGGTGATGCTCGACGTCGCGGCGACGCTGGCCGTGATGACCTCGGTCAGCCCGCGGTAGAGCTCGGTGAGCAGGCCGTTGTGCCCGGCGCGGACGACGGCCGTGTGGAATTCGGCGTCGGTGTGGGCGAAGTCCTCCCAGCGTCGTTCCCGCAGGGCGGCCTCGCGGCGGGCCAGCAGCGAGCGCAGCTCCGTGACTTCTTCGTCGGTGCGTGACATCGCCGCGAGCCGGGCGCCTTCGGCTTCGAGGGTGCGCCGGACCTGCAGGACCTCCCGCAGCTCGTCGCCGCAGAGGCGGCGGATCGCGCCGGAGACCTCGCTGGTCGCGCGCACGTAGGTGCCGTCGCCCTGGCGGACTTCGAGCAGGCCCGTGTGCGCGAGCGCGCGCACGGCTTCGCGGACGGTGTTGCGCCCGACGCCGAGCTGTTCGCCCAGCTCGACTTCGGTGGGGATGCGCTCGCCGAGGGGCCATTCGCCCTGCGCGACCGCGGTCCGCAGCTGCTCGATGACCTGGTCGACCAGGCCGGCCCGGCGGGTGGTGGCCAGAGGCACAGGAATTATCCCTTCATCCAATCATCCTACGTATGCGATAGTAGCGGTCATGCGCGTCGAACACCGTGAATCCGCCCTCGAGCCCGAGCCGGCCGCCGCCGTGGAGGTCCGGACGCCGGGCGTGGTCGCCGCCGGCGCGCTGCTCGCGGTCGCGGTGGTGCTCACCGCCCTCAACCTGCGCCCGGCCATCACCGGGGTCGGGCCGATGCTCGCCGAAATGCGCGGCGACCTGGGCACTTCCGTCGTCTGGGCGGGCGTGCTCACGACGTTGCCGACGCTCTGCTTCGCCGGCGCCGGGCTGGCCGCGCCGCTGCTGGCCCGCCGGGCCGGGATCGGCACCGCCATCGCGATCGCCCTGGCCGCGCTGGCGGCCGGGCTCGTGCTGCGGGTGCTCGACGGCCCGGTCGTGGTGCTCGGCGGGACGCTCGTCGCCACGGCCGGGATCGCCTTGGTCAACGTGCTGATCCCGGTGGTCATCAAGGACTCCTTCCCGGCCCGCATCGGCGTCATGACCGGTGTCTACACCGCGGCCCTGCAGGGCGGCGGCGCCCTCGGCTCGGCGGTGACCCCCCAGCTCGGCGACGCGTTCGGCGGCTGGCGCCCGGCTCTGGGCGCGTGGGCGGTGGTGGCCGTCGTCGCGCTGGTCGCGTGGATTCTCGCAGCCCGCGGCACCGGCCGGGCACCGCGTCACGCCGACGCCGCCGACGCCGGCCGGTCGCTGCTGCGCAACCGCCTCGCCTGGATCGTCACGATCTTCTTCGGCCTGCAGGCGTTCTACGCCTACGCGGCGATGGGCTGGTTCCCGCAGGTCCTGATGGACGCCGGCGTGCCGCGCGACGAGGCCGGCCTGTTGTTCGGCCTGGTGTCGCTGATCGCCGTGCCGATCAGCCTCTTCATCGCGCCGATGGCGGCTCGTGCCCGCGGTGGCCAGGGCGCGTGGATCGTCACCCTCGGCGTGTTCGGTTTCGCCGGGACGACCGGGCTGATGCTCGCGCCGTCGTGGTCGCCGCTGCTGTGGAGCCTGCTGGTCGGGCTCGGGATGAGCGTGTTCTCCCTCGCGCTGACGGTGATCGCGCTGCGTGCCAGGACCGGCGCCGACACCGCCCGGCTGTCCGGCATGGCCCAGGGCTTCGGCTACCTCTTCGCCGCGCTGGGGCCGTTCCTGTTCGGCCTGCTGCACGACGTCGCGGGCGGCTGGCCCGTGCCGCTGGCCATGCTGCTGGGCCTGCTGCTCGTCCAGCTGGTGTTCGGAGCGCTCGCCGGCCGCCGCCGGTTCGTCTGATTCCTCTGAAAGACTCAGTCCAGGGGCAGGTTGAGCAGGGCGTTCTCGACCAGCTCCGGCATCGCCGGGTGGATCCAGTACTGTCCGCGCGCCATCGCGTGCGCGTCCAGGCCGAAGCTCATCGCCTGGATCAGCGGCTGGATCACCGACGACGCCTGCGGCCCGATGATGTGCGCGCCGAGCAGCTTGCCGGTCGCCGGGTCGGCGAGGAGCTTCGCGAAGCCCGTCGTGTCCTCCATCGCCCAGCCGTACGCGATCCCGGCGTAGTCCTGCTTCGAGACCACATAGGACACTCCCGTTTCGCGGGCCTTCTGCTCGGTGAGCCCGACCGAGGCGACCTGCGGGTGGGTGAACACCGCGTGCGGCACGAACCGGTGGTCGGCGGTGATCCGCTCGTCCGGGTGCAGCAGGTTGTGCTGCACCACGCGGGCTTCGTGGTTCGCGACGTGCTTCAGCTCGTGTGGCGAGGAGAGGTCGCCGAGCGCGTAGATGCCCTCGACGGCGGTCTCCTGGTAGTCGTCGACCACGACGTGCCCACTGTCCATTGTGGTCACTCCGGTGGCGGCGACGTCGAGCAGGTCGGAGTTCGGCTTCCGGCCGGTGGCGATCAGCAGCAGGTCGGCCTCGACGGTCTCGGCGCCCTGCGGCCCTTCGAGGTCCAGCGCGACGCCGGTGCCGGTCTTGCGCGCCCGCACGGTCTTCCGGTCCAGGCGGACGTCGAAGCGGTCCGAAGCCAGCTCGGTGAAGCGTTCGCTGACGTCCTCGTCCTCGGAGCGCAGCAGCCGTCCCGAGCGGTTCACCAGCGTGACCCGCACGCCGAAGGACGCGAAGACGTGCGCGAATTCGGCCGCGATGTACCCGCCGCCGAGGATCACGATGCGCTCGGGCAGCTCGTCGAGCCGCATCACGGTGTCGGACGTGTAGTACTCGACGTCGCTCAGGCCGGGGACGTCCGGGATGACCGGGCGGCCGCCCGCAGCGAGCACGAAGTTGTCCGCCGTCAGCACCTCGTCGGCACGGCCGTCGGCGAAGCTGACGCGCAGCTCCTTGTGCCCGGTGAAGCGGCCGGTGCCCTCGTAGACGTCGACGTTCGCGTTGTCCTCGTGGCTGCGGCGGTACTCCGCGCCACCCGCGGCGATCGGGTCGATCCGGCCGAAGATGCGGTCGCGGATGTCGCGCCAGCGGACGCCCTTCAGTTCTTCGTCGACGCCGTACTTCGCGCTGCGCGAAGGCGTGTACGCGACATCGGCGGCGTACACGAACATCTTCGTCGGGATGCAGCCGACGTTCAGGCAGGTGCCGCCGAAGGTGCCCTTCTCCACGATCGCCGTCTTCTTGCCGGCGAAACCGGGGCCGGGGATGGAGTTTCCCGATCCCGTCCCGACGATCACCAGGTCGTAGTGGGGCACTGCATCCTCCGCGGGGTCCGGTCCGGTCGATTCACCCTAGCCAACCGGCTCCGGAGAGCGGGTGTTCCCCGTTGTGCTCAACGTCGTATTACATGGTCAGTGGCCGGTCGCGGTGAAGTGCATCCGGTCCGTCGGGCTGGTCCAGGCGCCGCCCCAGCTCCACCCGATCGCGGCGAACGCGCGCACGGTCGCGTCGCCGGCCAGGACCATGCCCGGCCGCCGGTTCGCGCGGTCGAGGTAGGCCGAGGCCAGCTCGGGGAGCACCAGGGCGCCCTGGGTGTAGGGGTTGCAGAACGGGTTGACGTCCACCGCGAGCCCGTAGGCGTGTGCCGACCAGCTCGTCTGCCCGCGCGCCGGGCGGCAGACGAACGCGCTGGTGCTGTTGCCGTCGCCGGTCGGCGGCGCGGTCAGCTCGGCGGGGCTGGTCACCCGCATCTCCTCGAGCGGGAAGTGCGCGGCGAAGAGCTGTCCGAACACCTTGGTGATCCCGGCGGCGCCCTTCGCGTTGACCAGCATCTCGCCGGTGTGCGCGCGGCCGTCGAATCCCCAGAAGGACATCGTCAGGTACCGCAGGTCGCCGGCCGCGACCGGGCAGGCGGGCTGCCAGGTGCTGCGCGCGAGGACGTCGGCGGGCACGGCGGTGGCGGTCGCGTGGTACCGGCCGTCGACCGGCGGCGGGAAGAGGTCTTTTGTCGGAAGTGCCCGGTTCACCAGTTCGGGTGGCGTCGGCTCGATCTCGCCGAAGCCGCCGGGGCCGAGGGGGAGCGGGTGGGCACCCACCTGCCAGGTGACGGCGGGCGCGCTCGACGTCGCCGGGGGCGCCGAGGTCACCGAGGGCGGGCGTTTGGCCACGGCCGTCGAGGACGGCGTCGTGACGGCCGGCTGAGCGGTCGAGGGCACCTCGGACGAGCATGCGGCCAGCGTGAGGGCCATGGCCGCCCCGCACGCCGCCGTCGCTGTCCGTCGCATCGGATCAGCTTGACAGAAGCGTTCGGTGAGCGCGGAGTCCACCCGTTTCAGTGACACCGTTTCGGGCCCACTCCGATTAGGGTATTCAGCGCCGCTCGTTCACGCACCGGAGTCATCCGGGTGCTGAGCGCTTCGTCGTGTGCTGGTCTTGCTCGTGTTGATGTGACTCGTGTTGATGTGAAAGAGGGGGAACGTCCCATGTCCGTGAAGTCCCGCCGATCCCTGCTGCTCGCGAGCGGCGCGCTCCTCGCGGTCGCCGCGGTGGCCGTCCCGGTGGTCGTCGGCACGGCGTCGGCGGACCCGGCGTCGGCCAACCAGCCGCGGATCGTGGGCGGCGACAAGGCTTCGCTCGCCGACCACCCGTACGCGGTGTACCTGACCGACGCGGGCGGCAACCAGTTCTGCGGCGCGGTGATCGTCAGCTCGACCGCGGTCGTGACGGCGGCGCACTGCGCGAAAGCGGTCGCGAAGCAGGACGTCCGCGTGGTGGCCGGCCGGGAGGACAAGCGCACCGACGAGGGTGACGTCCTGACCGTGTCGAAGGTCTGGATCAGCAAGGGCTACAACGATCCGACGCAGGGCGACGACGTCGCGGTCATGACCGTCCGCGGCCAGTTCGGCTACCGGCCCGCGAAGCTGCCGGACAGCAGTGACGCCGCTTCGTACCGCGAAGGCACCCAAGCGACGGTGCTCGGCTGGGGCCGTGTCGCCGACGGCGGCGACCGGTCCGACTACCTGCGCAGCGCCCGGGTCCCGGTGGTGTCGGACAGTGCCTGCCGCGCCGACTATTCCGTGTACGACCAGAAGACGATGGTCTGCGCGGGGTACGCCGAGGGCGGTGTCGACGCGTGCCAGGGCGACTCCGGCGGCCCGCTCGTCGTGGGCGACACGCTGATCGGCATCGTGTCCTTCGGCGACGGCTGCGGCAAGGCGGGCAAACCGGGCGTCTACACGCGCGTGTCGACGTACACGGCCGACATCGAGGCCCAGGCCAACCCGCGCCTCTTCGGCTGAGCGTGATAGGCAGGGGGCATGCCGACCCTGCACGACGCGACCGGGCCCGAGCTGACGGCCGCCCAGCTGCACGACATCCTCCGCCTGCGCGTGGACGTGTTCGTGGTGGAGCAGAAAGCGGCCTACCCCGAACTCGACGGCCGTGACCTGCTTCCGGGCACGCGTCACCTGTGGTTCTCGGACGCCGACGGGGTCACGTCCTACCTGCGGGTGCTGGCCGACCCGGGTGGCGTCCGCCGCATCGGCCGCGTGGTGACCGCGGCGTCGGCTCGCGGCCAGGGCCTGGCGGCCCGCTTGATGGACGCGGCCCTCGCCATCCCCGGCGAGTACGTCCTGGACGCCCAGACGTACGTCCAAGGCTTCTACGCGCGCTACGGCTTCGTCGCGGAAGGCGCGGAGTACACGGACGAAGACGGAATCCCGCACATCCGCATGCGCCGCCTCCCCCGCTGACGCTTCCTCGACAAGATCCGGCGTCGGGTCTACTCTCGATACGAGACGGTACCGTTTCGTATCGAGGGGAGACGCTGTGCCAGGAAGACCGCGAGACGCCGGCCGCGACGTCGCCATCTTCGACGCGACGCTGGCGCTGCTGATCGACGTCGGCTACGACCGGTTGTCGATCGAAGCCGTCGCGGCGGCGGCCGGGGTGGGGAAGGCGACGATCTACCGCCGCTACCCGGGCAAGGCCGCGCTGGTCGCCGCGGCCGTCGACCACCGCGCGGGCGCGACACCGCCCGATCCCTCGGCCGGCGACCTCCGCGGCGCGCTCCTCGAGACCGTGAGCTGGCTCGCGCGGGAGATCGCCGAGCAGCAAGTCGGGCTGCTCGGCGCGGTCTTCGCCGGGATGCGCGGCGATCCCGACCTCGCCGCGGCGATGCGGCGGATCCTGCACCGCGACCAGGCCGCGATGACCCGGAAGCCGCTGCGTGACGGACTCCTGGACTCGCGTGGCGCCGCGCTCTTCGCCGAGATCGTCCCGGCGATGCTCGTCCACCGGCTGGTCGTCGCCGGAGAGCCCGGCGACGAGCCCTTCCTCGAGCACCTCGTCGACGACATCCTGTTGCCCCTGCTGAAAGAGGAATCCCCGCGATGATCGTGATCACCGGCGCGACCGGCGCCCTCAACGGAGCCACCGTCGAGCACCTGCTCACCCGCGTACCGGCCGAAGAGATCGGCGTCAGCGTGCGCGACGTCGCGAAGGCGCGGTCCTTCGCCGACCGCGGCGTGCGGGTGCGGCCCGGTTCCTACGAAGACCCCGCCGCCTTGCGCGAGTCGTTCGAGGGTGCCGACCAGGTGCTGCTCGTGTCGTCCAACGACCCGGCCGCCGACGGCGTCGCCCTGCACCGCACCGCGATCGAGGCGGCCGTCGCCGCGGGCGCCCGGCGGATCCTCTACACCAGCCACCAGAACGTGCGCACGGACAGCTCGTTCGCCCCGGCCCGGGACCACAAGGCCACCGAGGAGATCCTCGCCGGGTCCGGGGTCGCCTGGACGTCGTTGCGCAACGGGTTCTACGCCCACAGCCTCGCCTGGCTCCTTGGTCCGTGGCGGGAGACCGGCGAGATCGTCGCGCCCGAAGACGGCCCGGTTTCGTGGACCCACCGCGAGGACGCCGCCGAAGCAGCCGCGGTGATCCTCGCCGGGCGAACCGTCGACGGTCCCGTCACGATCACCACCCCCACGGCCGTCACCTTCGACGACCTCGCCGCGCTCGCCGCCGACCGCACCGGTCGCGAGGTCAAGCGGGTGGTCGTCGACGACGAGCGGTGGGTCGCCGACCGGATCGCGGCCGGCACACCCGAACCCATGGCCCGCATGCTGCTGACGTTCTTCCCCGCCGCGCGGCGGGGCGACTTCGCGGAAACCGGTCCCCGGCTGAGCGAACTCCTCGGACGGGAGCCGCGGCCGGTGGCGGCTGCGCTCGCGGCCTAGACCGTCGCGCCCCGGGGCGCCGTCGCCGTGATCACCTTCGCCGCACGGTCCACATCGGACTCCGTGAGGTCGGCTCGCGCGGTCAGCCGGAGCCGCGAAATCCCGTCCGGCACCGACGGCGGCCGGAAGCACCCGACCCGGATGCCCTGCTCCGCGCACGCCGCCGCCCAAGCGACGGCCGTCTCCGCGGACGGCGCCTGTACCGAGATCACAGCCGCCTCCGGCAGGCTCACCTTCAGCCCGGCCGCCTTCAGCGACATCGCCAGGTTGCCCGAGTTCTCCAGCACCTTGCCCGCCAGCCCTGGCTCTTCCTTGAGCGCGTGCAAAGCGGCCAACGCGGCCGCGACGCTCGCGGGCGCCAGAGCGGTGTCGAAGATGAAGCTGCGCGCGGTGTCCACCAGGTGCTTGATCACGCGACGCGGCCCGATCACCGCACCGCCCTGGGCGCCGAGCGACTTCGACAGCGTCACCGTCGTGACGACGTCGGGCGCGCTCGACAGCCCGGCCGCGTGGACCGCGCCGCGGCCGCCTTCACCCAGGACGCCGAAGCCGTGGGCGTCGTCCACGACCAGCGCCGCGCCGTGCGAACGGCAGATCCCGGCCAGCTCGCCGAGCGGGGCGAGGTCACCGTCGACCGAGAACACCGAGTCGGTGACCACCAGCGCCCGCGGCTTGCGCCGGGTCGCCAGCGCGTTCTTGATCGCGGACGGCGTCGCGTGGGCTACCGCGGCGACGTCGGCCCGCGAGAGGCGGCAGCCCTCGATCAGCGACGCGTGGATGTACTTGTCGGTGACGATCGCGGACTCGGCTCCCGACAGCGCCGTGACCGCGCCGAGGTTCGCGGTGAAGCCGGACGAGAACACCAGCGCCGCCTGCGCGCCGCAGAACCGGGCGAGCTCCAGCTCCAGCTCGGTGTGCAGCTCGGTCGACCCGGTGACGAGCCGGGACCCGGTCGAACCGGCGCCCCAGCGCAGCGCGGCGGCCGCGGCGGCCCCGGCGACGCGCTTGTCGCGGGCCAGCCCGAGGTAGTCGTTACCGGCCAGGTCCAGCTCGTCCGCCTTCGCGGGACGCGGCCGCAGCTGCCGCACGAGCCCCGCGTTCGCCCGCTTCTCCGCCTCGGTGTCGAGCCAGTCGAAAACCTCATCAGGCGGGAGCGTCGGCGGCGTAGTCACGTCCTGCAGTCTCGCATCCGGGCGCGGCGTGCCCGTGCAGCAGGGCCCGGAAACGCCGGAAGCCCCGGACCGGTGCGGTCCGGGGCTTCCGAAGCGGGAAATCAGCTGTCGTAGCCGCGACGCGGGCCACGGCTCGGGCGGCCGTAGCCACCGCCGTTGCCCGAGCGGGGCTGACGGCCGCGGCCGCCGAAGCCGGCGGGACGACCCTCGCGGGAGCCCTGGGCGTACCCGCCACGGTCGCCACCGCGGTCGCGGTCGCCGCCGGTGTAGCTGCCCCGGTCACCGCCGCGGTCCCGGTCGCCGCCGCGGTAACCGCCGCGGTCGCCGCCCCGGCTGTAGCCGCCGCGGTCGCCACCCCGGCCGTAGCCACCGCCGCCGCGACGCGGGTTCTCGCGCCGCCGCTCGATGACCGGTTCGCCACTGGGCTCGCGGGCACCGGTGATGCGGGACAGCGCGTCGTCACCCGGACGGACCATCGTGGACTCGGCGCGCACGCCGGCCCGGTCGGTCATCCGCTTGACCATGCGGCGCTGGTCGTTGGTGACCAGCGTGACGACGACACCGGACGCGCCGGCGCGCGCCGTGCGGCCCGCGCGGTGCAGGTAGTCCTTGTGGTCGGCCGCCGGGTCGACGTGCAGCACCAGCGAGATGTCGTCGACGTGGATGCCGCGCGCGGCGACGTCCGTGGCGACCAGCACCGGGGCGTGGCCTTCCTTGAAGTCGGCGAGGACGCGGTTGCGCTGCCCCTGCGTCTTGCCGCCGTGCAGCGCCTGCGCGTTCACGCCCTGCTCGCGCAGGCGCTCGGTGAGGCGGTCGACGTGGTGCTTCGTCCGCACGAACATGATCGTGCGGCCCTCGCGGGCGCCGATCTGCGTGATGATGTCCTGCTTGTCCTGGTGCGACACCTGGAGCACGTGGTGGTCCATGGTGTCGACGCTCGCGGTCGACGGCGCGACCGAGTGCGTGACCGGGTCGGTCAGGTACTGGCGGACCAGGCGGTTGACGTCACCGTCGAGCGTCGCCGAGAACAGCAGCCGCTGGCCACCCGGCGGGGTGAGGTCGAGGATCTCGCGGACCTGCGGCATGAAGCCCATGTCCGCCATCTGGTCGGCCTCGTCGAGCGCGATGAAGTTGCAGTCGCCCAGGTGCGCGGTGCCCTGCCGGACGTGGTCCGACAGCCGCCCCGGGGTGGCGATCAGCAGGTCGACGCCGCGGGAGAGCGCGTCCGCCTGGCGGGCGAAGGCCATGCCGCCGACGGCCGTGCGGCACCACAGGCCGAGCGACTTGGCGAGCGGGGTCAGCGAGTCGGCCACCTGCATGGCCAGCTCGCGGGTCGGCACCAGGATCAGCGCGCGGGGGCGCTTCGGACGGGCCTTGCCGCCGTCGAGCCGGGCGAGCATGGCCAGGCCGAAGGCGAGGGTCTTGCCCGAGCCGGTCTGGGCGCGGCCCAGCACGTCGCGGCCGGCCAGGGCGTCCGGGATGGTCGCCGACTGGATCGGGAACGGGTTGGCGATGCCCGCCTCGGCCAGCGCGCGAAGCAGCGGCTCCGGCAGGCCCAGCTGGGCGAAGGTCTTGGTGGCCACGGTCTCGACCGCGTCGTCGCGCAGCATGTCCCCGCCGGCCGGGCGCTGGCGCGGCTTGCGGTCGGGACGGTCCGCGCGCGCGGACGTCGAGGTGTGGCCGGAATTGAACGTGACTGTCACAAATGCCTCTCGGACGTGGTTCGTCACAAGGAGGCCCGGGCTCCCCGCGCGCAGGCAGGGCAAGATGGTGTGCGGTGGGCGTTCACAGGGACGGACCCCGGCACACTGTGTCTTGCACTTTCCGACACTGCGCGCCGCTTTTTTTGGAATTACAGTGGAATTACGGTGGGATTGCGGATCACCGCGAGCCATTCGGTGGCTCTGGAGGCGACGGACACCAACTCATCCACGCCGCCGGTTGCGGTCTGTACAGACTGTACCTGAAGGGGAGCTGGTCCTCCGCATCGAGGTGACCCGTTGTGGGCGGCGTCGCAGGCGTGTTCCACGCCACAACCCGCGACGCCGCCGCGGATTCACCCGAGCCCGGCGGCGGAAACGAGCGCCGCCAGCAGCTCATCGGTGCTGGTGACGTGCTCGCCGAGGCCCCGGCCGTGGAACCAGCCGGCGAGGTTGCGCACGTCCCGCGCGAGGAACTCGACGCCGCCGGGGTTGGCGACGACGTCGACCACCTGCGGCAGGTCGATCACCACCAGCCGGCCCCGGTGCACGAGCAGGTTGTACGCCGAGAGGTCGCCGTGCGCGAGGCCTTCCGACGCGAGCAGCTCGAGCGCCGCGGTGGCCTGGAACCACAGGTCCGTCAGCTCGTCCGGCTCCGGGCGGACCTGGGCCAGGCGCGGCGCGGCCGTCCCGTCGTCCTCGCCGAGGAACTCGAGGAGCAGTTCGGTGCCGGTGCGCTGCACCGGGTACGGCACCGGCGCGCCCAGTGTCCACAAGCGACTCAACGCGGCGAACTCCGCGACGGCCCACTGTTCGGCGACGAGGTTGCGGCCGAACGCGGTGCGCTGCGCCATCGCCCGGTTCTCCCGGGACCGCCGCATCCGGCGCCCTTCGAGGTAGCCCGCGTCGCGGTGGAACAGCTTGTGTTCGTCGCTGCGGTAGCGCTTCGCGGCGAGCAGCGTGCCGGGGGTGCCGGGCAGCCCGCGCCGCAGCAGGTGGACGTCGGCCTCCTTGCCGGTCTTGAGGACGCCGAGGTCGGTGTCGACGGCGGCGAGCTCGGTGACGACCCACTCGGGCCGGGGCAGCGGGCCGTGTTCGGCGTCGTCCCAGGTGGACCAGCGGTCGGCGCCGTCCGGCAGCCGGTTTTCGGTGTAGGCGTCGTCGCGGAGCTTGGCGAGCCGGACGCGCTCGCCTTCGGTGAGCCGGCCGCGGCGGACGGGTTCGGGTTCGTCGAACCGCTCGCGGCGGCCCGGCCGCGCGCGGCGGGCGAAGCGGTCGTCGGGAAGGTCGAAGTCTTCGGAATCGTGCTGGCGCACTGGTGGGGTTCTCCTTGGTCAGGGATGCCCCACCGGGCGCGTGATCAGCCTCGGGGGGCGGGTGGGTGAGGGCTCGAACAGGCCCGGACATCCATCACGACGGCACCTCCCCGCTCTCGACCCCGGCTCCCTGCCGGATGCGGTTCAGCTTGCCGGACCGATCCGCGGCCGCGCAACCGAATAGCGCGAACGGACCGTTCGCGACGTTTCCTTGAATTCGCCCCGCTGCCGTGACCACGATGAACGGGCAGGCAACACCCGAGGAGGGGCGGATGGATTCCTACGACGTCGTGGTCGTCGGCGGCGGTCACAACGGGCTGGTGGCGGCCGCGTACCTGGCGCGGGCGGGCCGGTCGGTGCTCGTGCTCGAACGGCGCGGGGAGACCGGTGGCGCCGCCGTGTCGTTCCGCGCGTTCGACGGCGTCGACGTCCGGCTGTCGCGCTACTCCTACCTGGTCAGCTTGCTGCCCCGGAAGATCGTGGCCGATCTCGGCCTCGACGTGCGGCTGCTGCGGCGCCGGATGTCGTCCTACACGCCCACGGGCGACTCGGGTCTCCTTGTCGACACGGGGGACGGCGGCCGGACGGCGGCGTCCTTCCGCGCGGTCACCGGGTCGGCGGCGGACTTCGCGGCGTGGCGCCGCTTTTCCCAGCTGACCGGGGGCGTCGCCGGACGCGTCTTCGGCACCCTCACCGAGCCACTGCTGTCCGAAGTGGACTTCCGCGACCGGGTCGGTGACGCCGAAGCGTGGTCCGTGTTGTTCGAGCGGCCGATCGGCGAGACGCTCACGTCGTGGTTCGGCGACGACACGGTCCGCGGCGTCGTGCTCACCGACGCGCTGATCGGCACGTTCGCCGCGGCGGGCGAGGGCGGCCTGCGCCAGAACCGGTGCCTGCTCTACCACGTGATCGGCAACGGCACCGGCGACTGGGACGTCCCGGTCGGCGGCATGGGCGCGGTCACCGGCTCGCTCGCGGCGGTGGCCGCCGCCGCGGGCGCGCGGCTGGTGACCGGGGCGGAGGTGCTCTCGCTCGACCCGGACGGCGAGGTGCGCTACCGCAGTGACGACGCCGAGCACGTCGTCCGCGGCGGGCACGTCCTGGCCAACGTCGCGCCGGACACGCTGGCGCGGCTGCTCGGCGAGGAGCCGCGCCGGCGGCCGGAAGGCGCGCAGCTGAAGGTGAACATGGTGCTGTCGCGGCTGCCGAAGCTGCGCGACCCGCACGTCGACCCGGTCGAGGCGTTCGGCGGCACGTTCCACGTCAACGAGACGTACACCCAGCTCGAAACGGCGTACCGCGAGGCGGCGGCGGGGAAGATCCCCACGCTGCCGCCGTGCGAGATCTACTGCCACTCGCTGACGGACCCGTCGATCCTCGGCCCGGCCGAACGCGCGGCCGGCGCGCAGACCCTGACGCTGTTCGGCCTGCACATGCCCGCCCGCCTCTTCGAGGGACGCAACGAAGAGGCGCGCGAAGCGGCGTTGCGTGCGACGCTGGCTTCGCTGAACAGCGTGCTGGCCGAACCGATCGAGGACTGCCTGCTGACCGCGCCGGACGGAAAACCCTGCGTGGAGGCGAAGACCCCGCTCGACCTGGAGGCCGAGCTGGGCCTGCCGGCCGGGCACATCTTCCACCGGGACCTGTCCTGGCCGTTCGCCTCGGATCCGGCGCAGGCGGGCAAGTGGGGCGTCGAGACACCGCACGAACGCGTCCTGCTCTGCGGCGCGGGCGCGACGAGGGGAGGTGGTGTCAGCGGCATCCCCGGCCACAACGCGGCGATGGCGGTACTGGGTGGGTGAGCGCGGTGGTCACGCGTGCTCGGTGCACAGGCACTGGACGCCCGGCTCGATCCACTCCTGCCCGGCCCACTCCGGATGGCGCCCGACGAGCACCTCCCGCACCTCGGCGGCGATCGCGGCCACGCCGAGGCCCGAGTCCCGGCGGCGCCAGGTCTCGTCGCGCAGCTCGCGCAGGTAGTCCCGGACGTCGGTGAGCACCGCGACGCCACCGACCTCTCCGTGCCCCGGCACCACCGTCCGCGGGGCGGCCGGCGCCAGCCGGTCCAGGACCGCGAGCCAGCCGACGCCGGTGGCGTCGGTGTCGTGCGGCGGGAACCACGGGAGGATCGCGAACTGCCCGGTCTCGGCCAGGTCGCCGGTGAACAGCACGCCGGCGTCCGGTACCTCGACGACCTGGTCGCCGATGGTGTGGCCGCGGCCCGTGGGGCGCAGGCGGACGGTCCGGCCGCCGAGGTCCAGCTCGTGGTCGCCGTCGAACACGACGTCGGGGACGGGCACGCGCACGTCTTCGAGGCGGCGGGCGACCACCTCGCCGAGGCCGCGGAACATCTCGAGGTAGCCCGCGCCCTTGGTGGCGAGGTCGTCGGCCTGGGCGCGGTTGACCAGGTACGTGGCCTCGCCGGCGAACACCTGCGCGCCGTAGGCGTGTTCGGGGTGGAAGTGCGTCGTGGTCAGGTACAGGCGACGGCCGTTCGCGACTTCGGCCGCGAAGGCGAGCACCTCCGCGGCGTTCGCGGTGCCGAGGCCCGTCTCGACGACCAGGACGGCTTCGGTGCCGCCGACGACGCCGATGTTGGGCACGAGGTCGACGCCGTGGTTCGGGATCACCAGCAGGTCCGGCGCGAGCTCCTGGGCGCCGGTCACCCGCACGGCGGGATCGGTCAGGTCGGTCATGTCCCGATTCCACCGCCATGACACCGGCGCCGTCCAAGACCGATTGCGTGGCGCCGATACCCGGTGGACATCGTCGCCGGTCGGCGTCACCCGCCGAGCCGGTTCGGGGCGGCGGTGCTGCGCTTCGACGACGGTTCGGCGTTGACGAGCGCTGCACCGGACTCCCGCCCACGCCGTGAAACCGCCGTGCCGCTGGGAGGTCTTGAAGCTGCGCGGGTTCGGTGCGCGTGACACCCGCGGGAGAAGATCGGGGCTGCTACCGGCGCCGTCGGCGTGCTCTGCGGCCTGCGGGCGTCCGACCGCACTGGTTCGCGTGTGACCTCCGCCGTGCCGACTGCCGTGCGAACCGCCTATCGTCCCTGGTCATGGAGCTGCGCACGCTGCGGTACTTCGTTGCCGTCGCCCAAGAACTCCACTTCGGCCGGGCCGCCGTGCGCCTGCACATGAGCCAGCCGCCGCTGAGCCGGGCGATCAAGCAGCTGGAAGCCGACGTCGGCGCCGTGCTGCTGGTGCGTTCCGCCGCCGGTGTCGCGCTCACCCCGGCCGGCGCGACCCTGCTGGAGGAGGCGCGCGCCCTGCTCCGCCAGGCCGAGCAGGCGCGCGTGCGCGTGGCCGCCGCGGCCGGTGCTGCGACGATCACCGTCGGCCTCCTCGCCGACAGCGCCGACCCGGACGCGACGCGGCTGGCCGACGCTTACCGCCGGCAGCACCCCGGCGTCGAGGTCCGCGTCCGCGACACGGACCTGACCGACCCGACGTGCGGGCTGCGCGCCGGGCTGGTCGACGTCGCGCTGACCCGCGGGCCGTTCGACGAGACCGGCCTGACCGTGCACCGGCTGCGCGCCGACCCGGTGGGCGCGGTGCTGCGCGCCGACGACCCGCTGGCCCGCCGCGACCACCTCGAGCTGGCCGACTTGGCCGGGCGGCGCTGGTTCCGGTTCCCGGAGGGCACCGACCCGGTCTGGCAGGCGTACTGGCACGGCGGCGAACCCCGCGAGGGGCCGGTGGTGCGCGCGGTCCAGGAATGCCTGCAGGCCGTGCTGTGGAACGGGACCGTCGGGCTGATGCCGCTCGGCCACCGGCCGCCGGGAGAGCTGACCGTCGTGCCGGTCACCGACCTGGCGCCGAATCCCGTGGTCGTCGCGTGGAAGGCCGCCGGCCCGCTGGTCCGGTCGTTCGTGCGGCTCGCGAGCGACGCGTATCAGACGACCGGCGGGCGCCGGACGTCGTAGAGGTCCCAGTCCAGCTGCCAGAACGCGTCGATGCCGTGCTCGCGGATGTACCTGCGCTCGGTGTCGTGCACCGGGAAGCAGCCGGCGATGCTGATGGGCGCGCCCCCGATGTCGATCAGCGTGTACTGGTGGGCGTCGAGGCCGGCGGGCGCGCACACGGCGAAGGCCGTCATGGCGGACTCGGGCGCGATCGGCTCGCCGAAGTCGATGGTGTCGCCGTAGACGAACGGGCAGGTGCCCCGCAACTGCTCGGCGAGGTAGCCGATGGCGAGCGCCCAGACCGGGTCGTCGGACCGGACGCTGATCCACAGTTCCGGTTTCACGCCGTGCCATTCGGCGTGGTCGGCGAGCGAAAGGCCGTAGGTCGCGCCGGTCAGGTACCGCGGTTCCGGCTCGTCGGCGTAGACGAACGCGACGACGTCGTCGAGCCCGGGGTGGGTCGACGGGATCGGCTGCAGCCGGGGCTGGGTGCTCCCGGTCAGGGTGTCGAGATGGGCGACATACCGCTCGGCACGGCTTGGCATGGCGGGCAGCATACGACCGGACGGCCGAGCGCGCGGGGCAATCCCGGTGGCCCGGGCGCGGCTGGATCGGGCAGGGTGGGGGACATGCGAGTCCTCGTGATCGGCAGCGGAATCGGCGGCGCGGCAACGGCCTGGCACCTGGCGGCGAGGGGCGCGGAGGTGGTCGTGGCGGACGCGGCCCGCCCGGGGGCGGCGACCGAAGCGGGCGCCGGGATCGTCAGCCCGTGGACGTCGCGCTGGGAAGACGCGCTGTACCCGCTCGCGTCGGCGGCCGGCCGGTACTACCGGGAGCTCACCGCCGAGCTGGCGGGTTCGTCGTTCGAAGTCGTCGGCGGGATGATCGTGTCGGCCGAGGAAAGCGAGCTGGCCGAGGCCCAGGAGCGGCTGACCGCGCGGGCGGCGGACGCGCCGGAGATCGGCGAGATCCGGCGGCTCGACCCGGCGCAGGCGCGGGCGCTGTTCCCGGCGCTGGCGCCCGGGCTGGGCGCGGTGCACCTGGCGGGCGCGGGCCGCGTCGACGGCCACCAGCTGCGGCGGGCTCTGCTGTCGGACGCCGAGCGCCGGGGCGCGAAGTTCGTCGAAGGCGAGGTGGCGTTCCGGGCCGACGGGACCGTGGCGAGTCCGTCGGGCCCCGTGGAAGCGGACAGCGTCGTGGTCGCGGCCGGCGCGTGGAGCCGGGAACTGCTGGCGCCGCTGGGGATCGACCTGCCGGTGACGCCGCACCGCGGCCAGATCAGCCACTTCGACCTGCCGGGCACGGACACGTCGGCGTGGCCGGTGGTGCTGCCGCGCACGAGCCACTACCTGCTGGCCTTCGCCGGCGGCCGCGTGGTGGCGGGCGCGACCCGCGAGGCGGAGTCCGGCTTCGACTACCGCGTGACGGTGGCCGGCCAGCGCGAGGTGCTGGACAACGCGCTGACGGTGGCACCGGGCCTCGCGGACGCGACACTGGCGGAGACCCGCGTCGGCTTCCGCCCGGGCACCCCGGACGGCTTGCCGGTGCTGGGTTCCCTGCGCCCCGGACTCGCGGTGTGCACGGGCTTCGGCGCGGGCGGGCTGACGAACGCGCCGTACGCGGGGAAGCTGATCGCGTCGGTGGCGCTCGGGGAGGACCCGGGGTTCGACCTGACACCGTTCGCCCCGGACCGGTTTTGACGGGCTTCAGCCCTGCGTGCCGAGGAGGACTTGCTGTCGCTACTCGCGATCCTCGGCGGCGCGGCCGCCTGGCTCGGGCGCACTCTTCGAACGGGCCGTCAGCCCTCCGTGACCAGCTCCAGCGCGTGCTCGCCCGTGCGCTCGACCACCAAGCCCGCCTTCGTGATCACCTTCACCAGTTGGTCCACAGTGGACGGTTCGGCGCGCGTGATCGCCAGCTCGCGCGCCAGGCGGCCCTTGTACGCCTTGTTGAAGTGGCTGACCGTCACGCGCTCGCCGCGGGCGTTCTCCGTCACCACGCGGACCGTCACCGCGTCCGGGCGCAGCTTCGCGAACGCCGAGTACGTGCCCGAGCGCAGGTCCACCACCAGGCCCTCGACCTGCTGCAGCACCGGCTCGAGCACCGGTTTCCACAGCCCGCGGACCGTCCCGACCGACGGCAGCGAGTTGCCGCCCGACAGCCGGTACGCGGGGATCGGGTCGGCCGCCGACACCACGCCGAACAGCGACGACGTCACCGCCAGCCGCCGGTGCGCCTTCGCCAGGCCTGCCTTCGTGAAGCTCTTCACGTCGAGCGCGTCGTACAGCACGCCGGTGTAGCGGCGCAGCGCCGGCATCGTCGGCGACCTCCACAGGTCCGCGTTGCGCGCCACCTCCCCGGCCTGGCGCTCGGTGAGGCCCAGGGCCGCGACGCTGGCCGGGACGTCGGCGGCCAGCTCGACCAGTGCGTCGGCGAGCTTCGCGCGCGCCGGGTTCAGCTCGGGGAACGAAAGCTCACCGAGGTCGAGCGGACCGCCGCGGCCGCCGTCGGCCTTGGTCTCGGAAGGAGGAAGGAGCACCAGCACGCACCGAGCGTACTGTGCCGATGGTCGCCCATCCGGCCACAGCCACGGCCGAACGGCTTCGTGTCAACGATTACTGCCGTGCAGGTGGCAGCCTGCTGGTGGCCGGATCGGCAAATCGGGGTGCGCGGCCGCCGCCGTCCGGCCTAGCCTCCCGCCATGGACCTCACCTGGCGCCCGTTGACCTTGGACGACGTCCCCGCGCTCGCCCGGCTGTACGCCGCGGCCGAGGAGGTCGACCGGACGGGTGAGCACTTCAGCGCCGAAGACCTCCGCGAGGAGCTCGAGGGACCCAACGTCGACCTGGCCCGCGCCACCACCGGCGCCTGGGCGGGCGACACTCTCGTCGGCTACGGCCTCGTCCGCCGCCGCGACGCCGCGAACCCCGTCCACATGCTGCGGATCCAGTCGGTCGTGCACCCCGGGTACCGGACCGACGCCGTCGGCGCTCACCTGGTCGAGTGGTTCTCGCGGACGGGCCGCGAGGTCAACGAGCGCACCTTCCCGGGCGCGCCTTTCGAACTGCACCACGGCCGGCACCAGAACGAGCGCTGGATCGCCGATGTCCTCACCGGCGCCGGGTACGTCCACGCGCGGACGATGGTGAACATGCGCGTCGGCCTCGCCGACCTGCCGCCGCAACCGCCGCTGCCGGACGGTTTCGCCGCGGTCCCGTTCGACTTCGAGCGCGACCTCGCCGTGCTCGACGCCCGCAACGACACCTTCGGTGACCACTGGGGCAGCACGGTCTACGAGCCCGCCGCCTGGCGCCACCTGGTCACCGGCTCGAAGGACTTCCGCCCCGACCTGTCGTTCCTGGTCCTCGACGGCGACAAGGTGCTCGCGTTCGTGCTGAGCCACTTCTACGCGTCCGAGGCCGCGGCGACGGGCATCCGCGAGCACTACGCCACCTGGGTGGGCACGCGGGCGGTGCTGCGCGGCCGCGGCGTCGCGTCCGGGTTGCTGGGGCACACCCTCACGGCGGCGAAGGCCGCGGGCTTCGATCGGTCGGCGCTGAACGTCGACGTCGACAACGCGCACCGCGCCCTGGGCGTCTACGAGCGGTGCGGATACCGCGTCGACGACGAATGGCACGTCTACGTGCTCACCGCCGAACGAGGTTGAGCAGCTCCTCGCCTTTCACGTACCTCCGCAGCTGCTCGGCCGCCAGCTTCTTCGCGCGCGGATAGAACGACGCCGAGCCGCCCGCGATGTGCGGGGTGATGACCACGCCCGGCGCCGTCCACAGTGGATGGTCCGCGGGCAGCGGTTCCGGGTCCACGACGTCGAGGCCCGCGCGCAGCCGCCCGGTGCGCGTTTCCGCCACCAAGGCGTCGGTGTCGATGGCCGTGCCGCGGCCGACGTTCACCACCAGCGCGTCGTCGGGGAGCGCGGCCAGGGCCTTCGCGTCGAGCAGGCCACGCGTCGCGGGCGTGTCCGGGAGGACGAGCACCACGATGTCCGCCTCGGGCAGCAGGCCCGGCAGCTCGGCGACGCCGTGGACGCCGTCGTCCGGGCGCGCGCGGCTCGCCACCCGCGTCACGACGGCCTCGGCGGCGACGAGCTGGCGTTCGATCGCCTGCCCGATCGAGCCGTGGCCGACCAGGAGCACGCGGCTGTCCGCCAGGGAGCGCGTGTGCTCGCGCACCCACTCGCCCCGCGTCTGCTGCGCGAACCAGCGAGGCAGGTCGCGCTGCGCCGCGTGGATCAACGCGAGCGCGTGCTCGGCGACGCTCAGGTCGTGGAGCCCTCGCCCGTTCGCGAGCAGCACGCCCTCGGGCAGCAGCGGCACCAGCGCCTCGACGCCGGCCGACAGCGACTGCACCACGCGCAGCGACGGCAGCTCCTTGACGAGTTTCGGCGGCGCGGGCCCGCGGTCGTAGGGCAGCACGTAGAACTCGACGTCACCCAGGTCGGCCGGGGGAGGCTCGACGCCGTCGTAATAGGCGGCTTCGATCCCTTCCGGCACGTCGATGTCGGTCCAGGGCAGCAGTACGCGAGCGCTCATGCCGCCTTTCTACCCGCTGCCGCGCCGACCGGCCGCGCAGGTCCGTGACCAGGCCTTATGTCTCATCCCGACACGCAGAACCCGTTTGGATCGCCGGTGCGGCAGGTTTCCGGGATCCGGTGAAGTTTCTGCTCACAGCACTAGCGGCCACCACCGACAAGAACGGGCCGCCGAGTAACCCGTTGGAGTCACGGCGGGGCGATTGACTACCCTGAGCGGGACTTTCACACCCGCCCGGCGCAGGGAGCCCCCCAGTGATCACCAGGACTTCGTCGTTGTTCCTTCGCACGTTGCGCGAGGATCCGGCGGACGCCGAGGTACCGAGCCACCGGCTCCTGGTACGCGCCGGCTACGTCCGCCGGGTCGCCCCGGGCGGGTACTCCTGGCTGCCGCTGGGCCTCCGCGTGCTGCGCCGCATCGAGAACATCGTGCGCGACGAGATGAACGCCATCGGCGCGCAGGAGATCCAGTTCCCCGCGCTGCTGCCGAAGGAGCCCTACGAGGCCACCGGCCGCTGGACCGAGTACGGCGACGCCCTCTTCCGCCTCAAGGACCGCAAGGGCGCCGACTACCTCCTCGGCCCGACGCACGAAGAGCTCTTCGCCCTCACTGTGAAGGGCGAGTACAGCTCGTACCGCGACTACCCGGTCACGCTGTACCAGATCCAGACCAAGTACCGCGACGAAGCGCGTCCCCGCGCCGGCATCCTGCGCGGCCGCGAGTTCGTCATGAAGGACTCCTACTCCTTCGACCTCGACGACGAAGGCCTGGAGCGCTCCTACCAGGCCCACCGCGACGCCTACGTCAAGCTGTTCGACCGCCTCGGCCTCGAGTACGTCGTCGTGAAGGCGACGTCGGGCGCGATGGGCGGCTCGGCGTCCGAGGAGTTCCTCGCCGTCGCCGAGACGGGCGAGGACACCTACGTCCGCAGCACCGAGTCGGGCTACGCGGCGAACGTCGAAGCCGTCGTCACGCCCGCGCCGCCCGCCCAGCCGATCGAGGGCCGGCCCGAGGCGCAGGTGCACCACACGCCGAACACCCCGACCATCGAGACGCTGGTCAACTTCCTCAACAACGCGGACCTGGGCCGCACGTTCACGGCGGCGGACACGCTGAAGAACGTCATGCTCAAGACGCGTCAGCCGGGCGCGAAGGAGTGGGAGCTGGTCTGCGTCGCGGTCCCGGGTGACCGCGAAGTGGACATGAAGCGCCTCGAAGCGTCGCTCGAGCCCGCCGAGGTCGCGCTGCTCGACGAGGCCGACTTCGCGAAGAACCCGTTCCTGGTCAAGGGCTACATCGGCCCGAAGGCCCTGCAGGACAACGGCGTGCGCTACCTCGCCGACCCCCGGATCGTCCCCGGCACCGCCTGGGTCACCGGCGCCGACAAGGTCGACCACCACGTCGTCGACCTGCTGGCTGGCCGCGACTTCACCCCGGACGGCACGATCGAGGCCGCCGAGGTCCGCGAGGGCGACGCGTCGCCGGACGGCCACGGCACCCTGGTCGCCGCGCGCGGCATCGAGATCGGGCACATCTTCCAGCTCGGCCGCAAGTACACCGACGCGTTCGAGGTCGACGCGCTCGGCCCCGACTCGAAGCCGATCCGGATCACGATGGGCTCCTACGGCGTCGGCGTCTCCCGGCTGGTCGGCGTGCTCGCCGAGCAGAACCACGACGACCTCGGCCTGATCTGGCCGCGCGAGGTGTCGCCGTTCGACGTGCACGTCGTCATCGCGGGCAAGGACGACGCGGTGCGCGCCGGCGCCGAGAAGATCGCCGCCGAGCTGGACGCGGCCGGCCTCGAGATCATCCTCGACGACCGCAAGGCGACCCCCGGCGTCAAGTTCGCCGACGCGGAGCTGGTCGGCGTGCCGACGATCCTCGTGGTCGGGCGCGGCCTGGCCAGCGGCGTCGTCGAGGTCAAGGACCGGCGGACGGGCGAGCGCGAAGAGATCGCGGTCGACGCCGTCGTCGAGCACCTGGTCAAGCTCGTCCGCTCCTGATGGGGCGGTTCTCCCGGCGTGCCGACGACCCGACGCCGGGGTACGAGGACAACGCGGCGCTTCGCGGGTTCGGCGGCTACGAACCCGCGGACGCGCCGCCGCCCGAAGCTCCGCGGGCGCGGCCGAAGCGGATCCGCCCGGCTCCGAAGCCGCAGAGGTGGCGGCGAGCGCCGTGGCTCGGGCTGGCGCTCATCGCGTTGATCGCGGGGGTGCTGAACGCGCTGGGTGTCGGCAAGCCGCGTCCGGCTGCTTCGTCGCCGGAACCGCCGTCGCCGGTGGTCGTGACGCCGTCGCCGCGGGTGGTCGTCCCGGCCGCGGTGCCGGGCGGCCGGCCGGTGGCGGGCCGCGACGGTGCGTACGCCTACGACGTGCCGGCGGGCTGGGAACCGGCCCCGGGCACGCAGCACGGCTGGTCCGAATCCGGGATCCGGCTGGTCACGAGCGCGTTCCTGGGCAAGGACTTCTGCGCGCACGCCGACCTCGGCGGCGCGGGAGTCACGACGGAACCGGTGCCCGACCCGGAGGCGGCCGCCCGCACGGCGGCGACGGACGTGGCGGCGGGCGCCTACGGCAGCGTGCCGCAGCTGGGTTCGGCCACGGACGCGCAGGTCACGAAGGCGGACGGCACGAAGATCCCCGCCCGCGTCGTGGTCGCCGAAGTGGTCCCGGCGGAGCCGGGGGAGTGCGGGGCGAAGCACGCGCTGGTGGCGGCGATGGGCTTCGGCGGAGCTTCCGGGGAGTCGGCGGTCGTGGTGGCGTACGCGGACCGCGACCGTTCCGGACCGACGATCCGCGAGGACCTCGTCAAGATCGTGGAGAGCTACCGGTTCGTGCCGGTGGCGAACCGGAGCACGACCACTCCGCCGCCGACCACCCGCCGCTGAATCAGCGTTTCCGCGCCAGCTTCGCCAGCTCCCGCAGCCGGACGTCCGGCAGGTAGGCCCGGCTCAGCGCCAGCCCGATCCGCGGCAGGTCCGCTTCGTCGCGGTAAGCCAGGTACAGCGGCACGTGCCGGGGCTGGAACTTCGCCTTGAACGCGTGCAGGGAACGGAATCCGTAGTACGGCTCCATCACGCGGCCCAGCGACTCCAGCGCGCGGTCCACCGTGCGCGGCGGAGCACCGGAACCGCTGCGGGCCAGCGGCGCGCCCGAGAGCGAGACGAACCGCGCGCCCTCCGCGCGGAACTGCACGCACGCCGAGGCGATCAGGAACTCCATCACCGGGCGGAAACCGTGGGCGCTGCGGCGCATCACGTCCAGCGTCCAGCCGCCCACCTTGCCCGCGCCCGTGTGGACCGGCAGCCACGACGTCACGCCGTGGACCGTGCCCTCCGCGTCGACCGCCAGGCCGACGCGGGTCGCCGGGTCCATCGCCTCGTCCAGGCCGCCGAGGGTGAAGCCCATCTCCGGCATGCCCTTGTCCGACATCCACTCCTCCGACAGCGCCCGGACCTGGGCGAGGATGGGCTCCGGCTGGTCGGCCAAGCGGACCAGCCGGAAGTCGATCTCCTGCTTGGCGGCCTTGTTCAGCGCCGAGCGGACGTCCTGCCACGCCTTGCCGCGGAACTCCAGCCCCTCCAGGTCCAGCACGGTGTCCTCGGCGATCTGGACGTGTTGCCAGCCCTGCTCCCGCGTCGCCGCGACTGTCGCTTCGGTCGCGGAGAACACGCACGGCACCAGGCCGGTGTTCTCGCACATCGCGGTGAACTCGGTGACCGTGGCCGCCGCCGTGCCGTCCGGGGCGATCGGGTCGCCGAGCGCGACGGCGACGCCCGCGTGCCGGCGGTAGGCGAGGTAGGACCGGCCGTCTTCGCGGACGAAGTACGTGTTGCGCGGCCAGGTCGTCATCCACGACAGCGTGCTGCCGCCGTGGTGCCCGAGCAGCGTGCGGGCCAGCGCCGGCCCGGGACCTTGGGCGTGCCGCCGCAGCCGTCGCCGCGACGGGACGCGGAAGGCGCGCTGCCCGGCGATCAGGACGATCAGCAGAACCGTCCACAAGAGATTGTCCACGAAGAACAGCGGCAGGCCCGTGGCGTCGTAGTCCGCCCCGAAGAGGTCGGCCAGCCCGTAGACCGTGGTCGCGGCGAGCCCTTGCAGCGTAACGAAAGCGGACAACGCGATCGCCCAGCGCCACGCGACGCGGCCGCCCTTGCGCAGCCCGTTGAGCATCGGCACCACGACCAGCACGAGGACCGCCAGCTCCGGTGCCGACAGCGAAACCCCTTCGGTGGAGCCGAACGGGCCTTCGCCGGGAACGAGGAACATCACGATCTCGGCGATGGTGAGCAGCAGCAGGCCGGCGACAGTCAGCAGCCGCCACTCCCGCAGGTTCGGCCCCGCCGACGGCACCCGCCGCGAGCCGACGAGCCGGTTGCCGAGCGGGATCGCCAGCAGCAGCGCGAAGAAGTGCACGAGGTCGGCCAGCGTGCCGACGTAGACGATCGCGACCCCGGCGTACACGCAGAGACCGGCCCGCAGCCGCAGCGCCCACGGCGGCCGCAGCGTCGCGCTGGCGACGGCGATCGCGGCGAGCGCGCCGCCGGAGAACCCGACGTCGAGGCTGCCCGCCATCCGCTCGGCCCACAGCCAGCCGGAGTTGCGGCTCAGCGCGAGGAACTGCGTCGCGACGAGCACCGAGGCGAACTGGCCGCCGATGGTCACGGCCATCGCGCGCCGCGTTCCCAGCTGCCATTCGGCGAAGCCGGCGAAGAGCGCGAAGCTGCCGACCATCGGAAGGTAGTACCAGGGGATGACGGCGAAGAACGGCCCGGTGAGCATGGTCCACCACCGGCCCGTCTCCAGCGACGGCAGCCCGTAGGCGACGAACGGGTAGGCCGCGCGGTCTTCGGCGGCGTTCCAGAGCGCCCCCGTCACGACGGCCAGCACGAGCATCGCGAGCACGACGCCGCTGGTGAACGGCAGGCGCTGCCTGAGCACCGCGACCGTGCCGCGGATGCGTCCCCCTCCGGCGGCCCTGGCCGCCGACGCTGCTTCAGTCATGCCCGGAAGTCTGGCGAGTCGCGGCCGCCGGCCACATCGGGCGAAGGAACGAGTTTTCCCTTAGGGGAGTCGTCCCTTCGACTGAGGGTCATCCCCCTCCCGAGGACGACTCGGACGACTTTCAGCTGAACACGGCGGTGCGCACGGCGTCGGTGTCCGCGAGGTCCGGCAGCACGATGTGCGCGCCCGCGGCCCGCAGTTCGCCGGCGCTGTAGAGCCCCGTCGCCACCGCGATCGAGACGGCACCGTGGGCCAGAGCGGCTTGGACGTCGTTCGGCGTGTCGCCGACGACGACCACCGCGGCGGCGTCGAACCGGGTGCCGTGCTTGGCCGCCGCCAGCCCCACCGCGTGCGGGACCAGGTCGGGGCGGTGCACCGAGAGCGTGCCGTAGCCGCCGATGGCCAGGTCGAGGTGTTCGTGCAGGCCGAATGCGGCGAGCTTGTGCCGCGAAATCTCCGGCAGGTTGCCGGTGACGAGCGACTGGACGACGCCGTCGTCCCCGGCGAACGAGGTCAGCGCTTCGGTCGCGCCCGGCAGCGCGCGGGCTTCCGCCGCGAAGCGGTGCACCGCGCGTTCGGACTCCGCCACCAGGGCCTTGAACAGCGCCTGGATCGTGTCGGGCGCGGGTTCGATGCCGTTCGCGGTGAGCAGTTCGGTGGTGGTCGCCAGTTCGGTGCGGCCGCCGAACACGGGGTCGACGCGCAAGGTCGCTCCGGTCGCGGCGGTGAACGCGGCCGCGTACCAGGCCGCGCCCAGCCCGGCGAAGTCCACCAGCGTGTGGTCGATGTCCCAGAGCACCAGCCGCTTCTTCGTCACGAGGTCGAGGTTACCGGCGACACTATTCAACACGCGTTGACTTTCGGGCGGCACGGTCGTACCTTGGCCAGTAATTCAACAAGCGACGAATAACTGGAGGTTGTCATGACCGGTCCTGTCCGGCGCCCCGCCGGGGCGCTCGCCCTGGTCGCCGCCGTGGCCGGCGCGCTGGTGGCCGTGGTGCTCGGGTTCCTCACCTTCGGTGCGCAGGCCACGGCCGCGCCGGACGGCGTCCCGGTCGCGGTCGCCGCGCCACCCGAAGTCGCGCAGCGCATCGTGGCGCACGGTGGCGGCCAGCTCGCCTGGACCGTCACGGATCCGGCCGCCGCGCGGAAGTTGCTGGAGGACAAGAAGGTCTACGGCGTGCTCGAACTCGCACCCGGGCCGTCCGCGACCGTCGTGACGTCAGGCGCGGTCAACCCGGCGGGCACCCAGGTCGCGCAGCAGGCGCTCACCGCGGGCGCGGCCGCGCTCGGCGGCACGCCGAAGCAGGAGGTGCTGCACCCGGTGAGCGTCGCCGGGCGGACCGCGCCGCTGGCCGCGTCCGCGCTGGCCTGGATCGGCGCGCTCGCCGCGGGGCTCGCGCTGACGCAGCTGGCCAAGCGCACCGGCCGCACGGTCGGCGCGGGGGCGCGGCTCCTGCAGGTCGCCGGGGCCGGCGTGCTCGTCACGTCCGCGGTGGCCGGGTTCTTCGCGCTCTGGGATTCCGCGCTGCCGCTGACCTTCGACGTCCTCGGGTTCGTCTTCCTCGCCGCCACGGCGTTCGCTGCCCTGCAAGCCGGGCTCCTGCGTCTGCTCGGCCTGCGGGCGATGGCCGTCCTCGGTCCGTTGTACCTGGTCGCGCCCGCGGTCGCCGGGCAGGTGCCGGAGCTGCTGAACCCGGCCTACCGCACGCTGCTGTGGTCGTGGACGCCGTTCCGGTTCTCGGCCGAAGGCCTGCGCAGCCTGCTCCAGGGCGTGCCGGACGCGCCCGACGTCACGACCGGCGTCTGGGTGCTCGGCGCGCTGCTGGCCGCCGGGCTGCTGCTCGCGGTGTGGCCCGGCCGGTCAGCCCGCCAGGAGGCTGAACCGCACCTTGCGGACCGGGTTGTCGAGGTTGGTGTCCACTAGGCAGATCGACTGCCAGGTGCCGAGCGCGAGGACGCCGCCGAGCACCGGGATCGTCGCGTAGGGCGGCACCAGCGCCGGGAGCACGTGGTCACGGCCGTGGCCCGGGCTCCCGTGCCGGTGCCGCCAGCGGCCGTCGCGGGGGAGCAGCTCGTCGAGCGCGGTGAGCAGGTCCTCGTCGCTGCCGGCGCCGGTCTCCAGAATCGCCAGCCCGGCGGTGGCGTGCGGGACCCAGACGTGCAGCAGCCCGTCGGTCGCGTCGGCGTCGCGCAGGAACGACTCGGCCTCGTGGGTGAGGTCGTGGACGACGGCCTCGGCGCCGGTGCGGACCTCGATCTCGGTGGAGTACATGGGTCCCAGCGTAAGGCTCAGGAGTCCAGGTAGCGCAGCACCGCCAGCACCCGGCGATTGTCCCCTTCGGACGGTGGCAGGCCGAGCTTGCCGAAGATCGACGTCACGTACTTTTCGACCGAGCCGGCCGAAAGGAACAGCTTCGCGGCGATCGCGGAGTTCGACCGGCCTTCCGCCATCAGGCCCAGGACCTCGCGTTCACGCGGGGTGAGCCCGCCGAGCGCGTCGGTCTGGCGCGTCGCGGCGAACAGCTGGCTGACGACCTCGGGGTCGAGCACCGTCTCGCCGTCCGCCACCCGGCGCAGCGCGTCGAGGAAGTCCGACACCTCGGCGACGCGGTCCTTGAGCAGGTAGCCGACGCCGCCTGCGCGGTCGGCCAGCAGCTGGGCCGCGTACTTCGTCTCGACGTACTGGGAGAACAGCAGGATCGCGCGGCCGGGCGATTCGCGACGCAGGGAAATCGCCGCCCGCAGGCCCTCGTCGGTGTGCGTCGGCGGCATCCGGATGTCCACAATGGACACATCGGGGGTGTGGCCTTCGACGGCGGCCCGCAGCGCGTCGGCGTCCTTCACCGCGGCGACGACCTCGTGGCCGCGGAAGGTCAGCAGCTCGGCGAGGCCCTGGCGCAGGATGGTGGAGTCCTCCGCGATGACGATCCGCATGCCGCCGACCCTAGCGGTGACATCGGGCTTCACCCCGGGCCGTCGGAAGGCAGTGGTACCCGCGCGGTCACCTCGGTCGGGCCGCCCGGCGGGCTCGTGACGGCCAGCTCGCCGTCGACCGTCCGCAGCCGTTCGGCGACGCCCGCCAGGCCGCCACCGGGGACCAGCCGGGCGCCGCCGGAACCGCGGTCACGCACCCGGAGCCACAGGACGTCGTGCTCCTCGGTGACTTCGACGTCGGTCGGCCCGCCGTGCTTCGCGGCGTTCGTGAGCAGCTCGGCGGCGCTGAAGTAGACGATCGTCTCCACCGACGGCGGCGGCCGGCGCGGCAGGTCGACGGTGACCAGCGCGTCCATCCCGGACGTCGCGACGAGGGTGGCGAGGGCGATGTCGAGCCCCGCGTCGAGGGCGGCGGGGTGGATGCCGCGGGCGAGGTCGCGCAGCTCGGTCAGCGCCTGCTTGGCGTTCGCGTGCGCCGCCGCGACCAGCTCCTTGACCTGCGGAAGGTCGACGTCCTCGAGCTCGTCCTTGGCCAGCCCGAGCTTCATCGCGAGGGCGACGAGCTGGGCCTGCGCGCCGTCGTGCAGGTCGCGCTCGATGCGCCGCAGCCGCAGCGCGGCGTCCTCCACCGCGGTCGCGCGGCTCGCTTCGAGGTCGCGGACGCGTTCGGAGAGCACCCGTGTACCGAGCAGGCCGACGACCAGCAGCCGGTCGAGCGCGACGAAGGCGTGCGTCACCCATGGCAGCACCACGAGTACCAGCACCCCGGACGCCGTCCAGGCCAGCGCGCCCGGCCAGCCGTCCGCGTGGATGCCGAAGACCGGCATCCGCGTCTCGCGGAGCGGGAACCAGAGGAAGGAGTAGGTGGTCGCGGCGAGGCCGTAGACGCTCGCGGCGGAGACGGTGAACAGCCCGGCGAGGGTCAGCGGCAGCCGCAGCAGCAGGTACCCGGCGGCGCGCCAGCCCGCCGGATCGCCGACGCGGGCCTTGACCCAGGCCCACAGCCCGGGCTTGAGCTCGGGCCGCCGCGGCACGGGCACGCTGACGCCGAGGAGCGCTTTCGCCAGCCCCCGGTGCACGGCGCCGAGGCCGCGGGCGTAGAGCAGCGCGCCGGCGAGGACGAGGAAGCCGAGCAGGACCGGCGTCAGCCAGAGGCCGAGCGCGAGGAAGACGAGGAAGCTGAGGAGAGCGAAGACGGTCAGCGGGGCGGAGAGCCAGAGCCAGAGGTACTCGGCCCAGAAGTCCCGCGAAGCCAGCGGCCCGAAGACGCGGCGCAGGGGGTGGGGAGCGGGCAGGTCGTAGCTGGTCACGGAGCCAGTTTCGCCCGGTGGGGGGCGCGTGCCCATCCGGTTTTCCCCCTACTGCGGCCCGGGGAAGCACCCGGCTGCCCTTTGGGGGCTTTGGGGCGAGTCGCGTCGGTGCGCGGGGCGAGTCGTCTCGGATGTGCGGGTTGAGTCGCCTCGGCGCGTGTGGGCCGCCGCGATTGCCGCTTTGGGGGCGCGGGTGAGTCGCTGCGGGCGTGTGGGCTACAGCGAATGCCACTGCGGGCGCGCGAGCCCCGCGGCCTTGGCTGCGCCCGCCCAGTTCCCCATGCCCGCGCGGGGGCGCCCCCGTCTTCCACGCTACCGGCGGGCACCGACAGTTCCGGCGCCGCGAACCGGCGCGGGCCACCTCTTGTCCACAAGGTGGCCCGCACCGTCTCGGGTCAGGGCGCGTCCGGGTCGTCTTCCCGGGCCTTCTGCGCCGCCTCGCGCATCTCGATGACGTCCGTCAGCCAGTCACCCGTCTCGCGGGCGATGTCGCGGATCGCGCCCGTGATGATCGAAGCTATGTTGCCGACGTGCGTCGCGGCTGATTCGGTGATCACCTGCAGGGTGTCCTTGTCTCGTTCGAACTGGCCCACCATGTCGCCCTCACGCTGCTCGGAGCTGCCGGTCGGGTTCCACGGTAGTCGGCGAAGGCGAACTCGGCGGGAACGGGAGAGCCAGCTTCACGATCTTCTTCGCCACCGACCAGAGCTGCCTGTGCAGCGGTCCCGTGTGGTACGGCAGGCCGTACTTCTCGCAAATCGCCCGCACCTCGCCGGCGATCTGCGGGTAGCGGCGCGCCGGGATGTCCGGGAACAGGTGGTGCTCGATCTGGTGCGACAGGTTGCCGCTCATGATGTGGAACAGCGGGCCGCCGGAGATGTTCGCCGAGCCGAGGATCTGGCGCAGGTACCACTGCCCGCGCGATTCCGAAGCCGTCTCCTCCTCGCTGAAGCTCTCGACGTCGGCGGGGAAGTGGCCGCAGAAGATGATCGCGAACGCCCACAGGTTGCGCGTCAGGTTCGCCGTCGCGTTGCCGAGGAACGTCAGCGGGGCCAGCGGGCCGGTCAGCAGCGGGAACAGGACGTAGTCCTTGCCCACCTGACGTCCGGCCTTCCGCAGGATGCGGCGCAGCACCGGCACGTTGTCGGCCCACGACCGCTCGCCCTTGACGACGTTCTCGACCTCGAGGTCGTGCAGCATCACGCCCCACTGGAAGAACAGCGCGAGCAGCGTCGCGTACACCGGGTTGCCCAGGTAGTACGGGTGCCACTTCTGGGCGGTGTCCATCCGCAGGATCCCGTACCCGACGTCGCGGTCCTTGTCGACGATGTTCGTGTACGTGTGGTGGATGTAGTTGTGCGAGTGCCGCCAGTTCTCCGCCGGCGCCACGGTGTCCCACTCGAAGCGCTGCGAGCTCAGCGCCGGGTCGCGCGTCCAGTCGTACTGGCCGTGCATGACGTTGTGGCCGATCTCCATGTTGTCCAGGATCTTGGCCACCGACAGCGCGCCGACGCCGGCGAGCCACGCGGGCGGGAAGAACCCGGCGAACAGCAGCGCCCGCCCGGCGACCTCCAGGCCGCGCTGCGTTTTGATGACGGTGTGGATGTAGTCGACGTCCTCCTGGCCCAGGTCGTCGACGATCCGCTGCCGCAGCGCGTCGAGCTCGCGGCCGAACTCCTCGACCTGTTCCGGGGTCAGGCGGTCCTGCAGACCGGTCATGGCGGTTCTCCCTAAGCGTCGATCTCGACGTCCCCGACCGGGACGGAGATGCAGAGCTGGATTTCTTCGTCTTCGTCGCCGGAAACCTCGCCGGTGCGAGCGTTGCGGACGCGGCCGGCGGTCTTGCGCTGGGTGCAGGAGAAGCAGATGCCCATCCGGCAGCCGTGCTCCGGCGACAGGCCCGCTTCCTCGGCCTGCTCCAGCAACGGCTTCCCCGAGTTGGCGCACTCCCGCCCGCTGCGCTTGAAGCGCACCTGGCCTTCGGCGTTCGCCGTGTCGAAGGTCAACGCCGGCGGCGTGAACTCTTCGGTGTGCACACGTTCACCGAGCTGTTCGCGCACGGCGTCCATCAGCGGCTTCGGGCCGCAGACGAACGCTTCCGCGTCGGCGTGCCACGGTGCGACCCGCGACAGGTGCTCCGGCGAAAAGAACCCGTGCAGGTCCCCGCCCTCGGTGTGCGTGTAGGCGTGCACGACCTTCAGCCCGGGGTGCCGGGCCGCGAGTTCGGCCAGTTCGGTGCGGTAGAGCGCGTCGGCCGGGCCGTTCGAGTAGTGCAGGAACACGATCTCGCCGGCGTGGCCCTCGTCAATCAGGGTGCGGGCCATGGCGAGCACCGGCGTGACACCGCTGCCGCCGCTGATCAGCAGTACGCGGTCCGGCCGGACGGCGGGCAGCGTGAAGCTTCCGTCCGGAGTGGACAGATGGACGACCGAGCCGGCGCCGAGCGCGCGGTTCAGGTGCCCGGACACCAGGCCCTGCTCCTTGACCGTGAACTCGAGTTCGCCGTCGTACTGCGAGCCGCACGGCGAATAGCAGCGCGTGCGGCGGACGCCGTCGATCTCCACCTGCAGGCGGACGTACTGCCCGGCGGTGAAGCCGGGCCACGCGCGGCTGGGCTTGACGGTGAGGGTGACGCTGTCCGGCGTCTGCTTGCGCACCGCCGTGACCAGGCCGCGGATCTCGCGGCGCACCAGCATCGGGTCGACGAGCTCCAGGTAGCGGTCCATCCCGTGCGGCGTCAGCAGCGCCTCGGCCAGCGAGGCGAGGCTGCGCACCCGCCGGGGGATGAGCGCCGTCATCGGGAACCTCCTCGATTACAGTGAACGTCTGTACACTCAACAGTGCACTGCAGGAGTGGACTGCCTGTCAACGCGGGAAGCGGAGGATGTGACGTGAGCAACGCGGTGGACATCCGTACGCTGGTGGACGTGTCGGAAGAGCCGGTGACCCGCCAGGAGCGCAAACAGCGCACGCGCCAGGCGCTGCTGGACGCTGCCCTGGACCTGCTGGCCGAACGTCCGTTCGCGACGCTCTCCCTCCGCGAGGTCGCGAAGGGTGCCGGGCTCGTGCCGACGGCGTTCTACCGGCACTTCGCCTCGATGGAGGAACTCGGCGTCGCGCTCGTCGAAGAAGCGACGCGCACGCTGCGCGGCATGATGCGCTCGGCGCGCACCGATCCCGACACCTACCAGGGGATGATCAGTGCCTCGGTGGCCACGGTGCACCAATTCGTCCGGGCGAACGAGGACCATTTCCGGTTCCTGACGCGCGAGCGCTACGGCGGCGGCCCGCTCGCCCGGTCCATCGCCGTCGAACTGCGGATGTTCGCCGGCGACCTCGCGATCGACCTCGCCCGGTTCGCGCCGCTGCGCGCGTGGAGCACCGAGGACCTGCACATGCTGGCCGACTTGATCGTTTCCGTGATGATCACGACGACGGTCGAACTGCTGGAAGCCCGGCCCGGTGAAGATCCGAAAATCACCGGAACGGCGGAAAAACGGCTGCGCCTGATCCTGCTCGGCATCCCCCACTGGAAAACGAGCTGAACGTTTCCCGCACGACCTTCGTATCTTCTGGCACAACCCCGAGACTTGCGACCCACGTCACTGGGGACTGTCGGTCCGGCGTGGTACAACCCTCGGATCGTGCCTCGCCGATGAGGAGGTCGTGTGGCCGACAGCGAACAGCATCAGCAGCTCACCGTGGGTGTGGTGACCGAGTCACGCCCCGGGGAGCGCCGGGTGGCGATGGTGCCCAAACTGGTCGGGCGGCTCGCGCAACGCGGGTTGCGCGTCCTGGTCGAACCGGGCGCCGGATCCCGCGCGCACCTGAGTGACGACGCGTTCACCCAGGCGGGCGCCGAACTCGGCGACGCGTGGGGCGCGGACATCGTCGTGAAGGTGAACCCGCCCGCGCCCGAAGAAGTCGCGAAGCTGGCCCGGGGCACCGTCCTCGTCGGCTTCCTCGACCCGCGCGGCAACCCGGAGGGGCTCGCGAAGCTCGAAGAAGCGGGCCTGCGGGCGTTCGCGATGGAGGCGATCCCGCGGATCTCCCGGGCCCAGGCGATGGACGCGCTGTCGTCGCAGGCCAGCATCGGCGGCTACCGCGCCGTGCTGCTCGCGGCGCAGAAGCTGCCGCGCTTCTTCCCGATGCTCACCACCGCGGCGGGCACCGTGCCACCGGCGAAGGTGCTGGTGCTCGGCGCCGGCGTCGCCGGCCTGCAGGCGCTGGCCACGGCGAAGCGGCTCGGCGCGCAGACCACCGGCTACGACGTCCGGCCCGAGGTCGGCGAGCAGGTCAAGTCGCTCGGCGCGCAGTTCCTGGACCTCGGCATCGAGGCGGTCGGCGAAGGCGGGTACGCCCGCGAGCTGACGCCGGAGGAGCGCGAGGAGCAGCAGCGCCGGCTCACCGAGGCCATCACGAAGTTCGACGTCGTGATCACCACGGCGCTGGTGCCGGGCCGCAAGGCGCCGACGTTGGTCACCGCCGACGCCGTGAAGGGCATGCCCGCCGGCTCGGTCGTGGTCGACCTCGCGGGCGAGACCGGCGGCAACTGCGAGCTGACCAAGCCGGGCGAGGACGTCGTGGAGCACGACGTCACCATCTCCTCCCCCCTGAACCTGCCCGCCGAAATGCCTTCGCACGCCAGCGAGCTGTACGCGCGCAACGTCGTCGAGCTGCTGGAGCTGCTCGTGACGAAGGAAGGCGCGCTGGAGCTGAACTTCGAAGACGAAATCGTCGCCGGTGCCTGCGTGGCCGGGCGCGAAGGGAGTTCGTCGTGAGCCCACTCGTGCAGAACCTGGCGGTGCTCGTGCTCGCCGGGTTCGTCGGCTTCGCCGTCATCTCGAAGGTGCCCAACACCCTGCACACCCCGCTGATGTCCGGCACCAACGCCATCCACGGCATCGTGCTGCTCGGCGGCCTGGTCGTGCTCGGCCTCGGCGTCGACGGCGTCTTCAACAAGATCCTGCTCGTGATCGCGATCGCCTTCGGCACGATCAACGTCGTCGGCGGGTTCCTGGTCACCGACCGGATGCTGTCGATGTTCAAGGGCAAGAAACCCGCTCCGGCCGAGGAGGACGAGAAGTGACCGACTTCATCGCGATCCTCTACGTCATCGCGTTCGCCCTCTTCATCTACGGCCTGATGGGCCTGACCGGCCCGCGCACCGCCGTCCGCGGCAACTGGATCGCCGCGGTCGGCATGGGCATCGCCGTGATCGCCACCCTGCTCACCCCGGGCATGGGCAACTGGCTGCTCATCGTGCTGGGCGTCGGGATCGGGGCCGTCGTCGGCGTGCCGTCCGCGCGCAAGGTCAAGATGACCGCGATGCCGCAGATGGTGGCGCTGTTCAACGGCGTCGGCGGCGGCGCGGTCGCGCTCATCGCCTGGGTCGAGTTCAACTCCACCGACGGCTACGCGCACGAACCCACCTACATCGCGATCGCGTCCCTGTTCGCCGCGATCATCGGCTCGATCTCCTTCTGGGGCTCGAACGTGGCGTTCGGCAAGCTCCAGGAGCTGATCAGCGGCCGCCCGATCACCATGGGCAAGCTGCAGCAGCCGGTCAACGCGCTGCTCCTGCTGATCGCGCTGGTCTGCGCCGTCGTCATCGTCACCGGCGGCGACAACGAGCTGCTGATCATCGGGCTGCTCGTCGCGGCGGGCATCCTCGGCCTCACCGTCGTGCTGCCGATCGGCGGCGCGGACATGCCGGTGGTCATCTCGCTGCTCAACGCCTTCACCGGGCTGTCGGCCGCGGCGATGGGCCTCGCGCTCGACAACACGGCGCTGATCGTGGCCGGCATGATCGTCGGCGCGTCCGGTTCCATCCTGACCAATCTGATGGCCAAGGCGATGAACCGGTCCATCCCGGCGATCGTCGCGGGCGGCTTCGGCGGCGGGCCGGCGGTCGCGGCCGGCAGCGGGACCAAGGAAGCGCGCCCGGTGCGTTCGACGAGCGCGGCCGACACCGCGATCCAGATGGCGTACGCGAGCAAGGTCGTCGTGGTGCCCGGCTACGGCATGGCCGTGGCGCAGGCGCAGCACACCGTCCGCGAGATGGCGAAGCTGCTGGAGAAGAAGGGGATCACGGTCGAGTACGCGATCCACCCGGTCGCGGGGCGGATGCCCGGGCACATGAACGTGCTGCTCGCCGAGGCCGACGTGCCGTACGAGCAGCTCAAGGAGATGGACGAGATCAACTCCGAGTTCGCCCAGACCGACGTCGCGCTGGTGATCGGCGCGAACGACGTCACGAACCCGGCCGCGCAGACCGACCCGAGCTCGCCGATCTACGGGATGCCGATCCTCAAGGTCAACGAGAGCCGGTCCGTGATCGTCTTGAAACGCGGGATGAGCTCCGGCTTCGCCGGCATCGACAACGACCTGTTCTACGATCCGAAGACCAGCATGCTCTTCGGGGACGCCAAGTCGTCGGTGGGCGAGATCGTGGAGGAACTCAAGGCGCTATGACGACCGGGTCGGATGTGCGTGCCGCGTTCACCGACCCCGCCGAGAACCTCGCGTTCGACGAAGCGCTCCTCCGGGTTGCGCCCGAGTCACCGGTGCTGTGGCTCTGGCGCAACCCGGTTTGCGTCGTGGTGGGGCGCGGCCAGCGGATCGCGCGCGAGGTGCGCGTTTCGGAGTGCGAGCGTGACGCCGTCCCGGTGCTGCGGCGGGCCAGCGGCGGCGGCACCGTGTTCCACGACCCGGGCAACCTGAACGTGACGCTGGTCCTGCCCGGCCCGGCCGATCGGCCGCTGGAGACGCTCGGCAAGGTGATGAGCGCCGCCGTCGACCAGCTCGGCCTGGTGCCCCGGATCGGCGACCGCGGCCTGTTCGTCGAGGACGCGAAGCTGTGCGGCTTCGCCGTGTTCCGCACCAAGGGCGGGCTGCTGGCGCATTCGACGTTGCTGGTCGAGACGTCGGCGTCGCTGGTCGGGCGCTACCTGACGAGCGCGCCGCCGGACCCGCGGCCGCTCGACTCCCACCGCAGCCCGGTCGCCTCGCTGGCCGAGCACGGGCTGCGTCCCGGGTTCCCGTCGGTCGAAGCGGCGGTGCGGGCGGCGGCGTCACAGATCCTCGGGACGTTCGTGCCGCGCCCGCCGTCCGCCGCCGAGCTGACGCGGCAGCGCGCACTGCTCCACACGCGGTACCGGTACCCGGCGTGGCACGCGGACGGTGCCCAGCGCGCGGCTTGACGCACGTCTGTCTACTGTGGAGCTACTTCTCGGCCGCCGAGAACGTGACGCCCGGGACCTTCGGCGCGGTCGCGCGGGTGGTCTTCTTCGGCTCCGCCGCCTTGCGGGTGCGGGTGGTCTTCACCGGCTCGGCCTTAGTGGTCTTCGCGCGGGCCGACGTGGCCTTCGCCGCCGCCTTCGCGCGGGTCGTGGTGGCCTTGGGCTCGGCCTTCGCGGTCTTGGTGGTCTTGGTGGTCTTGGTGGACGCCTTCGCCGTCTTCGGGGCCGCCTTCGCCCGTGGCCGCTTCGCGCCCGGGACGATCCGCGGCCGGCGCTTGCGGCCGCCGGTGCGGCGACCCGCGTCGGCGTAGCGCTGCAGCAGCTCACGCAGTGCGTCGGCGTTGGCGAAGGAGAGGTCGATGTCGTAGTCGACGCCGTCGATCCCGAACCCGACGGTCTCGGCGGCGGGCTCGCCGGTGAGATCGTCCAGGACCCGCACAGCCGTGTTCTTGGCCACGACAAACCTCCCGTGCTCGAACGTGGTATTCGCGCGCACCGGGCCGACGGCACCCGGGCCGCCGATGTCCTGCAGCTTCGGAGACGAGGATAGCCGCTGGCTTGCGCGAACTCGCGTGGTGGTGTGCGCTGAAGCCATGTCTGGACAGACTTTTGACGTAGTGGTGATCGGCGCGGGTCCGGTGGGGGAGGTGGCCGCCGAGCGGGCGGCCCGCGGAGGCCTCAAGGTCGCCCTCGTCGAGCACGAGCGCTTCGGTGGCGAGTGCTCCTACTGGGCCTGCATCCCGAGCAAGGCGTTGCTGCGGCCGGGAAACCTCCTGGCCGCGGCGAAGCGGATCCCCGGCGTGCCGGTCGGTGACCGGCTCGACCCCGCGGCGGTCTTCGCGCGCCGGGACTGGTTCACCGGCAAGGGCGACGACTCGGGGCAGGTCGAGTGGGCCCGCGGCGCCGGCATCGAGCCGATCCGCGGCCACGGCGCGCTCAGCGGCGAGCGGGAGGTGACCCTCGACGACGGCCGCGTGCTGACCGCGCGGCACGCGGTGATCGTGTGCACCGGCAGCGTGCCGAGCACGCCGTCGATCCCCGGGCTCGACACGATCCGGCCGTGGGGTTCGCGCGAGGCGACGTCGGCGGAGTCGGTGCCGCGCCGGCTGGGCGTGCTCGGGGGCGGGGTGGTCGGCGTCGAGATGGCGCAGGCGTTCGCGTCGCTGGGCTCGGAGGTCCACCTGGTGATCACCGGCGAGCGGCCGCTGCCGCGCAACGCCGCGTTCGCCGGCGACCTCGTGCTGCACGGGCTGCGCGAAGCCGGCGTGTACGTGCACACGGAGTCGGGCGTTTCCGAGGTGTCCGACACCGGGAACGGGACCGAGGTGGTGCTCAAGGACGGCGAGCGGCTCGTCGTCGACGAGTTCCTCGTGGCGACCGGCCGCCGGCCCGCGACGGCCGGGCTCGGGCTCGAGGCGTTCGGCGTCGAGCCCGGTCACGCGCTGGAGGTCGACGACACCGGCCGGGTGTCCGCAGTGGACGGTGACTGGCTGTTCGCGGCGGGCGACGTCACCGGCCGCGCCCCGCTGACCCACCAGGGCAAGTACGGCGCCCGCGCGGCGGGCGACACGGTGGCGGCGCTGGCCGCGGGCACGCCGGTGTCCTCGGAGCCGTGGAGCCGCTTCACCGCCACCGCCGACCACCACGCGGTGCCGCAGGTGGTGTTCACCGACCCGGAGGTCGCGGCCGTCGGCCTGGCGGACGCGCGGCCCGGCTCGGCCGACCGCGTCGTCGACATCGACATCGCGGTGGCGGGCTCGTCGCTGCACGCGGACGGCTACACCGGCAAGGCCCGGATGGTCGTCGACACCGAGCGGAACGTCCTGCTCGGCGTGACGTTCGTCGGCCAGGACGTCTCGGAGCTGCTGCACTCGGCGACGATCGCGATCGTCGCCGAGGTCCCGCTCGACCGGCTGTGGCACGCGGTGCCGTCGTTCCCGACGATCAGCGAGGTCTGGCTGCGGCTGCTGGAGGCGTACGGCCTCTGAGTCACTGCGCGGGCAGGTCCAGGGCGGCTTTCGCGGCCCTGGCCAGGCCGGGATCGTCCGGAGTGGACGGTCCCGGCGCCCAGACCGCCTGCACGAGCCGCACGGACGTGCCCTCGACCTTCGAGGTGTAGGCGGCGTTTTCGAAGCGCGGCGCGGGCGTGGCGCCCCACGTGCCGGTCTCGGAGGCGAGGTCGAGGATCCCGCCCCCGCCGGGAGTGTCGGCCACGGTCTTGAAGGCGGCGGCCTGCGCGGCATCGGGGAACTCGACGATCCCGACGGTGACAGCGGCGCCCCGCCCGTCGACGGTGGCGGCGTAGGAGGCGCGCCGGACGCCGGAGCAGCTGGTCTGCTGCAGGCTGGCCTGGGCGTCCCCGAAGGCGTGGGAGGCGCACCGCTGGTCGTGGTCGGCGGCGCGCAGGGAGAACTGGAGGCTCTGCGCGGGAGCCGTCGAGCTCTGCGGCGGCGGCTGGGTCGCGGGTGTGGGCGGCCCGGTGGGCGCGGAGACGGTGTCATCCCCCGAGGTGGCAACGGCGATCGCGGCGACGACGAGAGCGACCAGCAGACCGATGGCGGCCAAGGGGAGCCAGCGGACGGTCTTCGAGGTCGAGGCTTCGCGGGGCGCGGGGCGCGGAGTGGGGAACGCGCGCGGTTCGGGCTCCGGGGGCAGGGTGATCTGGCCGAGCGTGACGGGCCGGGGTGGGTTCGGCTTGGGTTCGGCCGGTCCGGGCTCGGCGGGGAAGGCGAGATTCTCGGTTCGTTCGGTGTCACTCTGCTGGGCGGAGCCGGGTCGAGCCCTGTCGCGTGGGGGAGAGGGGAGTACTTCGGTGCGCTCGGAGTCGGCGGAAAGCGCGGAGGAGCCTGCGGGATCCGCTTCCGCGGCTGGCGTTCCGGAACTTGCGGCCGGGCTGAGCCGAGGTTCGGCGGGCCCCGAGTTCTCGGCGCGAGTGTGCGCAGGCCCGGCGGGCGCCGCGGCAGCCGGCTCTTCGGGGGAGTTGGCGAGATCCGCTTCGGGCGCGGGTTCTTCGGCCGGGGATCCGGTCGGCTCGGGGTTTGCGGTGGAGGTGGGCGCCGGTTCGGTGGGCCCCGGAACTCCGGCGGCAGCGAGCGTCGGTTTGGTGGGCTCGGGGTTTTCGGCGGCGGCGAGGGTCGGTTCGGTGGCGTCTGGGTTTGCGGCAGAGGTGAGCGTTGGCTCGGTGGATTCCGAGTCTTCGGTAGGTGCGAGCGCCGGTTCGGTGCGCCCCGGAACTCCGGCAGAGGCGGGCGTCGGCCCGTGGTCCTCCGAGTCAGCGACAGGAGCGGACTCCGGCTCGGTGGGCCCTTCGCTGGGGGCCGGTGCGGGATCGGGCGAAGCCGGGGTTTTGGTCTGCCAAACGGCCGGCCCCGCTCCCGCGCCGTCCGAACGGGCCGCGACCGGGGGACCGGCCACCGCCGAACCCGCTACCGGGCCTGCCTTGCCCGGGGCCGGGGCTGCCGCTTGCTCGGGCACCGGCGGCGCACTGTCCCAAAGGGACTCCGGTGGCGAGTCGTCCGTGAAGCGGCTGAAACCCTCTCCCACCAGGATGTCGTCCGAAAACTCCGGGGCATCCGGTGCCAGCCCGCGGATCAGCGCCCGCACCTGGTCGACCGACCGGGGCCGGTGCGCCGTGGCCAGCGAGACCGTCGCCGCCAGCATCGTCGTCGGGGTCGGGTGCAGGACCCGGACCGGGCCCGCCAGGTCGCCCGCCGGCTGGTCGACCGTCTCCACGTACGGTCCTACCGCGACGATCGTCCCCACCGGCGCGGTGCCCGGGACCAGGGAAAGGATCCGCTGCTCGCACGCCTGGGAGATGTCCAGTGCCTCCGTCGCCGGGTTGATCGCGTCGTCGTCGGCGATCAGTGGCCAGCCGTCGGCCTTCCACGCCGCTCCCAGCGGGGCTTCCAGCCGCAGCGCCGGGTCCGGGAGGTCCACGCCGATCACGATGATCACCCCGTGGGGGAGCAGGACCACCGCCTCGATCGGGCGCTCGGTCACCGAGCCGACGCCGACCAGGGCGATCCCGCCGATGACGGTGCTGCCACGGCCGAGGGACGCCAGTGCCGCCCGGACGTCGTCGGCCACCCGGGACTGCTGCCGCTCCAGGCGCACCAGTCGCACCGAAATCCCTCCCTGCTCGTCGTTCCGGGTCATCACGCTAGCGCGCCCGGCGCAAGGAACCGTGCGACACGGGGACGACGCGGCCGCGTGCCCTCCGAAAGTGGTGCCCCGGGTGACTTGTGGTGTTCGTGTGGCCAAACAGCACGGTTGGGGTGCAGAATGTGCTACAACGCATCGGAGGCGGCATTCGGGAGCCGCACTGAGGCCGCGCTGCAGCTCGGAGTAGGGCGTAGGGGAAGACGTCCCTCGTCGAGCAACAAGCGGAGGTAGCAGTGAGCACCCGTGGCAGCACCCGAGGTGTGGTGTACGTCCACTCGTCGCCGTCTGCGGTGTGTCCGCACGTCGAGTGGGCCATTTCGGGCACCCTGGGTGCCCGCGTTGACCTGAAGTGGACGGCGCAGCCGGCCAGTCCGGGTCAGCTTCGCGCCGAGTGCGGCTGGCGCGCGCCCGCGGGCTCCGGCGCCAAACTGGCGGCGGCGCTCAAGGCGTGGCCGATGATTCGGTTCGAGGTCACCGAAGAGCCCAGCGCGGGCGTCGACGGCGAACGGTTCTGCTTCGCGCCCGGCCTCGGCCTGTGGCACGGGCGGACCAGCGCCAACGGCGACATCGTGGTGGGCGAAGACCAGCTGCGCGCGCTCGTCGCCATGACCCGCGGAGGTGAGTCGCTCGCGCACAAGCTCGACGAGCTCCTCGCCGCGAGCTGGGACGAGGCGCTCGAGCCCTACCGCCACGCCGGCGACGGCGCACCGGTGACCTGGTTGCACCAGGTCGGCTGACCGGGGCGAACGGCTTCCGGCGGGCGGCCCGGCGCGACCACGGGTGATCCCGGCGCGCCGGGCCGTCCGCGTCCGGGCGCGGGCACCCACCCTGCTGTACCGGCGTGCCCTGCCCGGGCCGGTACGCTCTGCGGGGTGACCACCCCAGCTCCCCGCTCCCGCCAGCGCTGGCTGGCACCCGTCGTGGTCGTGGTGCTCTCCCTCACCGTGGGCGCCAGCCTGCTGGCGCGCGAGCTCTACCGCCGGCCCGACCAGCCCGCCGACGACACCTCCGCCGCGCAGCCGGCGCCGTCCTCGGCCGGTGCCGGCGCCGAGTCGGGCACCGTCCGGATGAGCGACGACGCGCAGGCGCACCCGCAGGCCGAGGCCGTGCGCGAGCTGCTGGTGAAGTACTTCCACGCCATCAACGCCAAGGAGTACCAGGCGTGGACGAGCGTGGCCAGCGCCCAGCGCGTGTCGGAGCAGACACCGACGAACTGGAAGAACGGCGTCCGCACCACAAAGGACAGTAACGCGTTCGTCTACCGGATCGAGCGCGGCGCCGGCTCCTCGCTGCGAGTCCTGGTCGGGTTCACGAGCGAGCAGAACGTCGCGGACGCGCCCACGTATTTCCCCGAGCCGTGCATCAAGTGGCGGCTCGTGCTGCCGGTGATCGTCGAGGACAACGCCCTGAAGATCGACTCCGTCGAGAAGGGCCCGCCACCCGAGCACGAAAAATGCTGAACCAAGAAGGGCCCGGCCGAAGCCGGGCCCTTCTTCGTGCTGGTGGAACTCAGGCAGCCGGGGTGAACAGCAGCGCGGTGTTGTGCCCGCCGAAGCCGAACGAGTTGCTGATCGCCGCGGTCAGTTCGACCTTGCGCGCCTCACCCGAGACGACGTCCAGCTGCACCCGCGGGTCCAGGTCCGTCAGGTTCAGCGTCGCCGGCACGATGCCGTGGTAGAGCGACAGGATCGTGATGATCCCCTCCACCGCGCCGGCGCCGCCGACGAGGTGGCCCAGCGCGCCCTTCGGCGCCGTCACGACCGGGTGTTCCCCGACCGCGTTGCGGATCGCCGCCGCTTCGCCGATGTCACCGACCACAGTGGACGTCGCGTGGGCGTTCACGTGCCCGACCTCCGCCGGCGTCACGCCGGCCATCTTCATCGCCGCGCGCATCGCGGCGATCTGGCCGATGCCCTCGGGGTGGTTGCCCGTGATGTGGTAGGCGTCCGAGGTGATGCCGTGCCCGGCGATCGTCGCGTAGATCCGCGCTCCGCGGGCCTTCGCCTGGTCCGCCCGCTCGAGGATGACCACGCCGGAGCCCTCGCCGAGGACGAAGCCGTCGCGGCTCGCGTCGAACGGCCGCGACGCGCTCGCCGGGTCGTCGTTGCGCGTGGACACGGTGCGGGCCTGGGCGAACCCGGCCAGCGTGATCGGGTGGATGCACGCTTCGGCACCACCAGCGACCACGACGTCCGCACGCCCGGAGCGGATCATCTCCACCCCGCTCGCGATGCCTTCGGCACCCGAAGCGCAGGCCGAGGCCGGGGAATGCACCCCGGCCCGCGCCTTCAGGTCGATGCCCACGTGCGCGGCCGGGCCGTTCGGCATCAGCATCGGCACGGTCAGCGGCGACACCTTGCGGAGACCCTGCTGGTGCAACAGGTCGTTCTGGGTGAGCAGGGTGACCGGGCCGCCGACGCCGGTGCCGATCGACACGCCGAGGCGGTCGGGGTCGACGTCGGTGTGCTCGTCCGTCGGTTCCGCATACCCGGCGTCGGCCCACGCCTGGCGGGCGGCGATCAGTGCGACCTGCTCGCAGCGGTCCAGCCGGCGGGCCTGCACCCGCGGAAGGACCTCCGACGGATCGACGGCCAGCATGCCGCCGATCTTGACCGGCAGCTGCAGCTCCTCGACCCAGTCGGCCTCGATCGCCCGGATCCCGCTCCGCCCGGCCAGCAGACCGTCCCAGGTGGACGTCACGTCCCCGCCGAGCGGTGTGGTGGCGCCGAGACCGGTGATCACGACGTCGATGTTGCTCATGGGAGTCTCCTCAAGGAGGGAACAGACTTACTTGGAGTTGGCCGACACGTAGTTGACGGCGTCGCCCACGGTCTTGAGGTTGGCGAGCTCGTCGTCCGGGATCTTGACGCCGAACTTGTCCTCGGCCTGCACGGCGATCTCGACCATCGACAGCGAGTCGATGTCCAGGTCGTCCACGAACGACTTCTCGGCGGTGACGTCGTCCTGAGCCACACCGGCCACCTCTTCGACGATCTCGGCGAGGCCGGCGAGGATCTCAGCGTTGTCAGCCATGGGGTAGTTCCCTTCTCGGTCCATCTGGGGGTCTTGGGTTGCCCGTGGGCGAATGCCCGCGGGGAGCGTAACGGTGATCGATCAGGGGCAGACGAACGCCTGCCCGGCGTAGGACAGGCCCGCGCCGAACCCGACCGCCAGCACCACGTCGCCGGACTTCGCCGTCCCGGCCTTGCGCATGTGGTCCAGCGCGAGGGGGATGGACGCCGACGAGGTGTTGCCGGAGTACTTGATGTCGTCGGCGACGACCATGTCGTCGCGGGCGCCGTTGGCCCGCAGCTTCTTCGCGATCGCCTCGACGATGCGGAGGTTCGCCTGGTGCGGGATCAGCACGTCCACATCGGACGGCTTGAGCCCGGCGACCTCCAGCGCGCGCATGGCGATCGGCGCGATCTGGGTGGTCGCCCACCGGAAGACCGACTGGCCCTCCTGGTAGATGAACTTCTCCTCGGTCATCCCGATCAGGTCGACGAGGTCGCCGGCGCTGCCCCAGGAGACCGGGCCGATCTGCGGCTCGTCGGACGCGCCGACGACCGCGGCGCCCGCGCCGTCGGCGAAGATGATCGCGTTCGCCCGGTCGGTCGGGTTGACCGAGTCGGTGAGCTTCTCGGCGCCGATGACGAGGACCTTCTTCGCCGAGCCCGCGCGAATCAGGTCCGACGCGACACCCAGGCCGTAGCAGAACCCGGCGCACGCGGCGTTGAGGTCGAACGCGCCGGGGCCCGGGATGCCGATCCGGGCGGCGACCTGCGCGGCGGCGTTCGGGATCTGCGTCGGCATCGTGCAGTTCGGCAGGATCACCGTGTCCACTTCGGACGGATCGACGCCGGCGTCGGCCAGCGCGGCGGTGCCGGCGGCGACCGCCATGTCGGTGAGCAGCTCGTCCTTCTCGGCGAAGCGGCGCTCGATGATGCCGACGCGCGTCTGGATCCACTCGTCGTTGGTGTCCATGATCTTCGAGAGGTCGTCGTTGCCGACGATCCGCTCGGGCTGGTAGCTGCCGACGCCCAGCACGCGGCTGCCGCGGGAGCCGGGGTTGAGGCTCAGGGCGGGTCGATCGGTCACGAGGCGTCCTCCTGGCGCAGCGCCGCCAGCTCGGCCGGCGACTTCAGCGCGGTGGTAGTGGTGACGACGCCCTTGAGCTGCCGCTTGACCAGGCCGGTCAGCGTGCCCGCGGGCGCGAGTTCGACGGTGCGGGTGACGCCGAGGGAGACCAGGCCGTCCATCGTCAGGTCCCAGCGGACCGATCGGGTGACCTGCGCGACCAGGCGGTCCAGGTACTCGGCCCCGCTGGTGACGACCGCGCCGTCCGCGTTGGACAGCAGCGGGCGGGTGGGGTCGGCCGGCGTCAGCTTGGCGGCGTGGGCGCGCAACGCCTCCTCGGCGGGCGCCATGTACTGCGTGTGGAACGCGCCGGCGACCTTGAGGGCGCGGATCTTCGTGCCTTCGAGGGGCTCGGCGACGATCTTGGCGATGGCGTCGGCGGCACCGGAGGCGACGATCTGCCCCGCTCCGTTGCGGTTCGCCGCGGTCAGGCCCTGCGCTTCGAGCCACGCGACGACCTGCTCGGGGTCCCCGAGCATGACCGCGGCCATCGACGTCGGTTCCAGCGCGCACGCCTTCGCCATCTCGGCACCCCGGACGGCGGCGAGCGCGACGGCGTCTTCGGGCTCGAGCACCCCGGCGATCGCGGCGGCCGCGAGCTCGCCGACGGAGTGCCCGGCGACCGGCGCGTCCGCGGGCACCGGCGCGGTGGCCTGGAGGTGCTCGAAGGTGAGCAGCGACAGCGCGACGATCAGCGGCTGCGCGACGGCGGTGTCCTGGATCTCGTCGGCGTCCGCCTCGGTGCCGAGGCGGAGCAGGTCGAGCCCCGCGCGCTCGGACCACCGCGCGACGCGCTCGCGCGCGCCGTCGAGGTCGAGCCAGGGCGTGAACATACCGGGGGCCTGGGACCCCTGACCGGGAGCGAGGACTGCTGCTGTCACCCTTCAAGACAACACGTTCACGGCGCCTCGGCGTGATGCCGACGCTCACAGCGTCTACGCGGCGTCTTTGTCGGAACCCTCCAAAGACGCGCCGGAGAAGCTCGCGCGTAACCCGGATGCCTTGTCGGGTTCAATCACCTTTCGCTGTTAAGTCCATCACGTGACGCCCGTCTCGGGAAGGGGTCACCAGAGGCCGCGTGCTCGCGCCAGCCGGCCGACGGTCAGCGCGATCCGCAGCACCAGCGCGTCCCGCGGGTCGGTCGGCTGGCAGCCCGTCAGGTCCGCCGCCTTGCGGAGCCGGTACCGGACGGTGTTCGGGTGGACGAACAGCGTCTTCGCGCACGTCTCCAGGACCCCGCCGCTCTCCAGGTACGCCTCGACCGTGCGCTGGAGCGTGGGACCCGCCTCCTCCAGCGGCCGCGCGATCGTGTCGACCAGGATGCGTTCCGCCTCCGCGTCACCCGACAACGCGCGCTCGGGCAGCAGGTCCGCCGAGCGGACCGGGCGGGGCGCGCCCGGCCAGCCGACCACCGCGCGCAGCCCGGACAACGCCTCCGTCGCGCTGTGGTGGGCCTCCGCCAGCGTCGGCACCGTCGGGCCCGCCACCACCGGGCCGTCCGCGAACGCCACCGACATCCGGGCGAGGATTTCGCGCTCCTTCACGCCGCCGTCGGTCGGGCCGCCGACCACGACCACCAGGCGGGAGCCCTGGACCGACAGCAGCACCGGGCGCCCGACGCGGGCCGCGCGGCTGCGGACCTCGAACACCACCGTCGGCGGGTCCTCCGACGGCGGGTTGCCGACCAGGACCGTCGCCGCCGCCGACGGCTCCCAGCCCAGCGCCGTCGCGCGCGAAAGCACCGACTCCTCGGCGTCGCCACGGACGATCCCGTCGACGACCAGTGCCTCCAGCCGGGCGTCCCACGCGCCGCGCGCTTCCGCCGCCGCCGCGTAGGAGTTCGCCGCCGCGAACGCGATTTCCCGGCCGTAGCGCAGGATTCCCTCGATCAGCGCCGCTCGTTCCGCTTCGTTCGCGGCGAACTCCGGCAGCTGCTCCTCGAACACCTCGATGGCCAGGCGGACCATGCCGACGGCCTGCCGCAGGCTGACCCACCGGGACAGCTCGGCCGGCGCGTCGCGGAACGCCTCCGTCGTGAGCTTCAGGGCCTCCTTGGAGTCCCGCAGCCAGTCGACGAAACCCGCGGCGCCCGCCTGGGTGATCAGCAGCACGCTCGCGCGCTGGTCGGCGGGCAGCCGGGCGAACCACGTCAGCCGCCGCTCCATCACCGCGACGCTCGCGCTCGCGAGGCTGCCGGACGCGTGCTCCAGCCGCCGAAGCGTCTTCGCGGAGAGTCCGTGGTGCTTCGGCACCCGGCGCGGGGCGGTGGTTCCATCCATGACGGACGCGATCCTACGTTCCCGCAACTTTCGTAGCCCCCGGTGGCAACGCGCGACGGTATGCCGAGCGTGTCTCCACTGCCTAGGATCACCAGCGGGGAAGCCACAAATGAACGGGGGAACCGGAATGACCGGTTTAGAGATCGACAGGATCTCCAAACGCTTCGGCGACGTGGTCGCTTTGCACGAAATGACGTTCGACGTCCGGCCCGGCGAGCTGTTCGGCTTCGTCGGCAGCAACGGCGCCGGCAAGACCACGACCATGCGGATCGCGCTCGGCGTGCTTTCCGCCGACGGCGGCGAAGTGCGGTACGACGGCGCGCCCGTCACGCACGAAACGCGCCGCCACATCGGGTACATGCCCGAAGAACGCGGCCTCTACCCGAAGATGAAGGTGGCCGAGCAGCTGACCTACCTCGCGCGGCTGCACGGCATGCCGGCCGCCGACGCGCGGGCGTCGGCGGAGAAGTGGACCGAACGGCTGGGTGTCGCCGGCCGCCGCGACGACGAGGTGCAGAAGCTCAGCCTCGGCAACCAGCAGCGCGTCCAGCTGGCCGCGGCACTGGTGCACGAGCCGCGGATCCTGGTGCTGGACGAGCCGTTCTCCGGCCTCGACCCGGTCGCGGTCGACGTGATGAGCCAGGTGCTCAAGGAGAAGGCCGCCGAGGGCGTGCCGGTCGTGTTCTCCAGCCACCAGCTCGACCTGGTGGAGCGGCTCTGCGACCGGGTCGGGATCGTCCGGAGTGGACAGATGGTCGAGGTCGGCACGGTCGGCGAGCTGCGCGCCGGTGGTGCCGTCCGGCTGCGGGTCGACGTGCCCGAGGCCGGCGACGGCTGGGCCGCCGGCCTCGCCGGTGTGCAGGTGCTGGGCCGGAAGGGGTCGGTGACCGAGCTCGAGCTGGGCGAGGGCGCCGACGACCAGGCCGTGCTCAAGGCGGCGCTGGCCGCCGGGCCGGTCCGCGAGTTCGCGCGCGAACAGCCGTCCCTGACCGAACTGTTCCGTTCCGTCGTGACCGAGGAGGTCCCCGCGTGAGTACCCCGGTCCAGGACGTCCGGATGAGCCCGGTCGCGGCGGTGGGGCTGGTCGCCTCCCGCGAGATCACCACCCGCGTGAAGTCGAAGGCCTTCCGCGTCGCCACCGTCGTCATGCTGCTGCTGATCGTGGTCGGCATCGTGCTGCTCAAGCTGATCTCGGGCGGGAGCGGCGCCGACGCGACCGTCGGTTACACCCCGGCGACCGCCGCGCTCTCGGCGCCGCTGCAGGCGGGCGGGAAGACGGTCGGCGAGAAGATCGACGTCACCCAGGTCGCCGACGAGGCCGCCGGCCGCGCGAAGCTCGCCGACGGCTCGCTCGACGCGCTGCTGACCGGCGACGGCAGGACCGTGCACGTCCAGGTGAAGAAGGACCTCGACGGCAAGCTGGCCAACGTCCTGCAGCTGCTGTCCCAGCAGGTGGCGATCGACCAGCAGATCACCGCGCTGGGCGGCGACCCGGCGCGGTTCAAGGCGGCGATCGCGTCGGCGAAGTACGTCGAGGACCCGCCGCTGGAGCAGCCGTACGACTACAACGGCGCGCAGCTGGGCCTCGGCATCGCCGCCGGCATCCTGATCTACCTGTCGCTGATGATCAACGGCCAGAGCGTCGCCCAGGGCGTCGTCGAGGAGAAGACGTCACGGGTCGTCGAGCTGCTGCTGTCGACGATCAAGCCGTGGCAGCTGATGGCCGGGAAGGTGCTCGGCATCGGCGTGGTGGGGCTGATCCAGATGCTCGTGATCGGCGTCGGCGGGCTGGTCACGGTGACGGCCACCGGCGCGTTGCCGGACCTCTCGCTGTCCTCGGCCGTCGGCACCGTCGTGTGGCTGATCGTCTGGTACCTGCTCGGGTTCTTCATGTACTCGATCGTGTTCGCCGCGCTGGGCGCGCTGGTTTCGCGCCAGGAAGACGTCGGCGGCGCGACGATGCCGGCGCTGATGTTCGTGATCGCCGGGTACGTGATCGGCATTTCGGTGCTGCCGTCGAACCCGGGCAGCACGTTCGTCGAGGTGCTTTCCGTGATTCCGGTGTTCGCGCCGACGCTGATGCCGATCCGGCTGGCGATGGGCGGGGTGCCGGTGTGGGAGGCCGCGTTGTCGGTGGTGCTGGTGGTGCTGATGATTCCGGGATTGATCTGGCTGGCCGCGCGGATCTACCGGAACGCGGTGATGCGCACCGGCGCGAAGGTGAAACTGCGCGACGCCCTGCGCGCTGCCTGAAGTTCGCCGATCGTTCACCCGGCCCTCGGAAGCTCCGGCTTCCGGGGGCCGCTTTTCGGATGGAGCGTCGAACCCGGTGAATGCTCGAGGCCGCCCGGCGCTTGCGGTTTACGCTGCGCCGGACGGCCTCGTCTCCCCGGTCCCCACCGGTGAAACCAGTATGGCCACGGCTGATCTTCGCGCGCCAGTCGTCTCACTCGATCGTGGGGCGCACGAGTTGCCGCCGCCGGGTACCTGATCAACGATCCGGTGCAAATCCGTGGAGGGAGTCGGTATGGGCCAGCAACTGAAGGACGGACTCGGGCAGGCGTGGGCCATGGTGGCCACATTCGTCCCGAAACTCGTGGGATTCCTGATCATCCTGCTGATCGGCTGGCTGATCGCGAAAGCCGTCTCGAAAGGGCTGGCGCTCGTGCTCGGGAAAGCCGGTTTCGGGAAACTCGTCGAGCGGACCGGCCTGAGCGGGAAGATCGGCCAGCAGAACATCGACGCGACGGGGATCCTCGTCAAATTGGTCTACTACTTCATTCTGCTGATCGCGCTGCAGCTGGCGTTCGGGGTGTTCGGGCCGACGAACCCGGTGAGCCAGCTGCTGAACGACATCATCGCGTTCCTGCCGCGGATCGTGGTGGCGCTGGTGCTCGTGGTGGTCGCCGCCGCGATCGCGAAGGTCGTGCGTGACGTCGTGGCGTCGGCGCTGTCCGGCCGGGGGGCGGCGCGGCCGCTGTCGCTGGGCGCCTACTGGCTGATCATGGCGTTCGGCATCATCGCGGCGCTCGGCCAGGTGAACATCGCGACGGCCATCACCGGCCCGGTCCTGATCGCGGTGCTGGCCACGATCGGCGGCGTGATCGTGGTCGGCTTCGGCGGCGGCCTGATCAAGCCGGCGCAGGACCGCTGGCGCGGCTGGATGGCGAACATGGAGCACCAGCTGGAGACCCCGCAGCAGCGGAGGGGCGAGATGGGCACGAGCGCGCCGCCGCGCGCGACGGTCGGCGCGGACAACACCCCGACGCCGCCGGCGGGCACGCCGCGCCCGCAGGTCTGAGCGAAGCAGGCGGGGTTTCGGGGCGGGTCCGGCGGTCGGGGAAGACGCCGGACCCGCCCTGTTTCACGTCCGCCCGCACCACGGTCCATGTCCCACGATCCGGGAGGTTCCGCGGCTCACAGTCTCTAGGGAATTCACCCCGTCCGGAGCATGTTTGATGCGGTAGGACGAAAGGGGCGTCAGGTGGATTTCCTGCTGCACCACGGAATCACGGTGCTCGGTCAGTGGATTTCGATCGCGGAGCTCGCCGGGCAGGTGTTCGCGCTCGCCGTCGTGTTCCTCGCGCAGCGTCGCACCCTGTGGACGTGGCCCGTGCAGGTCGGGGCCACCGTGCTGCTCTTCGCCGTCTACGCCTCCGCGCACCTCGGCGGGCTCGCGGCCCGTCAGGTGGCCATCCTCGCTATCTCCGTCTACGGCTGGTGGGCCTGGACGCGCCGCCAGGACCCGGTGTTCGGCGTCGTCGTGCGGCAGGGGCGGCTGGTAGAACGGCTCGCCATGCTGGGCGCCTTCCTCGCCGGCACCACCGTGATGGCCCTGGTGCTCGACGCGCTGAACGCCTCCTGGGCACCCTGGCCGGACGCCGCCATCTTCGTCGGCACGCTCGTCGCCTTCGGGGCGCAGGGCGCCGGGCTCGTCGAATTCTGGCTGGTCTGGCTGGTCGTCGACGCGATCGGCGTGCCGCTGCAGATCTCGTCCGGGCTCTACTTCTCGGCCGCGATCTACATCGTCTTCGCCGGGCTGGTCATCCACGGCTGGTGGAGCTGGAACCGCTCCGCGCGCCGCGTCGCCGAGCGTCAGGTCATGGCAGCATCCAGCTGAGCACCGGCGTGCTCTGCCCGAGCACGATCAGGCACATCGCCAGCAGCAGCCCCACGCTCCACGGCAGCACCTTCCGCAGCAGCTTGCCCTCCTCGCCCGGCAGGTTCGCCGCCACGCAGGCGATCGTGAGGTTCTGCGGGGAGACCATCTTGCCGAGCACGCCGCCGGAGCTGTTGGCCGCGGCCAGGAGGTCGGCCGGCAGGCCCGTCTTGTTAGCCGCCGTCACCTGCAGTGCCCCGAACAGCGCGTTCGCCGACGTGTCGGAGCCCGAGACGGCGACGCCGAACCAGCCCAGCACCGGCGAGAGGAACGCCAATCCGGCGCCCGCGGCCGCGATGAACGTGCCGATCGTGGTGGTCTGGCCGGACAGGTTCATCACGTAGGCCAGCGCGAGCACGCCGGTGACGGTGAGGATCGCGAACCGCAGCTCCTTGACCGTCGCCAGCCATTCCCGCACGGTGCCGCTCGCCGACACCGCCAGGATCGCCGCCGTGATGACGCCGGCCAGGAGCACGAGCGTGCCGCCGGTGTTGAGGAACGGCAGCGAGAACGTGTTGCCGGACACCGGTTTCCCGTTCGGCCCGGCGACGTTCAGCCCCGGCCAGTGGAACTTCCAGGTCGCCTTGTCCAGCAGCTTCTTGATCGGCGGCAGCACGGCCAGGGAGAAGATCACGATGATCAGCGCGTAGGGCAGGTAGGCCTTGACGACGTCGTTGCGCGAGTCCGCCTGGGGCGCTTCCTCGGTCGCCGTCCCGCCCATCCCGACGCGGACGGATTCGGGCACCGCACGGCGAGTCTGGGGCAGCGCGACCAGCGCGGCGGCGCCGGCGAGCGCGGCGCCGATGTCGGCCAGCTGCGGCGACACGAAGTTCGACGCGAGGAACTGCACGAGCCCGAACGCGACTCCGCAGACCAGCGCGGGCAGCCAGGTGTCCTTCAGGCCGCGCCTGCCGTCGACGATGATCACCAGCAGCAGCGGCACGACCAGGGCGAGCAACGGCGTCTGGCGGCCGACGATCGAGGAGACCTGCTGCAGCGGCAGGCCGGTGACCTGGGCCAACGTCACGACGGGCGTGCCCATCGCGCCGAACGCGACCGGCGCGGTGTTCGCGACCAGCGCGACGACCGCGGCCTTCACCGGGTGGAAGCCGACGGCGACCAGCATCACGGCGCTGATCGCGACCGGCGCGCCGAACCCGGCGAGGGCTTCCATCAGCGCGCCGAAGCAGAAGGCGATGATCAGCGCCTGGATCCGCGGGTCGTCGGAGATCCGGCCGAACGAGCGGCGCAGGACGTCGAAGTGCCCGGTCCGCACGGTGAGCCGGTAGACCCACAGCGCGTTGACGACGATCCACATGATCGGCCACAGCCCGAACGCGGCGCCCTGCAGCGCGCCGGAGACGGCCTGGACGATCGGCATGCCGTACGCGGCGATCCCGACGACGAGCGCGACGAGCAGCCCGAGCAGGGCGGCGTGGTGCGCCCGCAGCCGGACGACGCCGAGCAGGACGAGGACGGTGGCCAGCGGCAGCACGGCGACGAGCGCCGAGAGGCCCAGCGAACCCAGGGGAGTCACGTCTTGCACGAACACGGCCTGCACGAACACGGGCGACCTCCGTTTTCCACGATGCGAAAACGGCCTTTCGGCGAGTGCCCGAGATCTTCGTCACAAACTGGTCGGTCCGTCAAGAAGCTGAGACCGGTTGGCCCAACGAGTCAGTGCTTCACGGCCGGGCTGCGTGCGGAAAGAGGCATCACGCGTGCCTGGAGAGGCAGCACGCGTGACTGGACGGGCATCACGCGTGACTGGCGCGGCATCGCCGTGATGCCCGCCGGATCACGCGTGATGCCCGTCGTCGTCGACGGCGGCCAGGCGCAGGTCTAACGCAGGGTCGCGTGCGACGGCGTGAGGTCCTTCAGCGTCCGGACGCCGAGCAGCTGCATGGTGCGGACCATCTCCGTGCGCAGGATGTCGACGCACCGCTGGACGCCGCGCTCGCCGCCGGCCATCAGGCCGTAGAGGAACGCGCGGCCGATCAGCACGGCGTCCGCGCCGCGCGCGATCGCCGCGACGATGTCGCCGCCGGACAGGATGCCCGTGTCGATCCAGACCTCGGCGCCGCCCTGGATCTCGTCCAGTACCGCCGGCAGCAGCTCCAGGGGCGTCGGGGCGCGGTCGAGCTGGCGGCCGCCGTGGTTGGACAGCAGCACCGCGTCCGCGCCGTGCTTCACGACGTCGCGGGCGTCGTCGACGTTCTGCACGCCCTTGACCACGAGCTTCCCGGGCCAGGTCTGGCGCACCCAGTCCAGGTCGTCGAAGTTCAGCGTGGGGTCGAACAGCTTGTTCAGCAGCTCCGCGACCGTGCCGTCGAAGTGACTGAGCGACGCGAACTGCAGCGGCTCGGTGGTGAGCAGGTTGAACCACCACGCCGGGTGCGTCGCGCCGTCGAGGAACGTCTTGAGCGTCAACGCGGGCGGGATCGTCAGGCCGTTGCGGACGTCGCGCAGGCGCGCGCCGCCGACCGGGGTGTCCACGGTCAGCATCAGCGTGTCGTAGCCCGCCGCCCACGCGCGATTCATCAGATCTTCGCCCGCGCCGTGGTCGCGCCAGACGTAGAGCTGGAACCACTTGCGCGCTTCGGGTGCCGCCGCGGCGAGGTCCTCGATCGACGTCGTCGCCATCGTCGAGAGGCCCATCGGGATGCCGTTGCGCTGCGCGACGCGGCCGACGGCGGCCTCGCCCTCGTGGTTCATCATCCGCGTGAACCCCGTGGGGGCGAAGGCGAACGGCAGTGCCGACGGCTTCCCGAGGATCTCGCGCGTGGTGTCCACATCGGACACTCCGCGCAGCACGTTCGGGTGGAACTCGATCCGCCGGTAGGCCTGGCGGGCGCGACGCAGGCTGTCTTCCAGCTCGGCCGCGCCGTCGGTGTAGTCGAAGGCCGCCCGCGGGGTCCGCTTGCGGGCGATCATCCGCAGGTCGGCGATGGTGTGCGCGTTCGCGAGCCGCCGGTCGGTCGGGTTCAGCACGATCGGCTTCGGTCGCAGGAGCTGCTTCAGCTCGTCCGGCTTCGGCAGTCGGCGCTTCGTCACCTTCATCAACTCCCTACGACCAATCACGGCAAGCGGGACCCGGCAGACATCGGATGTCTGCCGGGTCCCTTTCTAGCACTGTGCTTCTAACAGCAAGTCACGCGCTGCCGGAATCCGACGTCTGCGGCCCGGCGGCCGCGATGTCGTCGAGCCGGTACTTCGTGGCCGCTTCGAGGACCTTCGCCTGCTCGACCTCGCCGCGCTTGGCGAGGATCGACAGCGCCCCGACGGTGATCGACTCGGCGTCGACCAGGAACTTCCGCCGCGCCGCCGGCCGGGTGTCGGAGAACCCGAAGCCGTCCGTGCCCAGCGTCAGCATGTCGGTCGGCACGTACGGGCGGATCAGGTCCGGTACCGCGCGCATCCAGTCCGACACCGCGACGACCGGCCCGTTCGCGCCCTGCAGCTTCTCGGTCACGAACGGCACCCGCGGCTCGCTGCCGGGGTAGAGCAGGTTGTCGTGGTCGATCTCGACGGCCTCGCGCCGCAGCTCGGTCCACGACGTCGCCGACCACACCGCGGCCCGCACGCCCCAGTCCTCGGCCAGCATCTTCTGCGCCTTGAGCGCGTCCGGCATCGTGACGCCCGAGACGAGGATCTGCACCTCCGGACCGTCGCCCGAGGGCGCGTCGGCGTACTTGTAGAGCCCGCGAAGCAGGCCGTCGACGTCGAGGTTCTCCGGCTCGGCGGGCTGCTGGTACGGCTCGTTGTAGATCGTCATGTAGTAGAAGACGTTCTCGCCGTTGCCGTCCGGGCCGGTCTCGCCGTACATCCGGCGGAGGCCGTCCTTCACGATGTGCGCGATCTCGAACGACCACGACGGGTCGTAGGCCACCGCGGCCGGGTTGGTCGCCGCCAGCAGCAGCGAGTGCCCGTCCGCGTGCTGCAGGCCCTCACCGGTCAGCGTGGTGCGCCCGGCGGTGGCGCCGAGGACGAACCCGCGGGCCATCTGGTCGGCGGCGGCGTAGAGGCCGTCACCGGTCCGCTGGAACCCGAACATCGAGTAGAAGATGTAGATCGGGATCATCGGCTCGCCGTGCGTCGCGTAGGACGTGCCGACGGCGGTGAACGACGCGGTCGAGCCCGCCTCGTTGATGCCCTCGTGCAGCAGCTGGCCCTTCTCGGACTCCTTGTAGGCCAGCATCAGGCTCGCGTCGACCGACGTGTACGTCTGGCCGTGCGGGTTGTAGATCTTGGCCGTCGGGAACATCGAGTCGAGGCCGAAGGTGCGGGCCTCGTCCGGGATGATCGGGACGACGCGCTTGCCGATCTCGGAGTCCTTCGCCAGCTCGCGGACCAGCCGGACGAACGCCATCGTCGTGGCGACCTCCTGCTTGCCGGAACCCTTCCGGATGCCCTCGTAGACCTTGTCGCCGGGCAGGACCAGCGCCTTGGCGGCCTTCGGACGGCGTTCCGGCAGGAAGCCGCCGAGCGCCTTGCGGCGGCCGATCAGGTACTCGATCTCGGGCGAGTTCGCGCCCGGGTGGTAGTACGGCGGCAGCTTCGGGTCGCGCTCGAGCTCCTCGTCGCTGATCGGGATCCGCTGCGAGTCGCGGAACAGCTTGAGGTCGTCGAGGGTGAGCTTCTTCATCTGGTGCGTGGCGTTGCGGCCCTCGAACGCCGGGCCCAGGCCGTAGCCCTTGATCGTGTGGGCCAGGATCACCGTCGGCTGGCCGTGGTGCTCCAGCGCCGACTTGTAGGCCGCGTACACCTTGCGGTAGTCGTGCCCGCCACGCTTGAGGTTCCAGATGTCGGCGTCGGAGAGGTCCTTGACCAGGTCCTTCGTCCGCGGGTCGCGGCCGAAGAAGTGCTCCCGGACGAAGGCGCCGTCGTTGGCCTTGTACGTCTGGTAGTCGCCGTCCGGCGTGACGTTCATCAGGTTGACCAGCGCGCCGTCGCGGTCGGCGTGCAGCAGCGAGTCCCACTCGCGGCCCCAGATCACCTTGATGACGTTCCAGCCGGCGCCGCGGAAGTACGACTCCAGCTCCTGGATGATCTTGCCGTTGCCGCGCACCGGGCCGTCGAGGCGCTGCAGGTTGCAGTTGATCACGAAGGTCAGGTTGTCGAGGCCCTCGCCGGCCGCGACGTGGATCAGGCCGCGCGACTCCGCCTCGTCCATCTCGCCGTCGCCCAGGAACGCCCAGACGTGCTGGTCGTCGGTGTTCTTGATGCCGCGGTCGCGCAGGTAGCGGTTGAACCGCGCCTGGTAGATGGCGTTCATCGGGCCGAGGCCCATCGACACCGTCGGGTTCTCCCAGAACTCCGGCATCAGCCGCGGGTGCGGGTACGACGGCAGGCCGCCGCCCTCACCGGCGTGGCTGTACTCCTGGCGGAAGCCGTCGAGCTGCGACTCCGAGAGCCGGCCCTCGAGGAACGCGCGGGCGTAGATGCCGGGGGAGGCGTGGCCCTGGATGTAGATCTGGTCGCCGCCGCCGGAGTGGTCCTTGCCGCGGAAGAAGTGGTTGAACCCGACTTCGTAGAGCGCGGCGGACGAGGCGTACGTCGAGATGTGCCCGCCGACGCCGACACCCGGACGCTGCGCGCGGTGCACCATGATCGCGGCGTTCCACCGGATGTAGGCCCGGTAGCGGCGCTCGATCTCCTCGTCGCCGGGGAACCAGGGCTCGTTCTCGGTGGGGATGGTGTTGACGTAGTCCGTGGAGGTCAGCGCCGGGACGCCCACGTTGCGTTCCCGGGCGCGCTCCAGGATGCGCAGCATCAGGTACCGGGCCCGCTGCTGACCTCCCCTGGCCAGCGCCTCGTCGAAGGAGTCCAGCCACTCGGCGGTCTCCTCCGGGTCGATGTCGGGCAGGTGCGCCGCCAATCCGTCACGGATGACGCGTACGCGTGCCGGGGTCTCCTTGCCGGAGGCGCCGTCGTTCTGCGGGGCCAAGGGGTCTCCTTGCGAAAAGTTGCAGCCGGTGGTGCTCGTACTCGGGGGTGTACGACTCTCCATCGTCGTCTTCCGTCCCGGCTTCCGCACCGCTACTCAGCGGTAACATCAGCCGACCCGGTCGAGCCACTCCCCGCGCGCGGTGTATCGCGCGCGCGTTTTCTTCTCCCCCACCCTAGGGGACGGCACCCGAAGGGGTGGCAGACCGGTCTCGCGAGGCCCCGAAACGCCGTCAACGCCGCCATGGTGAGCCGGTCGCGGGCCGTATCCTGCGACACGAGTTGTCAAAGATCCGGTGTGGACGGTTGCGCGCGGAGCCGCACCAGTGTTCGCTATCGGCAACCGGGTCGCCGAGTGTGGCGCGGCCGTACCCTCGCAACGGGGGTCGGACGCCACGCTCCGTCGTAGTTGGAGGAGTGAAAGCAGTGGTCGCCGCGGGAGACGCTGATCAGAGCAGCGTCGCCGAGAGGCTCGGCATCAAGCCCGAGATGGTGGTCCAGGAGATCGGCTGGGACGAGGACGTCGACGACGACCTCCGCGCGGCGATCGAGGAGCAGATCGGCGGGGACATCCTCGACGAGGACGCCGACGAGGTCATCGACGTGGTGCTGCTCTGGTGGCGCGAGGACGACGGCGACCTGGGCGACGCGCTCATCGACGCCAGGGGCCCCCTGGAGGAGACCGGCGTGATCTGGGTCCTGACCCCGAAGAACGGGCAGCCGGGGCACGTCGAGCCGAGCGAGATCGCCGAAGCGGTGCCTGCCGTCGGACTGGCCCAGACCGCCAACATGAGCGTCGGCGCGAACTGGATCGGCACCCGCCTGGTCTCGCCGAAGTCGAAGTCGAAGCAGCGCTGAACAGGTCCCGCCCGGCTGACACGATAGGGTTGTCGTCGCAGGCACGTGTCCGTACGGGAGAGGAAACGCGGTATGACCGTCGAGGTCGGTTCTGAGGCCCCTGACTTCACGCTCAACGACTACAACAAGCAGCCCGTGCAGCTGTCGTCCTTCCGGGGCGACAAGCCGGTCCTGCTGGTCTTCTACCCGTTCGCGTTCAGCGGCATCTGCACCGGCGAGCTGTGCCAGCTCCGCGACGAGTTCGCCGACTACGACAACAAGGGCGTCCAGGTCCTGGGCGTCTCGGTCGACACGCCGTTTTCGCTGAAGGCGTGGGCCGAGAAGGAGGGCTACCAGTTCCCGCTGCTGTCCGACTTCTGGCCCCACGGCGAGGTGGCGCAGGCGTACGGCGTCTTCAACGAGCAGGCGGGCCTGGCGGTCCGCGGCACGTTCCTGATCGACACGTCCGGTGTGGTCAGGTTCGCCGAGGTCAACGCGCCGGGCGAGGCGCGTGACCAGCAGGGCTGGAAGAAGGCCGTGGCCGAACTGGCCTGATCTTCGTCGGCGGCGGCTCCCGGCGTGGGGCCGCCGCCGCACGGGCGCATAGCTCAGCGGGAGAGCACTCGGCTTACACCCGAGCGGTCGCAGGTTCGAACCCTGCTGCGCCCACCCTCGTGCGGTTCATCGTCCGCACCAGCACCGCCAATCCCGCGAACAGCACCGCCGCGATCACGCCCGTGACGTTCACGGCCGTCGTGAAGGCTTCCTTCGCCTGGTTCGCCAGTTCCGGGTGGGTGACGTCCGCCGCCAGGGTGGTGCCCGCCGGGAACGCCGCGTGGTACACCGCTGTCGCCGTCAGGCCGATCAGGGCCATGCCCAGTGAGCCGCCCAGGTAGTTGCCCGTGTCCGCCATCGAGGCCGCCGAGCCCGCTCGCTCCGGTGGGACCGCGCCCAGCACCAGGCTGATCCCCAGCGCGAACAGCGGGCCCGTGCCCAGCGTCAGCACCGCGATGCCCACCATGACCAGCCCCACGCCGCCGGTGAAGGCCAGCAGGACGCCGCCGGCTGCCGAGACCACCAGGCCGCCCGCGATCGCCGTGGCCGGGGTCATCCGGCGGGTCAGCGCCGGCGCCGTCATCGTGCCCGCCGCGACGCCCAGGCCCATCGGCGCGAACAGCACCGCCGACGCGAGCGGCGAATACCCCAGGACGCTCTGCAGGTACTGCGTCACGAGCAGTCCGACGCCGGCCATCGCGACCCCGGCGACCACCAGCGCGACCAGCACCGCGGTGAACGGCCGGTTCCGGAACAGGCGCAGGTCCAGCAGCGGCGACGACGTGGTCAGCTGACGGCGGGCGAAGACGGCGCCGAGCGCGGCGCCGACGGCGATCGCGGCGACCGGCACGAGCAGCTGCCCGGTGGTCAGCTGCTTGAGCCCGAACACGATCAGCAGCACGGCGGCCAGCGAAAGCCCGACGCCGGCGAAGTCGAGCCGTCCGGACGCCGGTGCCCGGAACTCCGGCAGCAGGACCGGCCCGGCGATCAGCAGGACACCCATGGCCGGGACGGCGACCAGGAAGACCGAGCCCCACGCGAAGTGCTGCAGCAGGAACCCGGCGAGCACCGGACCGGCCGAGCCGCCCGCGAACTGGCACGTCGCCCAGATCGAGATCGCCTTCCCGCGCTGCTTCTCGTCGCGGAACATGTTGGTGATCAGGGCGAGCGTCGACGGCATCAGCGTCGCCCCGGCGATGCCGAGCGCGCCGCGGGCCACGATGAGCATCGCCGGGCTCGTGGAGAACGCGGCCACGACCGAGGTGACCGCGAAGGCGGCGCCCCCGATCATCAGCAGCCGGCGTCGCCCGATGCGGTCGCCGAGGGTGCCCATGGTGATCACGAACCCGGCCACGACGAAGCCGTAGCTGTCGGTGATCCAGAGCTGCTCGGTGGCGCTCGCCCCGAGGTCGGCGCTCAGTCGCGGCAGTGCGAGGAACAGCGAGGTCATGTCCATCGCGACGAGCAGGGTGGGCAGCACGAGCACCGTCAGCCCCAGCCACTCCCGCCGTCCGGCCGGCTTGTCCATGTCGACTCCTTCTCGGTGGTTGTTCACCTGGGGGTCGGAGCGGGACGAGCCGGCCGGACACGACGAAAGGAGACCTGGGTCACATAAACCGGAACGGCCTGGCACGCGAGTAGTCGGTGACAAGCGCGGACGTGAAGGGGTCATCGATGAATCGGAAGCTGCGCGCACTGTTGGTGGGCCTGGCACTGGCCGGCGGCCTCGTGGTCGCGACCGGCACGGCGAGCGCCGGGCAGGTCGGCGACTCGACGACGTTCGACGTCGGGTACAGCTACGGCACTGCCGGCTCGTTCACCTGGTGGAACCGGGTCACCGAAGTGCAGGGGGACGTCCACATCGCGGATTGGCGGATGAGCGGCGACGCGAACCCGGTCACGATGATCAACATCGTGTTCGACGCCATGAAGGGCTCCACCCGGATCGCGTCGGAGGGCCGCACGGTCACCTTCGACGACTACCCGCACGGGACCCGGTCCATCCACTTCACCCTCGGCAACCCCGACCTGGTCGGCGGCTTCGACCGGATCCGGATCACCCGGTGCTCCTACCTCGAGACGCCCAACGGGCTGCCGCCGGACTGCATGGTCCTGGGCAACTTCTCCCGGCCGTTCTGAGCTTCTCGGGCGATCTCGACGAAGACCGGAGGTTGGCGACGGTAGCGTCGCAAGCGTGAAGATCACCGACGGTGGCTTGATCACGCTCACCGGCGGGACGTTCGACGAGCCGATCCCGGGCAGCGGCCTGGGCGGGATCCTGGCGGCCGATCACCCGCTACCGCTTGCTGCGTTTTGCTCCGGTGCCAACAATTTCCGCGACCTGTGGTCGGATCTCGACAACGCGGATGATGACGTCGTGCTTGACCTGCGACCGCGGTGCCGGCGGGCACCACGCCGTTCCAGAAGGGTGGGGGCCGCCGGTGAAGGCGGCCCCCACGGGCTTCACGCCGCGTGCCAGGCGTGGCCGGCGAAGGCCTCGTCGAGCGGGGCCGCGGTCAGGCGGTTCGCGAATGTCGACAGCGTGTACGTCCCGATTCCCAGCACGACTTCCAGGGCGTTCCGGGCCGTGTAGCCGGCGTCGGTGAAAGCGGCCAGCTCCGCGGGCGGGACGTCGCCCGTCGTGTCCAGGACGGTCAGCACGAACCGCCGCAGTGCCTCCAGCTGCGGCGAGGGCAGGGCGGACTGCGCCCGCAGTGCCGAAACCAGCTCGGGTGAAGCCGAAAGGCCGTGCAGGGTCGCCGTGTGCATCGCCACGCACAGGTGACACCCGTTGCGTGCGGCCACCGTCATGACCAGCACTTCGCGGTCCAGCGCCGGCAGTGTCGCGGACTCGAAGATCGCGTTGAGCTTCAGGAAGCCGTTCAGCAGCTCCGGCGACGTCGCGAGGCGCGCGACGGCGGCCGGGACCCGGCCGAACTTCTTCGCGGTGGCCGCCATCGCCGGGCGGGCGGCCGGGGGTGCAGACTCCGGGGTGTGATCGGGGAACAAGACGGCTCCAGACGTAGGATCGACAATGTGGTTGTCGGAACCGTAAACCTGGTTGTCGAAAAGGGCAAGGGGCGATGACCGACGCGCCCGGCTACGAGCTGCCCTTCCTGCTCTTCGGCGGGTTCCGCACGCTCATCGACCGCCTCCACGCCGAGCTCGCGCGCCGCGGGCACCCGGACGTCCGCCCGTCGTACGGCTTCGCGATGCAGGCCATCGGGGTCCGGGGCGCGACGGCGTCGGAGATCGGCCGCCGGCTCGGCGTTTCCAAGCAGGCGGCGGGCAAGACGGTCGAGCGGCTCGAGGCACTCGGGTACGCCGAGCGCGCCGACGACCCGGACGACGCGCGCCGCAAGATCGTGCGGCTCACCGCGCACGGCGTCGACGCGCTGACGAAGTCCGCGGAAATCTTCGACGATCTGCGACGAGACTGGGCCCGCACGGTCGGCGCCGAGCGGATGACCGCGCTCGAGACCGACCTGCGTGCGGTCGTCGGCCCGGCGGCCTACCGGCTCGACGCGGCGGGCTGGTTCTCCAGCTAGAAGCCGCAGCCGGGGTCCGGCGCGTCCTCCGACAGCGGGCTGCCCGCCGGGAGCACGTACAGGACGTCCAGCACCAGCGGCGTCGACCCGAGGTTGCGGCCGATGTGCACCTGGTCCGGCTTCTCGGTGAACGCGCGCCCGGTGCCGAAGACGCCGTCGAGGCTGCAGTCGGCCATGTTGTGCGTGAGCGTCCCGGCCTTCACGTACGCGTAGAGCGTGCCGTCGTGGAAGTGCCAGCCGGTGTAGCCGCCGGGCTGGATGGTGATCTCCCGCAGCGTGTAGTCGGTGTGGCCGATGGTCTTCTGGGTCAGGATCGTGCCGGTGACGCCGCTGCCGGGCGTCGCGGACGCCGTCGCGGGCAGCAGCACGGCGGCCGCGACGGCGGCCAGGGTCACGGTGATCGGCTTGCGCATGGGCAAAAGCTACCGCGAACCGCCGTGACCCTGGGGGCGGCCGATCGGGCAGTCAGTCCCGGCGCAGGGTGCGCCGCATCATCTTGCCCGATTCGGTGCGTGGCAGGCGATCGGTGAAGTCGAACCGCTTCGGCGTCTTGAACCCGGCCAGCGCCGCCCGGCAGTGCTCGGCCAGGCGCGCGGCCAGGGCGTCGTCCGGGGAGACGCCGGGGACCGGCTCGACGACGGCGACGACCCGCTGTCCCCATTCCTCGTCCGGCTCGCCGACCACCGCCGCGTCGGCGACGTCCGGGTGGCCGAGCAGCCGCGCCTCGATCTCGGCGGGGTAGATGTTGACGCCGCCGGAGAGGATCAGGTCGGTCCGCCGGTCGAGCAGGAAGACGCGGCCTTCGGCGTCGCGGTACCCGAAGTCGCCGACGGTGATGTACTCGCCGGACCGGCCGGCCGCGGTCTTCTCCGGGTCGCCGAGGTAGTCGAGCGCGGTGTGGGCGGAGCTGAAGTAGAGCGTGCCCGGCTCGCCGTCCGGCACCGCGGAACCGTCGTCGTCGAGGATCTTCACCTGCACGCCGGTCAGCGGCCGGCCCACGGTACCCGGCGCTTCGAGCCACTCCGAGGCGGTGACGCCGCAGATCAGGCCCTCGGACGCGCCGTAGTACTCGTGCACCACCGGGCCGAGCCAGGCGATCATCCGCTCCTTGACCTCGGGCGGGCAGGGCGCCGCGCCGTGGATCACGCTGGTCAGGCTCGACAGGTCGTACCGCGCGCGGACGTCGTCGGGCAGCCGCAGCATCCGGTGGAACATCGTCGGCACGAGGTGCGTGTCGGTGACACGGTGCTCTTCGATGAGCCGGAGCGTCTCCTCGGCGTCGAAGCGGTCCATCAGCACCGCGCGGTGCCCGAGGTGCATCGCGTTCACGGCGAACGAGCCGGGTGCGGCGTGGTAGAGCGGGCAGGCCACCAGGTGCACGCCCGGCCCCGGCTCGACGTCGAACATCGCCAGCAGGTCGCGGTGGATCGGGTGCAGCGACGGCGGTTTCCCGCTGAGCGCGCGCCGGACGCCCTTGGGCCGCCCGGTGGTGCCCGACGTGTAGAGCATCGTCTGGCCCGCGGTCCGCGGCTCCGGTGGCGTCGACGGCTCGTCCTCGCCCCAGGACGCGTAGTCGCCCCAGCCGTCGGCCGCGCCGACGGCGAACCGCGGCAGGTCGAGGTCGCATTCGCGCGCGATGTCCGCGTCGGCGACGACGACCCGCGCGCCGCTGTTCTCCACGACGTAGGCGATTTCGGCGGGCGACGACCGGTAGTTGACCGGGGTGAAGTACATCCCGGCCTGCAGCGTGGCGAACAGCAGCTCGAAGTAGGGGAGTCCGTTGTGGACGATCGCGACGACGCCGTCGCCCGCCCCGAGGCCGAGCCGGTGCAGGGCGTGCGTCAGGCGGTTCGCCCGCGCGGCCAGCTCGCCGAAGGTCGCGGTGGTCCCGTCGGGCGCGAGCACCGCGAGCCGGTCCGGGTGCTGCTCGGCGACGTCGAAGAAGGTGCTCACGCCCCGCACGCTACCGGGTACCGTGCGACGCATGGACGCGGAGCTTTTCGGGCAGGTGCTCGGTGCGGTGCGGGAGTTCGTGCGCAAGGAGGTCGTGCCGCGCGAGGCGGAGATCGACGAACGCGACGAGATCCCGGCGGAGATCCGGGAAAAGGCCGCCGAGCTGGGCCTGTTCGGCTGGGCGCTGCCCGAGGAGTACGGCGGCCTCGGCCTCGGCATGGCCGAGGATGTCCGGCTCGCGATCGAGCTCGGCCACACGACGCCCGCGTTCCGGTCGCTGTTCGGCACCAACAACGGCATCGCCGGCCAGGCGATCGTGCACTACGGGACGCCGGACCAGCGCACCCGCTGGCTGCCGCGGCTGGCCGCGGGCCAGGCGATCGCGTCGTTCGCGCTCACCGAGGCCGAGGCCGGCTCGGACCCGGGCGGCCTGACCAGCCGCGCGGTCCGCGACGGCGACCGCTACCGGCTCTCGGGCACCAAGCGGTTCATCACCAACGCGCCCCTGGCCGAGGTCTTCGTCGTGTTCGCGCGCACCGACCCCGACAGCACGGGCAGCCGCGGGATCTCGGCGTTCCTGGTGTGCGCGGGCGCGGACGGCGTCACGGTCGGCCCGCACGACGCCAAGATGGGCCAGGCCGGCGCGTGGACGTCGGAGGTGGTCTTCGACGACGTCGAGCTGCCGGCCGATGCGCTGATCGGCGAGGAAGGCAAGGGCTTCGGCATCGCGATGGCCTCGCTCGCCCGCGGCCGGCTGCACATTGCGGCCCTGTGCGTCGGGATGGCGGAGCGCGCGCTCGCCGAAGCCGTCGAGTACGCGCGGACGGCGCGTCAGGGTGGCCGGGTGATCGGTGAGTACCAGCTCGTCCAGGCGCTGCTGGCGGAGTCGCACGCCGAACTGGCGGCCGGCCGCGCGATGGCGCACGAAGCCGCCGCGAAGTACGACTCGGGCGAGGACCGCAAGCTCGGGCCGTCGTCGGCGAAGCTGTTCTGCACCGAGATGCTCGGCCGCGTCGCCGACCGCGCGGTGCAGGTGCACGGCGGCATGGGGTACGTCCGCGGCGTCACGGTCGAGCGGATCTACCGCGACGCGCGGCTGTTCCGGATCTACGAGGGCACCAGCGAGATCCAGAAGCTCGTGATCGCGCGCCAGCTGCTCAAGGACTGATCCCTGCGTCACTCGGAGTTGCGCTGGAGTTCACTCCAGCTCGTAGCGTCGGGGGATGACCACTGCACAGCACAAGATCGGTTCGGGGTTCGGCGCCACCACGACGGCGGCCGAGGTCGTGGCCGGCCTCGACCTGACCGGCAAGCTCGCGATCGTCACCGGCGGCTACTCCGGCATCGGCCTGGAGACGACGCGGGCGCTGACCGCCGCCGGCGCGCACGTCGTCGTTCCGGCCCGCCGCCGCGCCGCGGCGGAAGAAGCGTTGCGGGGCTTCGAAAACGTCGAGGTCGACGAGCTGGACCTCGGTGACCTGGACAGCGTCCGCGCGTTCGCCGAGCGGTTCCTCGCTTCCGGACGTGGGATCGACATCTTCATCGGCAGCGCCGGGATCATGGCGTTGCCGGAGACGCGCGTCGGGCCGGGCTGGGAAGCGCAGTTCGCGACCAACCACCTGGGCCACTTCGCCTTGGTGAACCGGCTGTGGCCCGCGTTCACCTCCGGTGCGCGCGTCGTCTCGGTGTCCTCGCGCGGCCACCACTTCGGCCCGGTGCGCTTCGACGACCTCGAATTCCGGCAGGGCTACGACAAGTGGCTCGCGTACGGCCAGGCGAAGACGGCCAACGTGCTCTTCGCGGTCCAGCTCGACAAGCTGGCGCGCGAGCACGGCGTCCGCGCGTTCGCCCTGCACCCGGGCCGCATCCTCACCGACCTGGTGCGCTACCTCGACCGGCAGGAACTGGTCGACGCCGGCATGGTCGACGCGGAAGGCCAGGTCACCGGCGGCGCGAAGACGCCGGAGCAGGGCGCCGCGACGCAGGTCTGGGCCGCGACGTCCCCGCAGCTCGACGGCCTCGGCGGCGTCTACCTCGAGGACTGCGACATCGCCGAGCCCGCGCCCGCCGACGGCGGCCGCACCGGGGTCAAGGGCTACGCGATCGACCCCGCGCAGGCCGAGCGGCTGTGGACCGTGTCCGCGGAGCTCACCGGGGTGACCGCCTTCTAGAGCTTCTCCACCTGCCGGATCAGCAGGTCGATCTCGTCGTCGGTGTTGTAGTAGTGCACCGACGCCCGCACCAGGTCCGGCAGGCCGCGCGCGGTGAAGTCGAACTGGGCCGACGTCCGCGTCGACAGTGACGTGGTGATGGTCGCCTCCGCGAGCCGGGCCTTGATCGCCTCGGCCGGGGTGCCGTCGACGCTGAACGTCACGATGCCGCACTTGCGGGCGCCGACGTCGTGCACGCGCGCCCCGGCGTCGGCGAGCCGGGCGCGCAGCGTCGCGGCCAGTGCGGCGACCCGCGTTTCGATGGCGGGCAGGCCCCACTCGAGCGCGTAGTCGATCGCGGCGCCGAGGCCGAACACCGCCGCGAAGTCGCGCTCCCACACCTCGAAGCGCTTGGCAGTCGGGTCGACGACGTACTCCGTGGGCGACTCCCAGCTCGCCGAATGCAGGTCGAGCATCGCGGGCTCCAGGTGCTCGCGCAGCCGCGGGTGCACGTAGAGGAACCCGGTGCCGCGCGGGCCGCGCAGGTACTTGCGGCCGGTCGCCGACAGCGCGTCGCACTTCAGGCGCGTGACGTCGAGGTCGACCTGGCCGGCCGACTGGCACGCGTCGAGCAGGAACGGGATGCCCGCCGCCTCCGCGACCGCGCCGATCTCCTCGGCCGGGTTGACCAGCCCGCCCTGGGTGGGCACGTGGCTGACGGCGATCAGCTTGACGTCGCCGTCGACGCGCCGCCGCAGCTGTTCGACGTCCAGCTGCCCCGACTCGTCGTCCCCGATCACCTCGACGACCGCGCCCGTGCGCTTGGCGACCTGCAGGAACGCGATGGCGTTGCTGGCGTACTCGGCTCGGGAGGTGAGGATCCGGTCGCCGGTCTTGAACGGCAGCGCGTAGAACACCGCCTGCCACGAGCGGGTCGCGTTGTCGGTGAGCGCGATGTCGTCCGGTTCGCCGCCGACGAGCCGCGCCGCCGACGCGTACACCGCGTCGAGCCGGTCCGCCGCCTCGGCGGCCGCTTCGTACCCGCCGACCAGCGCTTCGTGGCGCAGGTAGTCGACGACGGTGTCGGTCACGACGGACGGCGGGAGCGCGGAACCGGCGTTGTTGAAGTGGACCACTTCGGCGCAGCCGGGCGTTTCACGGCGGGCGCGGTCGACGTCGAAGGTCATGTGAACTGAATACAGTAGCGGTGTTCTGTATGCAATACTGCCCGCCATGGCCCGCACCCCGCTGCGCAGCGACCTCATCGAGGAGATCACCGCCCGTGTGCTGGACGGCCGCCTGCCCGCCGGCGCCCGCCTCAACGAGGTGCACCTGGCCCGCGAGCTGGGCGTCAGCCGGACGCCGCTGCGGGAGGCGCTGATCGGGCTCGCCGACCGCGGCCTGCTCGTTTCCGCGCCGGGCCGCGGGTTCCTGGTGCCGCCGCTCGACCTCGACGAGGCCCGCCGCCTCTACCCGCTCGTGGCCGAGCTCGAAGCGCTCGCCCTGCGCTGGACGTCGCCGCTGGAGCTGGCCGGGCTGCCCGACGCGCTCGACGCCGTCGCCGACGAGATGGCCGCGGCGCCCGCCGACACCGATCTGTCCGAAGTGGACGAACGGTGGCACGTGCTGCTGCTGTCCCGGTGCCCGAACCCGCACCTGCTGCGGCTGATCGAGCAGACCAGGCCGCTGCTCAAGCGGTACGAATCGCAGTACTTCGGCGGCGCGGGCCGGGCCGGGGAGAGCATCGGCGAGCACCGCCGGATCGCCGCCGCCCTGCGCGACGGCGACCTGCCGGCCGCGTCCGCGGTGCTGGTCCGCAACTGGGTGAAAGCGCTGGCGTACCTGGGGAAGGACGAAAGGTGATCATCGCGCACCTGAGTGACCTGCACCTGGACGGCGGGCAGCGGGCCGAAGACCGCGTCGCCGCCGTGATGGCGTGGCTCGGTGGGCTGGCCCGCCCGATCGACGCGGTCGTCGTCACCGGCGACATCGCCGACCACGGCGCGGCGTCGGAGTACGCGCGCGCCGCCGAGCTGCTGAAGCACCCGGCCCCGGTGCTGGTGTGCCCGGGCAACCACGACGTCCGCGCGGCGTTCCGCACCGGGCTGCTCAGCCGCCTTTCGGGGGTTCCGGGTGGCGGAGCCCCCGGCCTGGGGCGAAGCCCCGGTCGTCACGGTCTTCCCGCCTCCGACGATCCGATCGACGCCGTGCGGGAAGTAGGCGGAGTCTTGTTCGCGCTCTGCGATTCGACGATCCCCGGCCGTGGCGCGGGGTTCCTGGCCGATTCGACGGTGGAATGGCTCGACGACACGCTCGCCGGCGGCGACGGCCCGGCGTTCGTCGCGTTCCACCACCCGCCGGTCGAGGTGGGCGTCACGCTGGTCGACGCCATCCGCCAATCGGGCGAGGACCGGCTCGCGGCGGTGCTGGGCCGCCACCCGCGCGTGGTGGCGCTGCTGGCCGGGCACGTGCACACGGGCGCGTCGACGACGTTCGCCGGCGTGCCGCTGCGCATCGCGCCGGGCGTGGTGTCGCAGTCGCTGCTGCCGGTCGAGCCGGGTGCCGACCGAGGCTGGGACGAAGGCGGGCCGCTGGACTACGAGCGGCCGCCTTCGCTGCTGCTGCACGTCCTGCACGACGACGGCCGCGTCACCAGCCACCACCGCACGGTCAGCTGCTGAACACCGGCAGCGTGATCTTCGACGGCCGGGCGGCGTCGTGGAACACCTCGAACCGGTTCGGCTTCCCGTGCACCGCCGACGTGATCGGCTCGTCGGTCCCGTGGTTGCGCGCGAAGCGCGGGAACGCGCCGCCCGCCACCTGGACGCGCAGCCGGTGGCCGCGGCGGAAGCGGTAGGCCGTCGGGTCCAGCGCGACCTCCGCCGTCACGACGCCGTCCGCGTCCGCTGACGGGAAACCGGGCCGCAGCCGGAGGATCCCGTCGGTCACGTTGCGGGAGACCCCGTTCGCGTCGACGTCGCACAGCCGGACGTAGACGTCGGCGTGCGGCAGCTCGGTGCGCACGTGCACGGTCGCGGCCACCTCGCCGATGACGTCGAGGTCCGACGGCAGCGGCTCGCCGGTGAACACCAGGACGTCCGGGCGCGCCTCGACCTCCTGGTTGTCCTTCTGCTTCCAGTCGCCGGTCAGCAGCGGCCCGCCGACCGACGGCGTCGGGTCGGCCGGGTCGTAGGTGAACGTCGTCGGCCGCGCCTCGTCGCCGGCCTGTTCGCCGAGCCCGCCGATCGGCCGCAGGTGCGACGCGGTCGCCGTCGACGGCGGCGGCCACGACTCGAAGTCCAGCCAGGTGCCGGCGCCCTGGAGGAAGAGCCGGACCGGCGCGCGTTGCAGTTGCGTCCGGTCGCCGAGCAGGTGGGCGCGCAGGAAGCCCAGCTGGTCCCGGATCATCGGGCCCATGCTGGCGGGCTCGCCATGCGCCCACGGCCCGATCGTGATGCGTGGCGTCTTGCCCGCCTCGGCGAGGAGCCGGAAGTCGCGCAGCTGCGAGCCGATGAACAGGTCGTACCAGCCGGTCACCATCGACACCGGGATGTCGAGCTTCGCGACTTCGGCGCTGTGGTCGGACATCGCCCAGTAGTCGTCTTCGGGCACGAAGTGCTCGGTGATGTCCTGCAGGAACTGCACCGGCTTCCCGATCGCGGCGACGTCGGCGCGGCTCAGCGGCAGGAACGACATCGCCTTGCGCGTCTTGCGCTTCTGCAGCGGGTTCGGCAGCGCGGCGAAGCGCTCTTCCTGGCGGCCGATCATCGCCGACCACGACACCATGTTGTCCGCCGCGAGCACGCCGCCCGGGTAGAACGTCGAGATGAACTCCGACGCCGTGACACCGAGGCACATCGCGGCCAGGGGCGGGTCGAGGTAGGGCCCGACCGCCCACTGCGTGTGCCCGAGGTAGCTGGCGCCGGCCATGGCGAGGTTGCCGTCGCACCACGGCTGCGCGCGCAGCCACTCGGCGGTCGCGACGCCGTCTTCGCGCTCGAGGTGGAAGGGCCGGAACTCGCCGCCGGAGCCGAACGAGCCGCGCGTGCTCTGGACGACCGTCTGCAGCCCGTGCCGGGCGAAGGTGTCGCCGAAGAGCTTCGAGAGGATGCCCTTGCGCCCGTACGGCGTGCGGATCAGCACGACCGGCGCCGACGTCGTCCCGGCCGGGGCGTACCGGTCGGCGAGCAGCGTGACGCCGTCGGGCATCGGCACGGTCAGGTCGCGCGTCACGACCGGCTTCGGCCCTTCGGAGCGGGGGAGCCCGAGCATCCTGTCGACAAGTCGGTCCAGCACGGGCGCCGCCTTCCGAAGTGGAGTCCTACCTTCCGGATCGACGATACCGGCTGCCGGGCGTGCCCGCCCCGCTAGCGCACCCGGGCGAGCGTCTCGGGCCGCAGGAGCCTGGCCAGCTCCTCGGCCGGGATCAGGCCCTTCTCGACGACCAGCTCGGCCACGCCGCGCCCGGTGGCGAGGGCCTCCTTCGCGATCTCGGTCGCGGCCGCGTAGCCGATGCTCGGGTTCAGCGCCGTGACCAGGCCGATCGAGTTCTCGACGGAGGAACGCAGGACGTCGACGTTCGCCGTGATCCCCTCGACGCACTTGGTGGCGAGCGTCCGGCAGGCCGCGCCCAGGTGCGTGATGCTCTCCGACAGCGCGTGCAGGATGATCGGCTCGAACGCGTTGAGCTGCAGTTGGCCGGCCTCGGCGGCCATCGTCACGGTGACGTCGTTGCCGATCACCTCGAACGCGACCTGGTTGACCACCTCGGGGATCACCGGGTTGATCTTCCCCGGCATGATCGACGACCCGGCCTGCACCGGCGGCAGGTTGAGCTCGTTCAGCCCGGCGCGTGGGCCGGACGACAGCAGCCGCAGGTCGTTGCAGCTCTTCGAGAGCTTCACCGCGATGCGCTTGAGCACTCCGGACAGGTGCACGAACGCGCCGCAGTCCTGCGTGGCCTCGACCAGGTCCGCGGCGGTGACGACGGGCAGCCCGGTGATCTCGCGCAGGTGCCGGCACGCGGCCTCGGCGTACCCCGGCGCGGCGTTGAGGCCGGTGCCGATCGCGGTCGCGCCGAGGTTGATCTCGTGCAGGAGCGCGACGGCTTCGTTCAGCCGCAGCCGGTCTTCGCCGAGCATCACCGCGTAGGTGCCGAACTCCTGGCCGAGCGTCATCGGGACCGCGTCCTGCAGCTGCGTGCGGCCCATCTTCAGCACGTCGTGGAACTCGACGGCCTTGGCGGCGAACGCCTTCTCCAGCACGACCATCGCTTCGGACAGCTCGCGCACCGCGATGATCGTCGCGACGTTGACCGCGGTCGGGTACGCGTCGTTCGTCGACTGCCCGAGGTTGACGTGCTCGTTGGGGTGCACGACGTGGTAGTCGCCCTTGGCGTGCCCGAGCAGCTCGAGCGCGCGGTTCGCGATCACCTCGTTGGCGTTCATGTTGGTCGACGTCCCGGCGCCGCCCTGGATGACGTCGACGACGAACTCGCCGTGCAGCGCGCCTGCGCGGATCTCCCGGCAGGCTTTTCCGATGGCATCGGCGATCTCGGGGTCGAGCAGCCCCAGCTCGGCGTTGGCGCGTGCCGCGGCTTCCTTCACCGCGGCCAGCGCCTCGACGAGGTGCGGGTAGGCGGCGATCGTCGTGCCGGTGATGGGGAAGTTCTCGCGGGCGCGGGCGGTGTGCACGCCCCAGTAGGCGCCGGCGGGGACGTCCTTGTCGCCGAGCAGGTCGTGTTCGCGACGAGTGGTCACAGGAGGCTCCCCACCGAAAGGTTTCCGGTCACGCGCAGGTTTTCCGGCCCGGGCGGCACGTCGATGCCGCACAGCTTCAGCGTCGCGGCCAGCACCGGGTAGCGCGCCCGGTCACCGCCGTCGGCGATCTTGAACGCGATCGCCGTGCCGTCCGGCAGGGCGGCGACCTGGACGGCCTCGAAGCCGTCCTTCGCGAGCAGCCCCGGCACCGCGCGCATGACGGCGGTGACGTCGCGGCGGCTGCCGCCGACCAGCTCCGGGTGCCGTCGGATGCCGTCGGCGACCAGGTGGTCCGGCGTCCCGGGCGCGGCCGTGGCGATCTTCGAAACGGCGGTGGCGAGACCGCGCAGCGTCGTCGCGAAGAGGGGTGCGCCGCAGCCGTCGACGGCGACCCGCTCGATGCCGTGCCCGGTCAGGTCCTCGACGGTCGCGGCGATCGCGCGTTGCAGCGGGTGGGCCGGGTCGAGGTAGCCCTCGGCCGCCCAGCCGTTCAGGTCACAGGTCGCGAGCATCGCCGCGTGCTTGCCGGAGCAGTTGTGCGCGAGCTTGCCCGGAGCCCGCCCGGCCGCGATCCAGTGGTCGCGCTCGACCGGGTCGAACGGGAAGTCCGCGGGGTTGCCCAGCGCGTCCGGGGAGCGTCCGCCGAGCACGTCCAGGACGGCGTCGAGGTGCATCGGCTCGCCGGAGTGGCTGGCCGCCGCGACGGCGAACCCGGCGGGGGACAGGCGCAGCCCGAGTCGCGCCATCGCCGTGGCCTGCAAGGGTTTCGCCGTCGACCGCGGGTACATCGGCGCGTCCGGGTCGCCCGCGGAAAAGCGCGTGGTGCCGTCCGGGGCGAGCACGATCGCCGAGCCGTGGTGCCCGCCTTCGACCATGCCGTCGCGGACCAGCTCGACCAGGGGTTCGGTGGTCACATGCCCTCCTCGTCGAACGCGCGCATGTCGATCCGCCTGCGGGCGGCGAACCAGCCGACGACCAGCGCGACGGCGATCGCGGGGAGCGCCAGCAGGGTGATCCGGCCGGTCTCGTCGAAGCCCATCAGCACGACGACGGCGGCGAGGAACACGAGCGTCGCGATCTCGGTGTACGGCGAGAACGGCAGCCGGAACGCGGGCCGCTCGAGGCCGTTGCGCCGGGTCTTGCGGACGAACAGCAGGTGGCAGAGCACGATGATCGCCCAGGTCGCCAGGATGCCGATCGCGGCGAAGTTCAGCACGATGTCGAAGGCCTCCTTCGGCACCAGGTAGTTCAGCCCGACACCCAGCACGCAGACCGACGCGGTCAGCAGGATGCCGCCGTAGGGCACCTGGTTGCGGTTCAGCACGCCGGTGAACTTCGGCGCCGAGCCCGCCTTGGCCATCGACCGCAGGATCCGGCCCGTCGAGTAGAGGCCGGAGTTCAGGCTGGACAGCGCGGCGGTGAGCACGACCAGGTTCATCACGCTGTCGGCCGCGGGCACGCCCAGGTGCGAGAGCACGGTGACGAACGGGCTCTGGTCCTTCGTGTAGGAGCTCCACGGCAGCAGCATTGCCAGCAGGACGACCGAACCGACGTAGAAGACGAGGATCCGCCACATGATGGAGTTGATCGCCTTCGGCATGATCTTCTCCGGGTGCTCGGTCTCGCCGGCGGCGACGCCGACCAGCTCCACTGAGGCATAGGCGAACACGACGCCCTGCACGATCAGCACCATCGGCAGCAGGCCGGTGGGGAAGATCCCGCCGTGCTCGGTGATCAGCTGCGGGCCGGGCGCGGTGCCGTCGATCGGCGTCTGCGTCACCAGCAGGAAGATGCCGATCACCAGGAACAGCACGAGCGCGGCGACCTTGACGATGGCGAACCAGAACTCCATCTCACCGAACAGCTTCACCGAGACGAGGTTGAGCGTCAGCACGACGGCGAGCGCGATCAGCGCCAGCACCCACTGCGGGATCGGCGAGAAGAACGACCAGAAGTGCGCGTACAGCGCGATGGCCGTGATGTCGGCGATGCCGGTGGTCGACCAGTTGAGGAAGTGCATCCAGCCGGCGACGTACGCGCCCTTCTCGCCCATGAACTCGCGGGCGTAGGAGACGAAGGCGCCGCTGGAGGGCCGGTACAGGATCAGCTCGCCGAGCGCGCGGACGACGAAGAAGGCGAAGAGCCCGCACACGGCGTAGACGATCGCGAGGGCCGGCCCGGCCTGGGCGAGCCGCCCGCCGGCGCCGAGGAAGAGGCCGGTGCCGATCGCGCCGCCGATCGCGATCATGTTCACGTGCCGGGGCTTGAGGGCCTTGCGGTAGCCGGCGTCGCCCGCGTCCGCGGTCGTGGCCGTGAGGGTCTGCTCGGTCACTGGTCCCCGTTCACGATGCTGGTGAGAGTGGCTTCGACGTGCGTGAGGTGCGCGGTCATGGCCTCGACGGCTTGCTCTTCGGAACCGCTCTCGATGGCCGTGACGATCTCGCGGTGCTCGACGTTCGACTGCCGCCGCCGGTCGCCGAGCTGGTTGAGGAAGGCGGACTGGCGGGCCAGCGCGTCCCGGATCTCTTCGATCACCTTCCCGAAGACGGGGTTGCCCGAGGCCTGGGCGATGGTGATGTGGAAGAGCGAGTCGAGCGCGACCCAGGCGGTGTTGTCGGTCTCGGCGTCCATCCGCTCGACGAGGTGGCCGAGCAGGTCGAGGTCGTCCTGGCTCCGTCTCACGGCCGCGTAGCCCGCGACGGGGATTTCGACGTGCCGGCGCACCTCGATGAGGTCGCGGGCGGAGTAGGGCCCGAAGGTGGGGTTGTCGGCGGGCCCGGTGGCGGTGACGAAGGTGCCCTTGCCGGTCTTGGACTCGGTCATGCCGAGCGCCTGCAGGCCGCGCAGCGCTTCCCGGATGACCGAGCGGCTGACCTCGAACTCCCTGCTCAGGGTCGCTTCGGAGGGCAGCTTGGCGCCGACGGGGTAGTCGCCGCGTTCGATCAGCTGCCGCAGGTGGGCCAGCACGGCCTCCATGGCACTGACCCGCCGGGGACCACCTTGTCCGGCTGTCTGGCTGTCAGACAGGTTCATGGAAGGGATGCTCGGTGTCCCGCCCGGCGCCTGTCAACGCGAGCAGACGTCGGTGTGGCTCAGCTCACCGGTCCGTTCGTGCGCGTCCGATCGGGGTGCGAACCCGGCCGGCCCCGATGCGCAACGCGTCGGGCGTCGCCGGGTGACCACCCGACCGCGCCCCGTGCCCGCCGGCCGCACCGTGATCATCACTGCCCGAAACGGTGGCGCGTCGCGCCACCCGGTGCGGGCTCCAGAGGCGCACAATCGAGCCCGGCGAGTGCGGGATAGGCTGGGGGACCCGGGCGCGCCGGACCCATCCACACAGGGGAGGTTTTCGCTGGTGTCGAACGATTCCTTCGTCCACCTGCACGTCCACACCGAGTACTCGATGCTCGACGGTGCGGCGAAGATCGGTCCCCTCTTCGCGGAGGCGGCGCGCCTCGGCATGCCCGCGGTCGGCATGACCGACCACGGCAACATGTACGGCGGCGACGAGTTCTACCAGCAGTCGAAGAAGCACGGCCTCAAGCCGATCATCGGCATCGAGGCGTACGTCGCGCCGGAGTCGCGGTTCCACAAGAAGCCGGTCTTCTGGGGCCAGTCGAACCAGCGCGGCTCCGACGAGCTGGGCGAGGGCGGCGACGTCTCGGGCGCCGGTGCGTACACGCACATGACCATGCTCGCCGCGAACGCGACCGGCCTGCGGAACCTCTTCAAGCTGTCCTCGCTTGCCAGCATGCAGGGCTACTACCGCAAGCCCCGGATGGACCGCGAGCTGATCGCCGAGAACCACGCCGGCATCATCGCGACCACCGGCTGCCCGTCGGGTGAGGTGCAGACCCGGCTGCGGCTGGGCCAGAAGGAGGCGGCGATCCAGGCCGCGTCCGACTACAAGGACATCTTCGGCGCGGACAACTTCTTCCTCGAGCTGATGGACCACGGCCTGCCGATCGAGCGGTCGGTCCGCGAGGGCCTGCTCGAGGTCGGCCGGCTGCTCGACCTCAAGCCGCTGGCCACCAACGACTCGCACTACGTCACCAAGGACCAGGCGGACACGCACTCGGCGCTGCTGTGCGTCCAGGCGGGCAAGACCCTCAACGACCCGACCCGGTTCAAGTTCGACGGCGACGGCTACTACCTCAAGTCCGCCGCCGACATGCGCGAGTACTGGGACAAGGAGGTCCCGGGCGCGGCCGACACGACGCTGATGATCGCCGAGCGCGTCGAGTCGTACGAAGAGGTGTACGCGCACAAGGACCGGCTGCCGTTCTTCGAGGTGCCCGAGGGCTACGACCAGGGCGGCTGGCTGCGCGAAGAGGTCCAGCGCGGCATGAAGTGGCGATTCCCGGAGGGCGCGCCGGACGGCTACCAGGAGCGCATCGACAAGGAACTCGACGTCATCATCGGGAAGGGCTTCCCGGCCTACTTCCTGATCGTCGCCGACCTCATCAGCTACGCTCGCCGCGTCGGCATCCGGGTCGGCCCCGGCCGTGGTTCGGCCGCCGGCTCGCTCGTCGCGTACGTCCTCGGCATCACGAACCTGGACCCGATCCCGCAGAAGCTGCTGTTCGAGCGGTTCCTCAACCCCGAGCGCGTCTCGATGCCCGACATCGACATCGACTTCGACGACCGCCGCCGCGGCGAAATGATCCGGTACGCGACCGACAAGTACGGCGCGGACAAGGTCGCCCAGGTCATCACCTTCGGCACGATCAAGACCAAAGCCGCGATCAAGGACAGCGCGCGGGTCCACTTCGGCCAGCCCGGCTACGCGATCGCGGACAAGATCTCCAAGGCGCTGCCGCCGCCGATCATGGCGAAGGACATCCCGCTCTCGGGCATCGTCGACTCGAAGCACGAGCGCTACGGCGAGGCCGCCGAGGTCCGCGCGCTGGTCGAGACCGACGAAGAGTGCAAGACGATCTTCGAGACCGCCCGCGGCCTCGAGGGCCTGATCCGCAACGCGGGCGTGCACGCCTGCGCGGTCATCATGTCGTGCGACCCGCTGACCGACGCGATCCCGCTCTGGCAGCGTGACGACGGCTCGATCATCACCGGCTGGGACTACCCGTCGTGCGAGGCCATCGGCCTGCTGAAGATGGACTTCCTGGGCCTGCGGAACCTCACGGTCATCGGCGACGCGATCGACAACATCAAGACCAACCGCGGAATCGACATCGACCTCGACACCCTCGGCGTCGAGGACCCGGAGACGTACAAGCTGCTCGCCCGCGGCGACACGCTCGGCGTGTTCCAGCTGGACGGCGGGCCGATGCGCGACCTGCTCCGCCGGATGGAGCCCACGGTCTTCGACGACATCGTCGCGGTCGGCGCGCTGTACCGCCCCGGCCCGATGGGCATGAACGCGCACAACGACTACGCGGACCGGAAGAACAACCGGCAGAAGGTCAAGCCGATCCACCCGGAGCTCGACGAGCCGCTGCGCGAGATCCTGGCCGACACCTACGGCCTGATCGTGTACCAAGAGCAGATCATGCACATCGGCCAGAAGGTGGCCGGCTACACGATGGGCCGCGCGGACGTGCTCCGCCGCGCGATGGGCAAGAAGAAGAAGGAAGTCCTCGACCTCGAATACGAGGGCTTCGAGGCCGGGATGAAGGCCAGTGACCTGGTCCCGGGCGGGTTCTCCGCCGAGGCCGTCAAGGCGCTCTGGGACACGATCCTCCCGTTCGCCGGCTACGCGTTCAACAAGAGCCACGCGGCCGCGTACGGCCTGGTCTCCTACTGGACCGCGTACCTCAAGGCGAACTTCACCGCCGAGTACATGGCGGCCCTGCTCACGTCGGTCGGCGACAACAAGGACAAGTCGGCGGTCTACCTGTCCGAGTGCCGCCGCCTGGGCATCAAGGTGCTCCCGCCGGACGTCAACGAGTCGGCCCTGCGGTTCGCGGCCGTCGGGGAGGACATCCGCTTCGGGCTGGGTGCCGTCCGCAACGTCGGCGCGAACGTCGTCGAGTCGATCATCAAGACCCGCGAGGAGAAGGGGAAGTACGCCTCCTTCATCGACTTCCTCGACAAGTCCGAGCTCGTGGCCTGCAACAAGCGGGTCATCGAGTCGCTGATCAAGGCCGGCGGGTTCGACTCGCTGGGCCACACGCGGCTGTCGATGATCCAGGTCCACGAGGACGCGGTCGAAGCCGTCGTCCCGCTCAAGCGCCAGGAGGCGATGGGCCAGTTCGACCTCTTCGGCTTCGGCGGGGACGACGATGAAACAGTGGCCTCGTCGCCGCTCGCGCACCTGAAGTTCGGCGAGGAGGAGTACCCGCGCAAGCAGCTGCTCGCCTACGAACGCGAGATGCTCGGCCTGTACGTCTCGGCCCACCCGCTGGACGGCGCCGAGCGGATCCTGCGCAAGCACGCCCCGAAGCCGATCGCCGGGATCCTCGCCGATCCGCCGCGCGAAGGCGAAATCGTCATCTCCGGGCTGATCACGTCGCTCGAGCGGCGGGTCAACAAGAAGGGCGAGCCCTGGGCGATCTGCACGGTCGAGGACATGGACGCCTCCCTCGAGGTGCTCTTCTTCCCGAAGTCGTACGCGCTGTTCGCGAGCGAGCTGATCGAAGACAACGCGGTGCTGGTCAAGGGCCGGGTCAACTGGCGCGAAGACAAGATGTCCGTCTTCGGCGGCGGTCTCGCGACACTGGACCTGTCCGAGGTCGGCACGGGCAACGGCGACGACGAGCCGCCATTGGTCCTGCTCGCGGCGGCGGAGAAGATCGACCAGTCCGTGGTCAGCGAGCTGCGGTCCACGCTGCTCGCCCACAAGGGGGAGACCCCGGTCCACCTCAAGCTGGTGGGCAAGAACCAGACGGTCTTCGCGCTCTACGACTACCCGGTCAAGGTCAGCTCGATGCTGATCGGCGAGCTGAAGGGCATCCGGGGCATCACTGCCTCCACCTGAGTCGCCGAGGGCGGGATCCGTGGGCGTACAACGCGCGCGGATCCCGCCTTTCGTGTTTGCTGGGTGGGGTATCCCCGGCCGGTGAACACGCGTGAGGTCAGCTCTTCGATGTCGTACGAACCCGATCCCCGGCGCTGGAAAGCGCTTGCCGTTTCGCTGACGGCCGGGTTCATGGGGCTGCTCGACGTCAGCATCGTCAACGTCGCGCTCCCGTCGATGCAGTCCGGCCTGCACGCGAGCAGCGGCGGCATCCGCTGGGTCGTCTCCGGCTACGCGCTGGCGTTCGGCCTGGTCCTGGTCACCGGCGGCCGGCTCGGCGACGCGTTCGGCCGCCGGACCATGTTCCTCGGCGCCCTCGCGGCGTTCGTCGTCACGAGCGCGCTGGCCGGCGCGGCCCCGAACGAGACGACGCTCGTGATCGCGCGGCTCGCCCAGGGCGTCGCGGCCGGCATGCTCACGCCGCAGAACACCGGCCTGATCCAGGACCTCTTCCGCGGCGCCGAGCGCGGCCGCGCGTTCGGGATGTTCGGCGCCGTCGTCGGGATCTCCACGGCGGTCGGGCCGATCCTCGGCGGGTTCATCCTCGCCGTCTTCGGCACCCAGGAGGGCTGGCGCTGGGTGTTCTACGTCAACGTGCCGATCGGGGTCGTCGCGTTCGCGCTGGCCCTGCGGCTGCTGCCGCGCAGCGAGAAGAAACAGTTCCGGATGCGCTCGGAGATCGACTTCCTCGGTATCGCCCTGCTCGCGGTCGCCGTGCTCGGCGTGCTGCTCCCGGTCATCGACTCCGACTCCGACGGGCCCGCGCGGCTGTGGTGGATGTTCGTCGTCGCGCTGGTGTTCGGCTTCGCGTTCGTGCGCTGGGAGCGCTCGGTGGTCCGGCGCGGCCGGACGCCGCTGCTCGACACCCGGCTGTTCACCGGCACGCCGGGATACGCCGCCGGTGCGTCGGTCGGCGCCCTCTACTTCTGCGGGTTCGCCGGGATCTGGCTGGTCTTCGCGATGTTCTTCCAGCAGGGCCTGGGCTACACGCCGCTGCAGTCGGGGCTGTCGGTGACGCCGTTCGCGCTCGGGTCGGCGGTGTCCGCGGCCGTCGCCGGACGGCTCGTGCCGACGTACGGCCGGCGGCTGACCGTCACCGGGCTGGCCATGGTCGCGCTGGGCCTGCTGGCCGTGGCGCTGCTCGCCCAGCTCGTCCCGCCGTCGGTGTCCGGGTGGGCGTTCGCGCTGCCGCTGCTGTTCGCGGGCGTGGGCGGCGGCATGGTGATCTCCCCGAACACGACGTTGACGCTGGAGTGCGTGCCGGTCCGGATGGCCGGCGTCGCGGGCGGCGCGCTGCAGACGGGCCAGCGGATCGGCACGGCGATCGGCACCGCCGTGCTCGCGTCGGTGTTCGGCACGGTCGTCGGCGCGGTGAAGGACTACCCGCTCGCGCTCACCGTCGCGCTGTGCTGCGCGGCCGTCCTGACGTGCACCGCGCTGGCCCTCGCGATCGCCGAACTCCGGGCGCGGCGCCACCGTGCGCAACATTCCGGGGACGAGGACGAGGCTCGGAAAGCCGAGACGTCCGCCGCGGACGTCCAGCGGGGCTGAGACACTACTTTCGGCAGATTTGCGATGCTCCATCCGAGTGACGAGCGCGGAAAGGCACTGGTGCTACGGAGAGCCACCGAGTAGATCTAGTGGAGCCTTCACTGCGCGGCTTCGGCTACCGACAGTGGCAATCGGTCGGCCACCCGGGGATGGGGTGACCGGCCCGAGCGATCGAGGCGTCCGGAGTTCGAGGGAATGGACACACTCGGTCACCTTCCATCCAGTGAATGTCGGCGTCCGCGGGGGACCGTCCGGCAGTCGCGGAAGGGATGCCCATCGACAGCCGCCGGCGCGTGACGGCAGCGGGCGGGCCCGGGTGAGGGGGAACCGGGCCCGCCCGTCTTTCGCCCGTGTCGTGTGCGGCCCCGCCGCGCTGATCATGCTGGGATGGACGCGTTCGTCCGACGCAGACGCGGGGAGCCCCATGACCGAGCAGCCGTCGCAGCCGTCGCGGCCCGCAAGCCGGATCCAGGTGTGGTACCGGCCGATGCGGTCGCGCGACAGCGGTGAGCACCACCGCGTCGCGACGCCCCTGGAACTGCTGTTCGACCTCTGCTTCGTGGTCGCCGTCGGCCAGGCCGCGGCCTCGCTGCACCACGCGCTGGCCGAGGGGCACGCCGCCCACGGCGTCTCGTCGTTCGCGATGGTGTTCTTCGCGATCTGGTGGGGCTGGCTGAACTTCAGCTGGTTCGCCTCGGCGTTCGACACCGACGACGTCCCGTACCGGCTGGCCACGCTCGTGCAGATCGCGGGCGGGCTGACCGTCGCGGCCGGGGTGGACCGCGCGTTCGACGGCGACTTCCGCGCGATCGTCGCCGGGTACGTCCTGATGAGGTTGTCCCTGGTCGCCCAGTGGCTGCGGGCGGCGCGCTCGGCGCCGGAGACCCGGCCCGCCGCGCTGCGGTTCGCCGCCGGCATCGCGTTCTGCCAGGTGCTCTGGGTCCTCCGGCTGTTCCTGCCCGCGTCGCTCGCGAGCGTGACGTTCGTGGCCGTCGTGCTGTGCGAGCTCGCGGTGCCGGTGATCGCCGAGCGCCGCGCGAAAACGACGTGGCACCCGCACCACATCGCCGAGCGATACGGCCTGTTCACGCTGATCGTGCTCGGCGAGACGGTGCTGAGCGCAACCAACGCGATCAAGGAAGGCACCGCGGAGCCCGGGCACCTCGGCTCGCTGATCTCGCTGGCCGCGGCCGGGCTGGTGCTGGTGTTCTCGATGTGGTGGCTGTACTTCGACCGCCCTGGGCACCTGCGGCTCGTCCGCCGCCGGACCATGTTCACGGCGATGAGCTGGGGCTACGGGCACTACTTCGTCTTCGCCTCCGCAGCGGCCGTGGGAGCGGGGCTCGAGGTGGCGGTCGCCTACGACACGGGGACGCTGCACCTCGGCGGAGTCGCCGCGGCGGTGCCGACCACGCTGCCGGTCGCGGTCTTCCTGCTCAGCGTGTGGCTGCTGCACATCGGGCCGACCAACGAGTGCCGTCCGATCGCGATCGGCTTCCCGGTGACGGCGGTGCTCGTCCTGGCGGCGTCGTTCACGCCGGCGCCGATCCACGTCGCCGCGGTGCTGACGGCCGCGCTTGTCGCGCTGACGGTCGTCGTGACCCACGGGGCGCCCCGGACGTAGATCGACGCAGGTCAGCGGCCTGGCGCGATAAAAGGGACCCCCCGGCGCGAGGGGGTTTCGGGGGCATGTAAACTTCTCCAAGTCGCCGGGGAAACCGGGCGGCCGCCGGGGCCACGAACCAAGCTCCCACGAACGTGGTAGAGTGGGTGGTCCTGAACCGAGGTGCTAGCCTCGGAACAAAGCTTGAAACAAACGCCGAGAGTCTCAGCCGCCGATAAAGCGGGCGGATTCGGAGTGTGTTGCTTGAGAACTCAACAGTGTGCTAGTGAACTAAGCCAGTAGAGCTTATTGTTTTGAACCTCGTATGAGGTTCCTTTGAGAGCAAGTATTTTGCCTCGATTGAATTCGAAGACATTGTTGGAGAGTTTGATCCTGGCTCAGGACGAACGCTGGCGGCGTGCTTAACACATGCAAGTCGAACGCTGAACCCATTTCGGTGGGGGATGAGTGGCGAACGGGTGAGTAACACGTGGGTAATCTGCCCTG